>CAVGAH010000048.1:0-14981 GCA_963627215.1 bacterium | reverse complement strand
TAACTTCCGGCCACGGCCGGTCCTTCCCAGCCTGCACCGTATAGTAAACGCCGTACCGTTTAAAAAAGAAAGAAAACGGAATAGGCCGAATACTCAAATAAAATGCATGAATACGCTGCGCTTGCCCTATCCTGCCGACCGCCCGGCGGTCCCCCAGAAAAAGCAGCGCTGCAAAAGGGCATAAAACACCCATCAGAGCGCATCAGCCTTAATATCATACATGCGCAGCGCATTTTTGTCAACATTTTTATGCCTTAAAAGCCCGCAAATCGAAAAAAAAGACGCCGCATGGCGCGGCGCCTTATAAAATTCATTATGTATAACGAAAATTCTATATATTAATACTTATAGAAACCTTCGCCCGTCTTCTGTCCGAGCTTTCCTGCGCGTACCATTTTTCTGAGCAGTGGATGAGGTCTGTATTTGTCTTCGCCGAGCTCAGCATGGAGAACTTCCATGATAGAAAGGCAGATATCAAGACCAACGAGATCGCCGAGTGCCAGAGGACCCATAGGATGATTAGCGCCGAGCTGCATAGCTCTGTCGATATCCTCAGCAGAAGCGATACCTTCAGCATAAACAGCGACGCATTCGTTTATCATAGGAACGAGCATCCTGTTTACAACGAATCCCGGAGCTTCGTGAACTACGATAGGCGTCTTGAGGAGCTTTTCAGCGAGATCCTTTGCTTCCTTTATAGTCGCATCAGAAGTGTTGTATCCCGGAATGACCTCAACGAGCTTCATTACAGGAGCAGGGTTGAAGAAGTGCATGCCTACTACCTTGTCAGGTCTCTTTGTAACAGACGCTATTTCCGTAATGGAAAGAGACGAAGTGTTTGTAGCCAGGATCACCTCAGGTCTGCAGATCTTGTCGAGCTCAGCGAAAAGCCCTTTCTTTGTATCCATATTCTCAGCAGCAGCTTCGATTATGAAATCAGCCTCTCTGAGAACGTTTATATCTGTAGTGCCGATGATCCTTGCAAGGTTCTCTTCCTTCTTTTCAGGGGCGAGCCAGCCTCTTGAGATCATGAAATCATACTGACCTGCCACATGATTGTAAGCATCGTCAACAGATTTCTGGCTCCTTGCGCGGTAAATTATGTCAAAACCGCAGTTCGCGCAATGCTGGATAAGTCCGCGACCCATCGTTGAAGCGCCTAAAATACCTATCTTCATAATAGTTCCTCCTTAACATGCCGCCAGCCTCCTTTATGTGGCTTTGCAGCTGCTACCTTGATACTAACTTGCTAACATAATATATTGTACAGTATAAACCGCGATTTTTCAAGCAATTACAGGCCTGTAAATTCAGCAGGGCGTCTTTCGAGGAATGCTTTCATTCCCTCCTTCTGGTCTGCTGTAGCGAAGCACATGCCGAAGAGATCTGCTTCGATAGCGATACCTGAGTCTATATCAGTTTCTGCACCGCGCTTTATGGCGGAAGCAGCCCATTTCACTGCGAGCGGAGCACGTGAAGCTATCTTAGCGGCGAGAGCGCCTGCTTCCTCAAGAAGCTTGTCAGCAGGAACTACACGGTTTACGAGGCCATATGATGCAGCAGCTTCAGCGTTGATATTTTCAGCTGCAAGTATCATTTCCATAGCTCTGCTGCGGCCTACGATGGACGTCAGGCGCTGTGTGCCTGAAAATCCGGGTGTTATCCCCAGACCTGTTTCAGGCTGACCGAATACTGCATATTCAGAAGATATACGGATATCGCACGCCATGGCGAGCTCAAGACCACCGCCGAGGGCAAAACCGTTTACTGCCGCGATAACAGGCTTTTCAGACCTTTCTATGCGGCGGAAGAGCTGCTGACCGATATTGCCGAATGCGCGACCCTCGACCATATTCATCTCAGACATTTCGCCTATGTCGGCGCCTGCTACGAAAGCGCGTCCTGCGCCTGTAACGATGATAACGAGTACTTCATCATCTGACTGAAGCTGTGTCCATGCGTCTGAGAGTTCCGCAAGAAGTTCGGAATTCAGCGCGTTGAGCGCGTCAGGCCTGTTTATGGTAAGAGTAGCGATGCGGTCCTTTTTTTCTATCAATATGTACTTCATGTTATATACCGTCCTTTCCGGCTGATGGTGAAGACTGTATGAGCAGGCGGCGCGCAGCGCGGCCGCGGATCTGCGCTTTATGCAGGAAACAGCCTTTACAGAATATTTGTATGCATATATATAATTGTATCGTTCAGCGTACTTCTTTTCAAGGTATTTCAGCGTATTTGCGGATGTTTGATATATGAAGGAAGCACAGTGGGCGGATATGTGGATCCGGATGATTAATAATTTATATATCTATATAATGTGAAGAAAATAAAAGAGCTGCCGGTGTACGGCAGCCCTGTTTAGAAATTATTAAAAGCTATTTAAAAGTCCCCTTATAATTTTCATGACCAGTACCATTACTGCTCATATCAAGAAGGTTAGCAGCTTCATCTCCATCAACTACCAGAATTACATCAGCTACACCTGCAGAATCCTTGTCTATAGCGAATGCTGCTATATATGAGCCTTCTGCGATATCACTGTTTGAGCCAATTTCGTACTCTATATCAGATCCGTCAGCTTTGCATGTGTATACTACGCATGGATTATTTATACCAATGTAAGTACCCTGCTCAGAAGAACCATCGTCATAGTAAGCATATGTTTTTCCTGCATCCTTTACTTTATAAAAATGAAGGTTTTTTGTGTCGTCAGTACCTGTCTGAGTTATAGTATAAGGATATCCTGATTTATCTGAAGGAATATTTCCATCAAACTTAAACTCATACATTGCCTGTACCTTTGTTATCTTACCGTTGTTCAGAGTAACGCGTACAAGACCGCTCTTAGAATCGTGGTTGCCGATAGCGCCTGTAGATGAAGAACGCTCAAGAAGTGTATAAGTCTTGCCCTGCATGTAGAAGTCTATCATGCCTACATCATTGCCTTTTTCATCGAGCGCGTGTCCTGTTGAAGTTATAAAACCGTAAGCGTTGCCTGACTTGCCGCTGAAGTAGCTTGTATCACCTGACGGAGCTGACGGGTCAGTTGAAGGCTTTGATGGCTCAGACGGCTGAGACGGTTCTGAAGGCTGGCTTGCATCGATGCCTGCAGCTGCGCATAACATAACAGAAACGTTTCCGCGAGTAGCAGGCTGGTTGCCCTGAGTAGTGAGATCGAGAGAAACGTTCTTGAGCATATCTATGCCCTCTGCAGCAGCAACATAATCATTCGGCCAGGACATAGTGCTGTCATCAGCCAGACCCTTTGCGCGCACGAGCATGGCGATGATCTCATAGTTTGAAACGTTTGCGTCCGGGCGGAATACGCCGTTGCCGTTGCCCTGAACGATGTGGTTGGCAGCGCAGTAAGCGACAGCTTCAGCGTACCAGCTGTGAGTGTTTACATCGACAAATATGGTATTGCCGGGCTCAGATGAAGTGAGCTTAGGAAATGCCTTGCTTATGAGCGTACACGCCTGTGCGCGCGTTATGTTTGCGTCAGGACGGAACGTTCCGTCGCTGAAGCCGTTTATGATGCCTGCTTTTACAAGAGCATTGACTGCATCTTCACAGTCTTTGCCGGAG
The DNA here is from genome assembly GCA_963627215.1 of bacterium. Lineage (GTDB taxonomy): Bacteria > Bacillota > Clostridia > Peptostreptococcales > Anaerovoracaceae > CAKQOE01. The sequence continues at coordinate 11,396 of CAVGAH010000048.1, read as the reverse complement.
ATGTCAGAAAATGTTGTCTGCTGTGCAGACGTTACTGCGCCTGTGGCGCTGTCGGCAGCAAATGTCATCGGAACTGACATGCACAGTACCATTGCTGCTGTAAGTATAATAGAAACTATTTTTTTCATTTACAATAAACTCCTTTCCTAAATGTTTCTGTAATTTATAGGTCGTCTGTATTGACTGACAGCCGTTAGATGTTGACCGTCCCTTCATGCGGAATCTTATCACAGTGCAGGGAGGCAAACAATGGATGTCACGGAAATGAAAAGAAAACGTAATCAATACTTGACAAATGCATCAGATGGAGTACAATCTTTATGATAAATACAATCCTTATCAAGAGTGACCGAGGGAACAGGCCCGATGACGTCCGGCAACCATCGCATGACAGCGTAATTGCGAGAAGGTGCCAATTCCTGCAGAATGTTCTGAGAGATGAGGTTCGCGTAACGTAAAACACAAGGACCCTTCCGGCAGAAGCTGTGAAGGGTTTTATTATGATAAAATACAGGAGGTACAAATGAAAAGATTATTTACATCTGAATCAGTTACAGAAGGTCATCCTGACAAAATCTGTGACCAGATATCAGACGCAGTTCTCGACGCTATCCTCGCTGCTGACCCTAACGGAAGAGTAGCAGCAGAAACATGCGTCAACACAGGTCTTGCAATGATAATGGGCGAGATCACTACAAGCAGCTATGTTGACATCGCAAAGATCGCGCGCGGTGTTATAAATGATATAGGCTATACAAAGAGTGAGTACGGTTTTGACGGAAACACATGCGCTGTTGTGACTACTATAGATGAGCAGTCAGCAGATATCGCGCTGGGTGTTGACAGGGCTCTTGAGGCTAAGGAAGGCCTTATGAGCGAGGATGAGATAGAAGCTATCGGCGCAGGCGACCAGGGACTCGTTTTCGGTTATGCATGCAATGAAACACCTGAGCTCATGCCTGCTCCTATAATGCTTGCGCACAAGCTTGCAAAGAGACTTACTGACGTTCGTAAGGACGGCACTCTGCCATACCTCAGACCTGACGGCAAAACTCAGGTAACTGTAGAGTATGACGAGGACGGTAATGTTGACGGTATAGACACTGTACTCGTATCAACTCAGCACGACCCTGACGTAACTCTCGAGCAGATCAGAAAAGATATAATAGAAAATGTTATAAAGCCTGTTATCCCTGAACAGTTGATGAACGATAAAGTAAAGATCTTCGTAAATCCTACAGGACGTTTCGTAATAGGCGGACCTCACGGTGACTCAGGCCTTACAGGCAGAAAGATCATCGTTGACACTTACGGCGGTTACGCTCGCCACGGCGGCGGCGCTTTCTCAGGCAAGGACCCTACTAAGGTAGACCGTTCAGCTGCCTATGCTGCGCGTTACGTTGCAAAGAACGTTGTAGCCGCAGGACTTGCTGACAAATGTGAGCTGCAGATAGCTTACGCTATCGGCGTTGCAAGACCTGTATCTGTAATGATAGATACATTTGAAACTGCAAAGATCCCTGAAGCAGAGATCATCGAGCGCATAAATAAGGTGTTCGACCTCAGACCTGCTGCTATCATCAGAGATCTTGATCTCCGCAGACCTATCTACCGTCAGGTAGCTGCTTACGGTCATTTTGGACGTACAGATATTGACGTTCCATGGGAAAAGACCGATAAGGTAGATCTGCTTAAATAAATTTTGCTATCAACGCCGACGCCTATGGCGTTAGATAGATATAGGATTCATAGGAAAGTGCTGCTGATCTTGGTGGCCCGACTGGTATATCGTTGTATTACGATGTATTGCAGGCGGGCTGCTGAATGAGGCAGCACTTTTCTTTTTTGCGGAAGCATCGCATTATGGTTCCCAGTATATGACAGGCTTTAGTCCGTAATCGTTAATAAGGCGTGCGCGCGCGTCACGCAGAGCGCTGCATATCCTGTCGTCTGACAGCTCAGACGGTGACGTCTGCCTCAGTCGGACATTTATTACTGCTATCTGTTCGTCAGGACCATAATCATGGATTTCGATAGATATCACCGCTTCAAATACACCGTAACGGAGTATAAGCGCACGTATTTCATTCTCAAGCGCCTTGTCAGCACCTTTACCGATAAGAAGGTCCATGTTTTCAGCGAGCGCGGTCAGCCCGGACCACATGATGAAAACGGCTATGATGAGCCCAGCGATGCCATCAGCAGGTATATCGGTATAAGGCGATATAAGCAGCGTTATAATAGTCAGCGCTGTTATCAGCATGTCGGCGCAGCTCTCACGCACAGTGGCGCGTAGTGCAGAGGACTTCAGCAGGCGGTTCACGCGTGTTGTATAATATATAAGGCATGATTTGATGAGTACCGAGCATAACGGAACTAAAAACATAACAGGAGAAACATTAAGAGCTTCCGGAGCAAGCAGACGCCTGAAAGAGCGCTGTACGAGCGAAAAGGCGGCTCCGAGTATGAGCAGCGCTATGATAAACCCGCAAATGTATTCAACGCGCCCACGCCCGAAAGGGTGCTTCTCGTCGCGCCCCTTAGCCGAAATATGAAATCCGGCTATAGTGATGACTGATGAAGTACAGTCAACGAGATTGTTGAAGCTGTCAGCTATTATGGCGATGCTGTTCGCCATACCTCCCATTATGAATTTGATAATAAAAAGTACGATATTCCCCGCGGCGCCCAGCGCGCCGACCTTTATCCCTGCTCTTTCTCTGCTCATTTTTATTTTGTCCTTTCTGTATATCGTGCAAATACTTCCCAACAGTAATATAATGTGAAAAACAGGCTCGACACGTGATAAAATGTATGAAAATCGTTGAGGATAAAAGATGGAAAGCGCGCTGGGCGCGCGGCAGTGAGAAGGGATTCTGGCAGACATTCCTTGAAGACAGGTAATGCAGGTATAGATCGTATTGTATTCAACACAATCTCAGATACAATTAATGAACAAAAACCAAATAAAATAATATAAATAATGAGAAACCTTTGCTTTTTATCTGCTAACGATATAATATATATGTGTAACTGAAATTATTGATGCAGATCAGTATCGACTGAAAATGACCCGGTCAGGCTGAACAGACCTGTTTGAAAAGGAACAGGGGGCAGGTCGCGCAGCGGAAGCCGGGCGTCGGTCTGGTCGTACGATAATTGATATCTTTAAAGGTCAGGATCAAAATCACAGCATTGGGGATAAAAAATATGAGTAATCGTCATCTGAGAATTTTCTTAACAGTTTATAAATTCATGAATATGACACTGGCAGCGGAAAGCCTTTTTATAAGTCAGCCTTCTGTGAGCCAGGCGATAAAGGAGCTTGAAGCGTTTTACGGCGTCAGGCTTTTTGAGCGTTACCCTAAAAAGCTGTATCCTACAGCGGAGGGCGACCTGCTATATGCATATGCTCAGCAGATCCTGGGCCTGCATGAAAAAGTAAAAGAAGAGATACATTTCCTGTCGGATATAGCGACTATAAAGGTGGGTGCAAATATATCTGCGGGAACAGTTCTTATCAGAAAATATATAGATAAATTCCGTGAGAAATATCCTAAGGCAAAGATAGAAGTCAAGGTCACAGGCTCGGCAAAGCTTAAGCGGATGATAATGGAGCACGAGATAGATTTCGCGCTCATGGAAGACCTTGTGCATGATACCAACCTTATACAGGAGCCGTTTTACAACGACAGGATAGTTCTCGTATGTTCGCCTGAAAACGAGCTTGCAAAGCGCAGCGGCTTGAAATTTTCGGACCTTGAGGACTGTGAGTTCCTGCTCAGAGAAAAGGGCGTAGGCGTGCGCGATAAGTTCGACTATATCATGATGCTCAACGACATGAAGGTAGATGTTACATGGGAGTCAAGCAATACACGCGCTCTGGTAAATGCTGCAAAGGAAAATTACGGCATAGCTGTGCTCCCGTATCTGCTGGTAAAGGAGGACATAGAAAATGGTGAGGTAGCGCTGCTCGATGTTGATGACGATGCGCTCAACAGAAACCTGAATATCGTATATCATAAGGACAAAATATTTAATAAATGGACAAATGAATTTGTAGAGATTGTAAGGAATATGGAAAAGGATTCATTTACATGATTTTTGCGCCCCACGGGGGCGCATTTTTCGTTTTTTCTTTATTATTTCGGCTTCATTATAATTGACATCGTACTGCGTTGATAATAAAATTATATAGTATGCGCAGACAGAGAGCCTGTCTGTGTTTTTTAAGTATTGCTTGCGTGAGCGGCGAGTGCCGCGCGTGTTATGCTTAAATTTAACAGATGCTGAAAATTTATAGAAAAGAGTTATTTCACAATGATACAGATCAGAAATCTTTCAAAGATATACAACACTGAAAGTGGTCAGTTCAAAGCGCTCGAGAATATCAACCTCACTATCGAGGACGGTGATATCTTTGGCATAATCGGTATGAGCGGTGCCGGAAAGAGTACGCTCCTTCGCTGCATAAACCTGCTTGAACATCCTACGTCAGGCGAGATCGTTATAGACGGCGAGGAGATCACAAAATTTACCGGAGCGCAGCTTCTTGAGCTCAGACGCCATATGGGTATGGTGTTCCAGAAGTTCAATCTCCTGACTCAGCGTACTGTAAAGGACAACGTAGCTTATCCGCTCGAGATATGCAAAGTTCCGAAGGCGCAGAGAGAAAAACGCGTAGCGGAGCTTTTGGAACTCGTAGACCTGTCATCAAAGGCAGAAAACTATCCGTCGCAGCTTTCAGGCGGTCAGCAGCAGCGTGTATCTATAGCGAGAGCGCTTGCAAACAATCCTAAAATAATCCTGTGCGATGAGCCGACATCGGCTCTCGACAGCCTTACTACAAATTCACTGCTCCAGCTGCTTAAGGATATAAACAGGAAGCTGGGCGTTACTATAGTCCTCATCACTCATGAGATGAGCGTTGTAAGAAAGATATGCAACCGCGTGGCTGTAATAAACGATGCGCACATCATAGAAGAGGGCGAGGTAAAGGAGGTATTTAAGAATCCTCGTGAGAAGATGACGAAGCTCCTTCTTTCGGACATGCTCGGTACAGACCCTGACGAGGTCGACGGCGATGCAGCGGAAGAGGCAGATGCGGCATCAGAAGGAAGATCAAAGGGAGGCGAGGCATAATGTCAGAATTTTTAAGTGAATACGGCGCACTTATGGGCCAGGGTGTTATAGATTCGCTTCTTATGGTATTTATTTCTACATTATTTGCATATATCATCGGACTTCCGCTGGGAATACTCGTAAGAATAACTCAGCCGGGCTCTATACTTCCGTGCAGACCTGTAAATATGGTGCTCGGATGGATAGTAAACATAGGTCGTTCGATACCGTTTATCATACTTATAGTAGCGATAATGCCGTTTACAAGAGCTATAGTAGGCTCTGCTACGGGAGTTCGCGGCGCGATAGTGCCTCTTATCGTAGCGGCAGCGCCATTCGTTGCAAGACTTATAGAAACATCGCTTATGGAAGTCGATGAAGGGCTTATAGAAGTCGCTCATGCGACAGGCTCGACTATACCGCAGATAGTTTTCAAGGTAATGCTTCCTGAGAGCAAGCCTTCAATACTCATGGGAATACCTATCACACTCATTACTCTTATAGGTTACTCTGCAATGGCAGGTGCGGTAGGCGCAGGCGGTCTTGGCGATATAGCGCTGAGATACGGCTACTACAGATATCAGGATGCTGTAATGCTTGCGACTGTAGTGCTTATAGTAATACTCGTACAGATCATACAGTCAGTTGGAACTATAATCGCTAAAAAGACTGACCGCAGGATCAGAAAGTAGTTGAAGACAGACAAAATTGCTTAAAAATCATATCCATACCATGTTAGTATGAAAATAATTTAAGATAACATCGGCGGAGAACATTGACGTAACTCCGCCGTTGCTATATAATCTTTCCGGTCAAGCGGACATGCTTCACGGCATGATACCGTTACGGAAGCCGAAGCGCTCGGGCGCGGCGGCAAAAAATATAAAAGATGCATATATTGCAAATTCAAAGGAGAATTAACATGAAAAAGATCATCTCTTTAGCTCTCGTAGCTGCACTCGGACTTTTTGCGTTCGCAGGCTGCGGCAACCAGGCTGCAAATGACGGAAGCGCTGCAGATTCAGCTGCAGGCGGTGAAATGACAACTATCACTGTAGGCGCTACAGCATCACCTCACGCTGAGATCCTTAACGCTCTTAAGGACACACTCGCTGCTGAAGGCGTAGACCTCGTAGTAAAGGAATACACTGACTACGTAATGCCTAACACTGCTGTTGAAAACGGCGAGATCGATGCTAACTACTTCCAGCACATTACTTACATGAACGACTTCAATGCTGAAAACGGTACACACCTCGTTGACGCTGCTGACGTTCACTACGAACCAATGGGAATCTACGCCGGAAAGAGCTCAGACCTCAACAACATTCCTGACGGAGCTTCTATCGCTGTTCCAAACGATACAACAAACGAAGCCAGAGCTTTACAGCTCCTCGCTGCTCAGGGCATCATCACTCTCCCTGAAGGTTCTGATCAGAACGTAACTAAGAAGGATATCGTTGAAAACCCACATAACGTAAACATCGTTGAGCTTGAAGCTGCTGCAGTTCCAAGAGCTCTCGAGGATTCTGATTTCGCTGTTATCAACGGTAACTACGCTCTCGCAGCGGGCCTCACAGCTGATGACGGTCTTGCTTTCGAAGGCGATGATTCTTTAGGCGCTACTATGTACGTAAACGTTCTTGCAGTTAAGGAAGGCAATGAAAACAGCGAAGCTGTCAAGAAGCTCGCTGCTGCACTCACTTCTGACGAATGCAAGAAGTTCATCGAAGAAAAGTACAATGGTATGGTAAAGCCTGTATTCTAATCAGATAAAAAGTGGGAATACTAAAAATATCGGATCTGAACGATAAAATAAATGTATCGAATTATCGAGGAGGCTGCCGTGTTTACATGACAGCCTCTTTTAAAATGAATGCAGTGGAAAATACTGTAATTAGCTGCGCTCTGTATCATGCGTCCGCAGGATGCGGACAGGGCGTAATTACGTTAATGTTGTGATATTTCACAAGACATTTATGTTCCGCGCATGGTATACTTTGTATAGAAACTATTTGGCGGGCCCGGCCCGCGGCGGGTATGAGAGCATTCGTACTGCTGCGGTCACGGACTTATGGAAAGTTGTGTATGAGGAGGTAAATCATGCGTGTAGTGGGACTCGTTTCATCACCGAGAAGAGGCGGTAATTCAGAGCTGGCGGTCAAGGAGATACTGAGCAGGCTCCCGGACGAATGGGAGAAAAATATGATAAGGCTTAATGAGCTGGACATAAAGTATTGCAGAGCGTGCTATGCATGTCTTCCTGAGGGAAAGAAATGCGGTATAAAGGACGATCTTGATTTTCTCATAAGAAACATCAAGCACGCCGATAAGGTGATAATAGCGGCGCCTGCTTACATGCTTGGTGCTCATACGGCGTTGAAGGTCATACTGGACAGGCTCATATCGATCGTAGGCGATCACAGGATATTCGGGCGCCCTGACTGCGTTATAGTCAATTCATTCGGAATGCCTGAATGGGAGGGCATGGTCCGTGAGGACACGCTGCTTTTTGCGAGAAAGCTGCATCTGAATGTTATCGCGCAGGAGGTCATACTTGCAACGCTTCCGGGCGACAGCGTAAAGGGCGAAAACCTCGAAAAGCTTGCAAAGCTGGCTGAGCTGCTTCAGGCTGACAATTCGATCGCAGGCGGCAATGTATACACGACTACTCAGAAGGAACTGCTCAGATGTCCGTTCTGTTCGGGTACTGAGATGCAGATAAAGCCTGACGGCGGAGTAAAGTGCGGCGTATGCGGGGGCGAGGGCAAGCTTGTCGGCGGACCTGAAGGACTGACGCTCGAATACGATCCGGGATTCATTCACAGGCTGACCCCTGAGGGCCTTGACATACATACTGACTACCTGACGGAGAAGAAGCAGCTTTTCCTTGATACGAAGGATGCAGTGAAGGCGATACAGGCGAAGTACAAGGATATAGACTTGTGGCGCCGACCTGAACATCAGGATGATGAATCAACGAATAAATAGTGCATCGTGAATAGACGATCGGCCTTGCGCGCGCCCGGCGCGCCCACATCCTGCGTATGAACATAAATATAATATAAGGGAATAAAGTGGAAGATTTATTTATGATAGCGGCGGTCAGCCTTACAGTAGGCTTCGCCGGATTTGTTGACGCTGTAGCGGGAGGCGGTGGCATCATATCGCTTCCCGCGTATTTTCTGACCGGTATGCCGGCGCATGTATGCTACGGAACTAACAAATTCTCATCGGCGTGCGGAACGACGCTGGCGGCGGCTACATATCTGAAGCATGGAGCAATCAATGTTAAGGTGGCGGTGATTGCGGCGACAGGCTCGTTTATAGGGTCTAATATCGGCTCTCATATAGTGCTGATGCTTGACGATAAGGTTTTAAAGCTCATGCTTGTTGTCTGCATGCCTGTTATAGCTATTATAATTTTCGTTAAAAAGCTCGGCGGGGATGAGGACAGGTCTTACCTGCTGGGACCGGTCAAGATCATGATATACGGATTTCTTGTAGGCTTCTTTGTAGGAGGATATGACGGAATATTCGGCCCGGGGACGGGCACTATAGCGGCCATTGCATTCACTGCATTTATGCATTTTGACCTCAAGACTGCTACCGGAAATACGAAGGTGCTCAATCTTGCGTCAAATGTAAGCGCTCTCGTGACGTTCTGGATAGCGGGAACTATCGATTTCAGGTATGCGATACCTGCGGGCGCGTGCAACGTAACAGGCGCGCTGATAGGCTCACAGATGGCTGTCAGAAAGGGCAGCGGATTTATACGCCCGGTGCTGATATGCGTTATCGTTTTGCTCATAGGTAAGATGGTGTACGACCTTGTGGCGGAGCTGATGTAGGATGCTTTTATGCGTATGTCGTTCAGGAACTGTATGATATATGAAAAATTAAATATATGATATTTGTTTAATGCCGGTCTGTGACCGGCATTTTTTATGTGTGAGCAGCATATCATTGCAGTATCATGTGTGTGCAGGTCGGCGCATTTCGGCGGGAGAATGTGATGATATGGAAATAAAATGGGTGAATATCAAAAGGATAAGGGGTACGGTGCTTTGCATTGCGATGTGCGCGCTGCTCGTAATAACGGGCTGCGTGATATTTGCAGTTAGCCCGGCAGGGGCAGACGGTCAGCTTCGCGCAGCGCTTTCAGGTGCTTTTGACGGTACGCCTGTTTCGGGACTTTTTAAGAAGGAGCCTGTCGTGCTGCTCGACCCGGGCCATGGGGGAATAGACGGCGGTGCAGAGAGTGCTGACGGTGAATGTGAGAAAAATATAAATCTGAATATATGCTTTAAGATACGTGATGTGCTTGAGAAGAACGGTGTAAAGGCTGTAATGACGCGCGAGAGCGACTGCGGACTGTACAGCGAGGGTAAAAGCAGCGTAAGGTCTAAAAAGTCGGAGGACCTGAGAGCGAGACTCGATATGTCGTATAAGCTGCAGCCGGACGCGTTTGTCAGCGTGCATCTGAACAGCTACCGTGAGGATCGCAGTGTTTTCGGAGCTCAGACATTTTATACAACGGCTGGTGACGCTGCAGTGTCTGAAATGAGCCGCGTGCTTGCAGAAAAGATACAGGCGCTCCTCGTATCGTATATAGACAATGGAAATATGCGGACTGCGATGGGAAAAAATGATGTGCTGATAATGAAAGAAGCAAGATACCCTACAGTAATAGCAGAATGTGGTTTCCTGTCGAATGCAGAGGAAGCAAAGCTGCTGCAGACTGACGAATATCAGAGCAAGATAGCCCGCGCCATCGCAGACGGAATACTCGGCTATCTCGGAATAGAAAAGAAAGCTGATACAGCAGATAAGATAAGGGTAGTCGCATCATAATATTTAAAGCGTAGCAGAGCTATTTGCAGGCAACAGAAATGCGTCCCGAATTTAAAAAGTATACAGTTTTATAAAGATTTATAAAGAGGTGTTTTTGAAAAGCTTTTTTCTGAAAATCTCCAGGTGTGGATAACCTGTGAATAATCCACAAAAGCTGTGGATAACTTTTGCGTATAAAATGTTACGCGATGCCTGAAAGCCAGTAAAATCAACGCATTAAAAAAAGAAAGTTTTCCACAATAGCTCGGTGGAAAACTCGTGTGGAAATCATTCAAAAACTCTGACTGTTTTTGAAAATAAGCCGTTTTTATATGTGGAAAACATGTGGATGCCTGTGGATAAAACTGTTATTTTCTTAAAAGTAATTTTTTAGTAATCATGTTCTTTTAAAAAAGTATGTTCGTAAAATATTAATATGATTTGTATTAATGTATGTAAATATACATGAAATCAAAAAAATATACCATATGAATATGTAGAATAGAAGAAAATATTGTTTGAGCAAATATTACATATAAATAAGTATTAATTCGACAAAAAATCCCTTTCAAATGTTGAAAATTTGCATGATTTAAGATATGACTATAAGATGGATGTATCATGAGCTTTTCCATTTCCTCCACAAATTGACTTAGCAGCCTGACACGATCATTAGCTGGGATGATAATATTTAATTCTACAGGCTATAGGACGATGCTCATGCGTTACTGCACCGAGATCGTAAAATAAACGTTGAGGATAACTTAAAAGGAAGGGTAACTTAGCCTTTCCTCATTGCTGACATCTTAACGACAATAAAAGACCGTAAGGCATCGGAATAACCCCCGATGCTTTGCGGTCTTTTTTCCTATAGTGTATGTTGCATATCGGCTAAAAATAGGATGATGATAAAGAAAATAAATATATTTTGCCGATAATGTGATATACTAAACTCAATGTAGATGTGGATCTTTGATTTGGTTTATGGCGGAGGACAGCAGATGAGCTACTTTTCGGTTGCGGAGATAGCAAAAAAATGGAATCTATCAGAGCGTAGCGTTAGAAATTATTGCGCTCAGGGGCGAGTGAAAGGAGCATTTCTTGCCGGTAAAACTTGGAAAATCCCTGAAAATGCAGAAAAGCCAGAGCGTTCTAACAAGAAGAAAGAAAAGATAGCGACCTTGTTGGACATTTTGCAGGAAGAGAAGGCAAATAAATACTCTGGGGGTATTTATCATAAGACACAGATCGATTTGACATATAATTCAAACCATATGGAAGGCAGTCGGCATAAAGATGTTCTCCTGCACTGTTAACTTGTTTGCTGGCAAAGGGGAAATGAAGTCTGATAAAGAACCAAGGGAGCCGGAAGATGCTTAAAATCTCAATTTGTGATGACGAGACCAAAGAACGGAAAAAGATCGCGGACAATCTTCGTGCTT
>CAVGAH010000047.1:0-14994 GCA_963627215.1 bacterium | reverse complement strand
CAGGGTAACTTAAACAAATATACTGTAAAGCAGATGTGCTCTGCACTTAAATTCCCTAGAAGTACTTATTATGCTGCATTAAATCATGTTCCATCAAAAAGAGAGCGTGAATACCTTGAATTCAGCAATGAAGTATTGTCTGTATACAATGAATTTAAGAAGCGTTATGGAGCTATTAAAATCCATAGGGAACTTAATGATAGAAATATTCCCTGCTCAGTTAAGCGCGTTCAGCGTCATATGAAAAAGCTTGATATAAAAAGCATTGTAGTAAAAAAATATCAGTACAAGAAGAATCAGGGAAAAGTCCCTGATGATAAAGTAAATATCCTTAAACGAAATTTTAGTGCTGATACAGTATTTAAAAAGCTCGTAACTGATATAACTTACATTTACGTGGTGAACGAAGGCTGGACTTATCTTGCATCCGTAATGGACCTATATGATCGCAAAATCATAGGCTGGGCATATGGCAAAAATATTACAGCAGAGCTTGCTACAAAGGCTGTAAAAAATGCATGCTTAAATATACCTGATACAACTGGGATAGTGCTTCACAGTGATTTGGGAAGCCAATATACCAGTGAAGAATTTGAAAAATACTTACAGGAACAAGGGATGGTACATTCCTTCAGCAGAAAAGGCAACCCATACGACAATGCCTGCATTGAATCTTTCCATTCCGTATTAAAGAAGGAAGAAGTATACACAACCACTTATTACACATTTGAGGAGGCTAAATCAGCACTCTTTGAATATATAGAGTCATTCTACAACCGTAAAAGACGCCATAGTGCGCTTGATTACAAGACACCACAACAGGTTGAAGATGAGGCTCTGGCAGCTTAAACAACACTTCTCTCTGCTTGTGTTATGCAGAGAGACAAATGTTCAACTTTTTGTGTCCAAAGTATTGACATAGGTCCAGTAAACCGGAAGCAGGCAGCTGTTGAACTAAAAAAGTGGGGATGTACAGAAAAAAGTACTTACATAAGCGAAAAGTTTCTGTTATACTCTATGACTGTTGAGCCTGAAGCGGGTGACTGCTTCAGACCTTTACATAAATGTTTTTTATATAGATTTTTTTATCATCTGGTATTAATAATTGGAAACGCACACGCGCCCGGCGCGTGATAACGAACAACACACGATGAGCGAGGAAGGAGTTTTCAATTATGATGCCAAAGACAAAGTTACAGGATTTTATTTTTACTCTCATGATGGCGTTCGTTATGGTATACGCCATGGTCTGCTACAATATCGCAATAGACATGGGCGGGATGACGGATCAGGTGTTTGCACTTGCGTTCCACGAGATGCCGATAATGTGGCCGATTGCTGTTATTCTCGAGTTTTTCATAGTAGGCAAGCTCGCGTCTGCGCTCGCGTTCCGTTTTATGACGCCGCAGGACAAGCCGTTGTTTATCACATGCGCTATATCATCAATGATCGTATGCATCATGTGTCCGGTGATGAGCTTTATAGCTACTGTACTCTTTAAAGGCGTAAACAGCCAGCTCATACCTGCATGGCTCCAGACTACTGTCGTAAACTTCCCTATGGCTTTATGCTGGCAGATATTCTTTGCAGGCCCTGCAGTAAGAAACATTTTCGGATTTTTCATGAGAAGGATAGAGAGCGCAAGAGAAGGAAGCGCCGCTGCCGAAAATTAATATATTTTATCAATAAAATATAAATGAGAATGTTCAGCAAATGAGCCGGCGGTCAGAAATGCTGACAAGAAAGAAAAGAAAAAGTCAGCAAATGAGCCGGCGGGCAGAAATGCTGACCTGTAAATTTGAATTTTATGTGAAATGTGAAATATAAAATATAAAATATAAAATGAAAGGCTGTCGCAACTGTGTAAATGCACGCTGCGGCAGCCTTTCTGTGTTTTTGATATACTCGCACTTTTGCTGCATCGATGCGCCAGCCGGGCGTTTTGTATGTAAAAGTAAGGTGAAAGTATTCTTAAAACTTATCACAGAACGACCTGATACCATAGCGAGTGCAACCGAGCTGTATACCGTGGAAAAAACGAACTGACCGGTTTCATTTTTTCCGTCATAAATGTTATTATATTTTTATAACGTAGCGCCAGATGTCCCCCGCCTCTATAGGCGGCGGGCTCCATTCCCGACTTTCGGTGGCGGGTAATAATCTCCCACCGAAACCCGGGCGGAGCAGAAGCTCCGCTGGCGCCGTTGCAAGCTACGCAACAGGCAGCGATGCTGCCTTCCTACGTCCACTACGTGGACTACGGTTAAAGTCCTGCCCGTATCAAAGATACGGGCAGGGCTTCAAGCGACCTGCATGCCCGCCCGCCTGTATTGGCGTCCTGTATTTACAGAAAAGTATACTTAATTTAATATTTATGGAGACAAAAAGACGCCCAATAATGCCGGAGAATATACGGGTAAGCGTAGTTGAAGTTCCCTGTGTCACGTATATTTCGCAGGCAACAGTAAGGCGTCCTGCTTTTATGAAAATACAAAAATCCAAAAATGCATGATAAAAGTATGAGGTGAACTACATGAACGAACTTAATTCAGATATCGCCCTTTTTAACAGGATAAGCAAGGAGGACCTTGACATGATGTATCACTGCCTGGATGGCTACAAGCGGACCTTTTTACCGGGTGAGACGATACTTAATTTTGACAATACCCATTCTACAGTCGGCATAGTCGCAGAAGGCGTCGTACGCCTTGAACGCATCGACTATTACGGCGATTATTCGCTGCTCGACCGCATGGAAAAGAACGATATTTTCGGCGAAACACTTGCATATTCAAATATTGATAACAGCGAGATAACAGCAGTCTGCGAGAAGGCCTGCGAGGTGATATTTGTGAACCATGAACGCATAATCCGCCCATGCGAAAAAGCATGCGGCTGCCACATGTCAATGCTGTCAAATCTGCTGAAGATAATATCGAATAAGACTGAGCGCCTGTCAATGCGCGTTGAAGTCATCTCAAACAGAAATATCAGAAACAAGCTTATGAGCTATTTTATGATAGAAGCAAAGAAAAAGGGAAGCGCAACGTTTGAGCTGCCGTTTTCGATGTCAGCGCTGGCTGATTATATCTGCGTAGACCGCAGCGCCATGATCCGCGAGATATCAAAAATGAAAAAAGACGGTCTGATAGATTCAGACCGCCGTAAGATCACGCTTCTTGAACATGATGATATTTAAATTATCTATTACCTGTTTGCAAGCGCAATGTAAGGCTGATCCTCTGCGATGCACTTGTAAGCAGGACGCATGATGCGGTTCGTGCCTGTGAGCTCCTCGATACGGTGCGCGCACCAGCCTGAGATGCGGGCTGCAGCAAATATAGGCGTAGCAAGGTCGAGCGGGATATTGAGCGCGTTGTAAACGAAGCCTGAGTAAAGGTCGACGTTTGCAGGGAGCACGACCTCTGAGCCTGTCATCTCAGAGAATATTTTCGATCCTGTATTTTCTATAAAGTCATAGAGCATAAATTCATCAATGAGCCCGTTTTCCTCAGCGAGCTTGCGAGCCATGCGCTTAAGGAGCTGCGCTCTCGGGTCGCTCAGCGTGTATACCGCGTGGCCGAGACCGTAGATAAGGCCTGTGCCATCGTTCGCCTCGCCTTTTATGACCTTTCTCAGATAGTTTTCTACCTGTTTAAAATCCGTTATGTCAGTAACATTATCCTTCAAATCTCTTATCATATATATTACTGCAAGGTTCGCACCGCCGTGCTTCGGACCCTTCAGGGAGCCGATAGCGGCTGCTATTGCAGAATACGTATCCGTACCGGTAGATGAAACGAGGTGTGTCGTAAATGTCGAGTTATTACCACCGCCGTGCTCCGCGTGAAGTATCATTGCGATGTCGAGCAGCTTCGCTTCAAGGTCTGTGTACTCGCCTGTAGGTCTGATGAGTCGCAGGATATTTTCAGCCGTTGAAAGCTCTGCCGACGGATAGTGCAGGTGAAGGCTCTGGTTATCGAAATGAGAGCGCTTTGCCTGATACGAGTAGGCGAGCAGTGACGGGAAATATGATATGAGCTGGATAGACTGGCGGAATATGTTTTCGACCGATGTGTCATCCGGCTTGTTGTCGTATGAATAAAGTGCGAGGACCTCCTTTGCGAGCTGGTTCATGACGCTGCGAGAAGGTGAGCCGAGGATAGTGTCACGCGCAAATCCCTTTGGCAGCTCGCGTCTCGCTCCGAGTATCTTCTTGTAATCTGAAAGCTCGTACTCCGTAGGCAGCTTGCCGAAAAGCAGCAGATAGCTCGTTTCCTCGTAGCCGAAGCGGTTCTCGTTTATGCACGCATTTACTATATTTTCAACACTTATTCCTCTGTAGAGCAGCTTGCCGGGAGCCGGTATCTTATTTCCGTTTTCGTCAGTTTCGTAGCCGTGTACATCCGACACTCGTGTCAGCCCGACGCATACACCGGTGCCGTTTTTATTTCTCAGACCGATCTTTACGTTGTATTTATCGTAAAGAGACGGATCGATGTTATTGTTTTTCCTGAGCAGCGACGCGCGGCTGTTTATGAAGTTGTCTTCCTGCGTCTTGAGAAAATGCGCCTCCTGAGGCGTAACGTTGCCGAAGCCGCCCTCTGTATTTATAGTGCTGAGCATAACAAGCGCTCCTTTCATCAAAATTATTCCGTGATTTTTTCTAACTATAATACCATATTGTATACGAATATGCAATATGCTAATGCTCACAAATATGCATAATTATGCATAAAAAATAATAAGTATGCATTCCCCGTGCGCCCGGCGCACCAGCAGCAGACGAAAAAAACGCGGCCCGCAGGCCGCGCTGTATTAATTATGTATAACGCAGCGCCAGATGTCCCCCGCCTCTATAGGCGGGTTCCATTCCCGACTTTCGGTGGCGGGTAATAATCTCCCACCGAAACCCGGGCGGAGCAGAAGCTCCGCCCGGCGCCGTTGCAAGCTACGCGCCGCACTGATCAAGCGAGCTTGTCAGTGCTCTGCTGCGCTTTAAAAATTTATTGCGCCCTATCTTACCGGCTCTTTAAGCTGAAACAGGCAGAAGTGCGTACGATTGTCATTGAAATCCTCGATATTTTCATCTATAAGGCACAGCCCAAACATCTCACCTGCATTCTTCCTGCAAAGCACAGCATAGTCGTCCGAAAGCTCACCGTCAGCGAGATCCTTTGCAGCCTTACCCGTATCCTCGACCTCGAGGCTCTTGAGGTTAGGGTACTGATACTTCAGGTGGTCCTCACACTGCTTGAGCGCAAGCACATGTGAAGCAACGTAGCGCAGGCTCTCATCAGGAATGTCAGGACGCTTCTTGAAGAGACAGTGGTGTATAGTCAGCGTAGTTTCGCCCTTTATGAGCAGCTCAACGCCGTTAGTCGCAAAAAATGTTTCAAGCACCATGCCGGCAGCACTATTGTAAACCGCGCATACGCCGTAGTCTGTCTCACCCTTTTTCATCGCAGTTATAACGTGCGGCGAATCAACGAGCGGAACGTATTCTACGTCTGTCAGCTTCAGCTTTTCCACTAATTCATGAGCAGCCTGCTCAGCATTTGAGCCCTCGATGCCCTGATATCCTATCCTTATCATGTTGATCTTTCTCCTTTAATATATTTCATATGTTGATTAAATCGTCCGAATGCCCGAATCCCTGTATGAATTAATAAATGCATACAGGAGCGCCCGCCCGGCGGGCCTACAGATCATTAGCTTTATATGACGCCCTGCTTGCTTCGCGAGCCGCGAGCAGGTCTTCACGTATTTTCTTATCTATAGTTTTCTGTTCAGCTCTGTCCATATCAGCCGTTTCGATGGCAGGGAGCACAGTCACAATGACGTGACCCGGCTTTATCCATTTGCCGCTGTTTGCTTCCATTATCTTATATGAGCCGTCGATGCAGACAGGGATTATAGGCGCTTTGCGCTTAAAAGCGACCTTGAAAGCGCCGCTGCCGAACTCCGCCATGTTTTCACCCTTGCTGCGAGTACCCTCAGGGAATATCACGATAGAGCGGCCGAGCGTTATCTGGTTGCCCGATTCGTTGAGCGCCTTTATAGACTGGCGTGCGTCAGATCTGTCGATAAAAGTGCAGCCGATGTAGTCCATCCAGGTGCGAACGAGCGGTATCTTCTTTATGGACATTTTAGCCACCATGCCGTAAGGCTTGTCCATGCTCGCAAGCATGATCGGTATGTCGAAATCGCTCTGATGATTGGCGACTATGACGGCAGGCGCACCGGTAAAGTTCTCCGCGCCGTGCAGCTCAACTGTAACGCCTGCGTTTTTAAGCATCTGCCTTGCAAAGTCGCGCACTCTGTAGTCTACGACGCTGTAAAACTCGTCCATCCGTCCGGCGTCGCGCAGTCGTCCGGCGCGCTTCATATCAGGAATGGCTCCGAGCAGATAGAAAAAAGCTCTTATCAGCCATATGACTGTTCTCAAAATGTAATACCTCCTTAAGAATGAATAAATTAATTAAAAAATGCAGACCTCGCGGTCTGGTGTCATTTTACCACAGGCGGGGGCGGATGTCACCATAGGTGGTAAACGGCATTCAATATATGTACTATCTATTTTATATACGCCGAAGCGGTGTATATAAATAATTATACGCATATAGTGTGTAAATTGTGAGTAAAACGAATCTCATACACCGAAACGGTGTATGAGACAGGCTGTATACACAAAACGTGTGTATATAATTCATAAATACACCGAAACGGTGTATTTATGAATTTAACTACTACTGCTGTGCAGCCGGTTCGATGAACGCAACATCAAGAAAATCAGCTACAGATACTGAAAGGTTGTATGCTATGGCCTGTATGTTATCTTTTATCCACTGAGCGTCTGCGTAATTATCGTGGTATGCGACCTCTATGAGGACTGAGGGCGCGGTGACGCGCCGGAGCTCGGCAAGCGTTGTATTCGGGACTATATTTACAAGAGACGGGTCGGGGTAGAGCCATTTCATATTATTTGCGATGATCGTTGCTGCGTCGCGTCCGCGCGTGCTCGTAGCGTAGTAATATACATCAGGTCCCCTGAGTTGTCCGGCGAGAGACTCCGGCGCTGAATTTGAATGTATAGCGAGGTGCAGGTCGTAGTTTCCGGCGTTAGATGCTGCGATGGCGGCAGAAAGCGGTTCGTCAGGGTTGTTGCGACCGACCTCTATACCGCTGGCGAGCAGGTACGGAACCATGGCGTCTGCTATGAGGTTCATGTACTGTTCTTCGTTTCCGCCGTTTATGTACGGGTTGAATTCCTGAGTGGACGGACTTAAAAATACGCTTGGCATTGTTTTTTTACCTCCTTGATCGGTGAAAACAAAATGCAAAAATAAAATATTGATATTTCAAATTAATACTGCGGACTTTGATGCAGTTATGTAATGAAAAGAGTAGTGTTTTGTTGTATAATCTTAATGTATGCGTCGTGTCGGCTTTATGTTACGGCACAAAAAATAAAATGAAAGTGAAACGGAGTAAAAATGAACGAAGATCTCAGCGTTGACAACGCGATAGAAAACACGATAGACGGTGCGGTACAGCAGGTGACGGCGCCGCTGTCCGATTACCTCAACGGGCCGCTGCTCAAGATAATATCAGTGCTTATAATGCTGATAGCCGGACTTATAATACTTAAAGTATTGCTTCATATAGTACAGAAGGCGCTCGACCACTCGCGGTTCGACGATGTGCTGCATACGTTCGTGATAAGCAGTATAAAGGTAGTTTTCGGACTGATGCTCGTGCTTACGATACTCGGCTATCTCGGCATCCCTATGACGCCGTTCATAACGATGATGGGCGCGTGCGGAGCGGCTGTAGCGCTCGCGCTGAAGGACAGCCTGGGAAATTTCGCGGGCGGTATACTTATAATATTGAATCAGCCGTTCAGAAAGGGCGACTTTATAGAGTGCGCCGGAGTAACGGGCAGAGTGCAGGAGATAAACCTGATATATTCGACGCTTACAACGCCGAACCGTGTAATATCAATGCCTAACGGCATACTCGCCAATCAGACTGTCATAAACTTCTCTGAGGACGAGAATCGTCGTGTTGACTGTCAGTTCGGTGTGAGCTACGACAGCGATATAGACAAGGCAAAGGAGATAATCGCAAATGTAATAGACAGCAGCGATTACTTTAATACGGGCAGAAAGGCGTCTGTAGGTGTTTCCGCGCATGGCGACAGTGCTGTCATGATAGACGCGCTTGCGTGGTGCAGTAATGATAATTATTACACTGCCAGATATTACCTGCTGGAGGAGGTCAAGAAGGAATTTGACAAGGCGGGCATAGAGATACCGTATCCGCAGGTGACTGTTCACAGCAGCGAGCATTAGAATGGAGGTTTTATGAGAACGATAATCAAGAATGGTCGTGTTATCGACCCGTCGCAGATGATGGATCGCAAGGCAGATCTGCTGATAGAAGATGGAGTTATAAAAGGAATATTTGAGCCTGCAGACAGTGAGACAGGAATGTCATTTGCAGAAGAGCTTGAAAAGGATGCTCATGAGGTGATAGATGCAGAGGGCATGTGGGTCGTGCCGGGACTGATAGATACGCACGTACACTTCAGAGAACCGGGCCAGGAATACAAAGAAGACATAGAGACGGGCTGCCGGGCAGCCGCAGCAGGAGGCTTTACTGCTGTATGCACTATGCCTAATACGAAGCCTTTCGTTGACTCTGTAGAGACTGTAGAGCTTATAAAGTCAAGAGAGATCGTTGGAAACGGCGTGAAGCTGCTGCAGTCGGCGTGCATAACTGTCGGGCAGAAGGGCGAAGAGGTCGTAGACATGGAGGCTCTCAAGGCGGCAGGAGTGTACGGCTTCAGCGAGGATGGAAGGTCTGTAGATGACCTGAAGGTCATGCGCGAGGCTATGAAAAAGGCAAAGGCGCTCGACATGCCGATACTCGATCATACTGAGGAAAAGGCACTGTTAGAGGACGGCGCATGCATGAATGCAGGCAAATACGCTGATATGCTCGGTCTGAACGGGATACCGCCTGAAACGGAAGAGCTGATAGCGGCGCGCGATATACTTCTGGCAAAGGAAACGGGCTGCAGGCTGCATCTGCAGCATATAAGCACGCTCGGAAGTCTTGATATAATAAGGGCGGCAAAGTCGTGGGGCATACCTGTGACTGCTGAGACTGCGCCGCATTATTTCACGCTTTCTGACGGCGATGTGCCTGTCAGAGAAGGCGATGCGGCGGAGGGTACATATCATTGCGTCGATACGCCTTACGGCAGGAAGGCAGACACTCATAAAAAGATGAATCCGCCGCTCAGGACGAAGCGCGACAGATTTGCTGTCGTGACGGCGCTTATAGACGGAACTCTCGATACTATAGCGACAGACCACGCGCCGCACAGCGCTGAGGAAAAGTCGAAGCCGTTCGAACAGGCGCCTTTCGGCATAGTCGGCCTTGAGACGAGCTTTGCTGTAAGTAATACTGAACTGGTAAAAAAAGGATTTATAAATCCTATGCGACTGATAGCGCTTATGAGCACGAACGCTGCGCGTATACTGAGATATGACGGCGGAACGCTTCGCATCGGCTCGCGCGCTGATATAGCTGTCATCGACCCGGATGAAGAGTGGGTAGTCGAGCCTGAGAAGTTCAAATCAAAGGGACGTAATACTCCGTTTGAAGGTATGAAGCTGACAGGACGTGTGCAGCTGACTATGGCCGAGGGCAGGATAATTTACAGGAAGTAACGTATAGAAATAATGTATAACGTAGCGCCGGATGTCCCCCCGCCTCTATAGGCGGCGGGTTCCATTCCCGACTTTCGGTGGCGGGTAATAATCTTCCACCGAAACCCGGGCGGAGCAGAAGCTCCGCTGGCGCCGTTGCAAGCTACGCCCGCACTGATCAAGCGAGCTTGTCAGTGCTCCGCTGCGCTTTAAACACATGTGCCGGCTGGACCGGCGGAAGGGAGTTGAAATGATAGACAGACTTATTGACGGGATAAAAAAGAAAGGAAATCCTACAGTAGTCGGACTTGACCCGACTATAGAAATGATGCCTGAATTTCTTAAGAAAAAATATTTCAGACAGTATGGTCCGACGCCTGAAGGCGTTGCAGAGATGTTCTTTGCGTTTAACAAGGAGATCATTGATTCGGTATACGATATAGTTCCGGCTGTGAAGCCGCAGATAGCGATGTACGAAAAGTTCGGTGTGCCGGGCATAGACGTTTACAACAGAACGTGCATGTACGCTTATTCGAAGGGTCTTGTAGTTATAGGAGACATAAAGCGCGGCGACATATCTTCTACTGCGGCGGCTTATGCTGCGCATCTCGGCGGTGCTGACATAAAGGGCGAGAAGGCATTCACGTGGATGGAGGACGCTGTTACGCTCAATCCTTATATGGGCTCTGACGGCATAAAGCCGTTCCTTGAAGCGTGCGTACAGCACAGGAAGGGAATGTTTGTACTGGTAAAAACAAGCAACCCAAGCAGCAGCGAGCTGCAGGATCTTGTACTTCAGGATGGCAGGACTGTTTACGAAGCGGCTGCGCAGCTCGTTGACGAGTGGGGCGCAGGCCTTATCGGCAGATACGGATACAGCGAGGTCGGCGCTGTTGTGGGCGCTACGCACAGGGAGCAGGGCGAAAAGCTCAGAAAGGAGCATCCGCATATGTTCTTCCTCGTGCCGGGATTCGGCGCGCAGGGCGCAACGGCTGACGATGTGGCAGGATTCTTTGACGAGGACGGTCTGGGAGCTATTATCAATTCTTCGCGCGGCATAACTTCTGCTTATAAGAAGGACGATGCTTTCCCTGAAGAGGAATTCGGAAAGGCGGCGAGGGCAGCTGCGATCAGAATGAAGGAGCAGCTGAACGAAGCGCTGCAGAGGAAGCTCGGCAAATAGGCCGGCGGAGCTGCAGAACAACAGAAAATTAAAAAATAAAGTAAATAAGTTAGATATACAGATAAAAGGCAAAAATTAAATGGCGGAAAAATTTATATATGAGGCAGAGGTGCTTGTAAATGAAGAGATAGCGCCTCACATAATGAAAATGACGATGTCTGCGCCGGAGGCGTCTGACGTCGCTCAGCCGGGTCAGTTCATAAATATCTATCCGAAGTCTGACAGGCTGATACTGCCGCGCCCTATAAGCATATGCGACGCAGATGTTGAGGAAGGAACACTTACTATCGTATATGACGTAATAGGCGCGGGAACTGACGAGCTGCGCGGGATGAAGCGCGGCGATATCATAAAGATATCGTCACCGCTCGGACACGGCTTCCCTGCACCGGCTGTACCTGGCGCGCCGGTGCTCCTTGTGGGCGGCGGCGTAGGCACTGCGCCTATGCTGTTTTTAGCTAAGCGTCTCGCGGCACAGGGGTCGCGCGTCACTGCCGTAACGGGCTTCAGGCAGGATCCGTTCCTGACTGAAGAGCTGCGCCACGCTGACTGCAGGACGCTTGTTACTACAGACATACCAAATGAAGAATGCTTCGTCGGCAATGTCGTAGACTGCATAGAGATAAACCAGATAGAGCCGAGCGATGACTGGACTTGCTACGCATGCGGGCCAAGGCCTATGCTCAAGTCTCTTTACGGCTACATAAGCAGCAAGAATGAAAAAACTACGGTATTCGTTTCGCTCGAGGAACGCATGGGCTGCGGCTACGGTGCCTGCGTCGGTTGCGTTACAGATATCCGTGCAGGCATAGACAGCGACGGAAACGACATTATAAAAAAGTACAAGGTCTGCAAGGACGGCCCTGTATTTAACGGAAAGGCGGTGGTCTGGTAATGGCAGAGCTGGATAAAAAGGCTGAAGCGCTGGGCGTAGACCTTTCGACGCGCATAGCAGGCGTACAGTTTAAGAATCCGATAATGACAGCGTCAGGAACGTTTTCTGCGCACGAGAGCAGCGATTTCTATGATATAAGCGAGCTCGGCGCGGCTGTTACTAAGGGAGTTGCAGCAGACCCGTGGCCGGGCAACGACACGCCGCGTATAGCCGAAACTTACGGCGGTATGCTCAACGCTGTAGGATTACAGAACCCGGGCGTAGCGGAATATAAAAAGAAAGAGCTTCCATATCTGAAAAATTATGACACAAAGATAATTACAAATATTGCAGGTCACAGCATAGAGGAATACTGCGGCGCTATAGAAGCGCTCAACGGCTGCGATGAGATATCGATGTTTGAGGTGAATATCTCGTGTCCTAATGTAAGTCAGGGCGGAGCGGCGTTCGGTACAGATCCGAAGCTCGCAGCCGAAGTCACTAAGGCTGTAAAAAAAATATCTAAAAAGCCTGTTATCATAAAGCTGACACCTAATGTCACTGATATAACAGAAATAGCAAAGGCTGTAGAGTCACAGGGCGCTGACGCTGTATCGCTCATAAACACGCTGCTCGGCATGCACATAGATCTGCGCCGCCGCAAGGCTACACTGGCGCGCAAGGTCGGCGGATTTTCCGGTCCTGCAGTTAAGCCTGTGGCTCTCAGAATGGTCTGGCAGGTGGCTCAGGCAGTCAACATTCCGGTCATCGGTCTGGGCGGTATAAGCTGCGGAACAGATGTAGTAGAGTTCCTCGCTGCGGGCGCTTCGGCTGTCGGCATCGGAACTGCGGTGCTCTCAGACCCGCTGGCTATGGTCAGGATAAAGGAAGAGCTCATAGACTACATGCACGAGAACAACTGGGCGACGCTCGCAGAGCTGAAGCACGCATTTAATATTTAAATGAAAGGATAAATTATGGGATATAAGGAAGAATTTATAAAATTTATGGTAGAGTCAGGCGTTCTGACTTTCGGAGATTTTGTTACTAAGAGCGGCAGAAACACGCCGTATTTCATAAATACAGGCAACTACAAAACAGGCGCGCAGGCGCATCGTCTCGGCCAGTTCTATGCTTCATGTATAAAGGAGCACATGGATGCAGGCGATATCGACCCTGAAACTAAAGTACTTTTCGGACCTGCGTACAAGGGCATACCGCTGGCTGTAGCTACATCTATATCGTTCGCCGCAGAGCACGGCATGGACGTGAGCTACTGCTTTAACCGTAAGGAAAAGAAGGACCACGGCGAGGGCGGCAACATGGTCGGCTACAAGCTGCAGGACGGCGATAAGGTGCTCATCACTGAGGACGTAATAACAGCAGGAACGGCTGTAAGAGAAACGCTTCCGCTGCTTTTCGGCGCGGCTGACGTAAAGGTAGAGGGACTTATCGTTTCAGTAGACCGTATGGAGCGCGGACAGGGCGAAAAGACTGCGATACAGGAGCTTTACGAGGATTTCGGCATAAAGACTTATCCGATAGTTACAGTCCGCGAGGTCATCAGCACTTTACATAATCAGGAAGTTGACGGCAAGGTAGTCATCACTGACGAAGTGAAGGCTGCAATGGAAGCTTATCTGGAGAAATACTGCGTTAAGTAATAAATTAATACGTGCCGGACGCGCGCCCGGCGCGCCCACGAACGCTGCTGTGGCAGCTTATTGCAGAAATACACCGGAACGGTGTATATATGAACGAGCAGCGAAGCATAATGGATAAGTTTTTTTCTGAGTTCGGCGGGAAGCTTTAGGAAGGAGGAGCGCTTGTGACAGCAAAGGTATTAGCGTATATCATATGCGTGTGGGGCATATGGAATATCATAACGTTTCTGCTGATGGGCGTGGACAAGCTCATAGCAAAGATGGACGGCTGGAGAGTAAGCGAGGCTACGCTGCTCGGGACTGCGTTTTGTATGGGCGCTGTAGGCAGCTTTCTGGGCTCGCGCGTGTTTCATCATAAGACTCGCAAGAAGAAGTTTCAGATAGGGCTTCCGCTGGCGCTGTTAGTAAACGCAGCAGTCGCTGTCGTTATATGGTATCTCGCGCATAAGTAATGATCGACTTTTCAGCAGAATTTTAATATTTTAATATTGATGAATTTACAGGAAATAAAAAACTATTGGCATTTTGGGCGCACCGGGCGCAACAGGCAGCAATGATGTCTTCCTGTGTCTGCTGTGCGCGCCTGGCGCGCGGGAAGGATGTGTGGAAAATGGGAGTATATTTGAATCCGGGAACGGCTGGATTTAGAACAAGTCTTAATTCGCAGATATATGTGGATAAAAGCGGGCTGATAGAAAAAACGAATGCCCTGATCGGTACGCAGCAGCAGTTTATCTGTGTGAGCCGTCCGAGGCGTTTCGGAAAAACAATGGCGGCAGAAATGTTAGCCGCATATTATGATCGCTCGGTGGATGCGTCGGAGCTTTTTGAAGGTCTTAAGATCGCTAAATCGGAATCATACAGTAAACATCTTAATAAATATGATGTTATAAAAGTAAATATGCAGGAATTTCTCAGCATAGCAGGAAATATTGATGAAATGCTTAAGAAGATAAAAAGTTATGTTATTTTCGACCTGCTTGAAGAATATGAAAATGTAAAATTCAGAGATGAAGAGAACTTGTATCAGGTAATGAAGGATATTTTTGCCAAAACGAAAGTCCCATTTATTATTTTAATAGATGAATGGGATTGTATATTCCGTGAATATAAAAACGATCTGGAATCGCAGAAAAAGTATCTTGACTTTATACGGTCCTGGTTAAAGGATCAGTCTTACGTCGCTTTGGCTTACATGACGGGAATACTTCCGATAAAGAAGTATGGAACGCATTCGGCGCTTAACATGTTTAGCGAGTATTCCATGGCAGACCCTGGAAATATAGGAGAGTATTTTGGGTTTATGCATGAAGAGGTACGCAAGCTGTGCGATGAGTATAATATGGATTTTGAGGAAGCAGAATCATGGTATGACGGGTATAAGCTGGTAAACTACTCAAGCGACGGTATTACAGAGATCTCGATGTACAATCCAAAATCAGTCGTAGAAGCGATGCTGCACCATAAATTCGGAACATACTGGAATCGTACGGAAACATATGAAGCGCTTAAAATATATATCCAGATGAACATGGACGGACTCAGGGAAGCGGT
>CAVGAH010000046.1:0-15013 GCA_963627215.1 bacterium | reverse complement strand
CAGCTTCAGCTGCAGTGTAAAATGCGACAGCGTAGTTCACGAAGTGAACGTAGGGGCGTCTTTTTGTATTAACCTATTATCTTATCCGTAACTTTCTTCCAGAAATTATAGTTTTTAAAGCGTACTATATGAGCCTTGCGCTCGGCTACGCTTATTACTATCTTCTTAACATCACCGCGTACTACTGCACGTCCATCCTGTATGATCGAAACCGTCTTATCCTCGTTGTCTACGGGGAATATCTCTATAGACGTGTGGGTCGGGACTATGAGGCCTGATGTGAATGAGCGATATGCAATGTTGTTTACAGGCGCCATCGGGGTTATCTGGAGCATGTCCACTTCGGGGTCTACTATGACGCCGCCGAGCGAGTAATTATACGCCGTGCTCCCGGCAGGTGTGCATACGAGTATTCCATCGCCGCTGAAGCGCGTTATTTCATTGTCTCCGACGCGCACTCCGAGATGAAGAAGGCGCTCGCCGTCACCGCGGACTACTATCTCGTTTATCGACAGGTATGTTGTCCTGCTGTCAGCCGTATATACGTCAGTCTGCAGACCGATATACGACTGAACGTGGTATTCACCGCTGTCGAGCATCCTTATCAGCTCGTCTATGCCATCCATCGTTATTTCCTGGAAAAATCCGAGATGGCCTGTATTTATACCGACTATCGGCGTTTCCGGGAAATCGTATTTCCTGAGAAGACGCAGCAGGGCGCCATCACCTCCGATGCAGAATATCAGGTCTGCGCCCTTTTCCGTATCAGAGTATTCGTACCCCGCTGCTCCCATTTTTTCTTTTACTTCTTTCGTTATCCTGTCGGATATCTCATTATCGTTTGCGTAAATATGGTATTTACGGTAGGTTTTATTCATTTATCAGTTCCTCAAGCTCGTCTATCAGTCCTTCGAATGTCGCCATGGCACTTTCGATAACGTCAGGCTTGCTCATGTCTACGCCCGCGCCCTTGAGCAGCTCGATAGGGTAATCGCTGTCGCCTGCAGCAAGGAATGTCATATACGCATCGCGCGCCGGCGCGCCCTCTTCTATTATCTTCTTTGATATTGCAACTGCCGCAGAGTAGCCTGTAGCATACTGATAAACATAAAATGCATTATAGAAATGAGGGATGCGAGCCCATTCCATGGCGATCTCATCGTCGTAAACGACATCCGGACCGAAATATTTTTTATTCAGGTCGCCGTATATCTCGCAAAGTCTGTCAGGCGTCATTACCTCGCCCTTTTCTACTTCTGCGTGTACCTGCATCTCAAACTCGGCAAACATAGTCTGTCTGAATACAGTCGCTCTGAATTCTTCAATATATATATTTAACAAATACAGTTTTTCTGTCTTGTCAGAGCACTTGGCGAGCAGGTCGTGCATCAGCAGGCATTCGTTTGCAGTCGAAGCGACCTCTGCAGTAAATATCGAATGGCCTCCGTATATATACGGCTGCGCCTTGCGAGTATAGTACGAATTCATTGAGTGACCGAGCTCGTGTATCACCGTGAAAGCATCCTTAAATTTATTGTTGTAATTAAGCAGCACATAAGGCATGCTGTCGTAGCTTCCGAATGAATAAGCTCCGCTCGTCTTGCCCTCGTTTTCGAATACGTCTACCCAGCCTGTCTGCAGGCCCGCATTGAGATCCTTGATATACTGTTCGCCCATAGGCGCAAGCGCTTCGCGCACTACGTCAAGTGCTTCTTCGTAAGGAACGCTGCGCTTCGGCATTTCCACAAGCGGCGCGTACATGTCGTACATGTGTATCTCGTCAACGCCGAGTATCTTCTTTCTGATGCCTACATAACGATGGAGCACATCAAGATGAGCGTTTATCGTGTCTATGAGGTTAGTGTAGACTGACTCCGGGATATTTCCGCCGTCGAGCGCTGATGCAAGCGCTGAAGGGTATTTTCTTATCTTTGAGAATACTGCGTTCTTCTTTACATTATAATAGTAAGTCGAAGCGAGCGTGTTCTTCTGCTTCATGAATGCGGCGTAAAGCGCGCGATATGCGTCCTTGCGGACGCGCCTGTCTGATGATTCCATCATGCTGATATAATTTCCGTGAGTCAGCTCTACATCATCGCCGTCCTCGTCCTTTATAGTCCCGAATTTTATGTCAGCGTCGTTTATCATGCTGAATATCTGCTTCGGAGCGCCTGAGACCTCGCCGAACTGCGCCATGAGCGCTTCCTCTGCCTGCGAAAGTACGTGCTTTCTCTGGCGGAGCAGGTCGAGTAATGTATAGCTGTATACTTTAAGCTCGTCGTTTTCCTCGAGGAATCTTTCTACAGCTCCTTCCGGGAGATCCATGAGCTCAGGCGTAAAGAACGCTGACTTTGCGGATATCTGCGACATGAGCGACATAGCCTTCTGACTGAGCTCCTGATATTTCGAAACGCGGTTGTCCTCGTCGCCCTTCATGTGAGCGTAAACGTAAACGCGTTCCGCTTTCTGCCATACAGCGTCGCGCGCACGGAGCGCGTCAAGCAGTGTTTCGGCGCTTTCACCGAGCTTTCCTGCATATGATGTGAATCCGTCAGCCATTTTAAGCGCTTCCTCAAAATCACTCTCCCATGCAGCTTCGTCTGCATACATTTCCTCGATATTC
Organism: bacterium; assembly: GCA_963627215.1. Lineage (GTDB taxonomy): Bacteria > Bacillota > Clostridia > Peptostreptococcales > Anaerovoracaceae > CAKQOE01. Next base: position 12,390 of record CAVGAH010000046.1, on the reverse strand, counting down.
CACTTGTATTTGTCTTCGATCTCCGATCTCTGTCTGAGTCTTTTTTCGTCTGCCATTTTCCAAACTCCTTTTGTCTTATTTTAAGATCCCGTACAGGATTTTACACTTTATACAACCTCATATTTATTATATAATAAACTGATTGATTAGATTCATCAAGAAAAATAAAGGTATAAATAACAATACAGTAACAGAATATAAAACCTGCGTCCGTCGCCGGACCCGCATGATCGTGCAGAAGTATTTCTGCCGTGTAAAGCGGCCTGCATGCGCGGTGACGCGCGCTGTTTTACGGCTTATTGGAATTATTTTATTTAATTTATTTTATTTATTACAGAGGGTAATGTATTATTATGGTTTTAGAAGATTTAATGAATGAGATCGATGTTGAGTCCGCTGAGGACTTTAAATATTTTGAGCAGTTTTCCGCACTGATGGAAAACGATTTTGATGAGCTCGAGTACGATGATTTCGCCGAGCTCATGCTTATGCCTGACGGCAATTCTCTTTCAGAAATGACTACTTCGTTTTTTGAGGATCTCGTGCGCGGCGTTCCTGATGACAACACGGAGCTTTACTCTGTGCTGCAGACTATAAAAGAAACGCTCGTAAGCCTGGCTGAGCATACTCACCACAGGGGCCGCGGCTTTTACGCTGACGAGCTTTTCAGATTCCGCGAGTGGCTGCTTTCGCCTGAGGCTGTTTCATGCACGCCTGAGGAAGGCGGCGATACGCTGCGCATGACTCCGCTCGAGGCTCTTATGCTCTTCCGCGCGGAAAAGCTTTCAGGCACGCGCTATAATTACGATTTTTCAGAATGCATGCCGTCAGGTCCTGACGAATACACGCTCAACGCCATGGCTGAAGCGGCTGACGATGTTTACGCCTTCGGCGGCGCACGCGGCAGCAATTACGACGGATACAGCAGCAATCACGATGATTACGAGGGCAGTGACGATGAGGACGAGCTTCCTGTTGAGCTGCCTGCCGACTGGGATCCTACGAACTGGGATCCTGACGACCCTATAGGGCTGAGGGGATCTATAGATCCGTATACTGACGGTTTCGTTGACCGCTATAATCCTGTCATCGACGGCGAATATGATGACGAGGACGAGCCTGACCCTGTTTTTTAGCGGTCGGCTCTCATGTTTTTATTTAACATGTTTTTCATTTAAAAGGGAGGTATTAATTTAATGCAGAATACACAGCCGGGTACAGACCCGTTTTACGGTGCTCCGGGGCAGCCTGCTCAGCAGGTCCCTCCGACGCCTGTTTTTACATCATCACAGATACGCTCTATCGCGCGTGCAAAGCTCAGAGGCAAATGGAGGACGTTATTCGTGCCTGTGCTCATTTATATAGTGCTCAGTATGCTTCCAAATCTTATATATGCAGGTCTGTACATCCATAATGTTCAGGCTGCCGGGCTGCTTTCCGGTGATTCATCGGCATATATATCTATGCTTCAGGAGGCTGTCGGAGTTTCAGTCGCTGAAGGCGCGACGGCGGCTGATATCTTTTCACCTGCTACGCAGATGCTGAGTAATTTTGTTACTTTTTACCAGTTATTTCTTACCGGTGCTTTTGGTATTGCGATCGCGACTATCGCGCTTAAAACTATACGCGACGAGCACGTCACTGCTGCTGACGTAACAACGGGGCTCAATAAATTCGGTCAGTCGTTCTGTGCCGGAATTATGATAATGTTCTTTACATTTTTATGGCGCTGCCTTTTCATACTGCCGGGCTCGCTTCTTCTTGGATTCGGCATGGCAGCTTCCGTTATGTCAACAGGCGGAGCTTATATGCTGCTTTTTATCGGCTTTGCTGCTACGCTTGCCGGTGCGATCGGCGGTGTTATATTTACGATGCGTTACGATATGGTTTACTTCATAGCTGCAGACGACCGCAATATGGGTGCTTCTGAGGCTGTAGCAAGGAGCGTTTTCATGATGCGCAAGAAGGTCGGAAACCTTTTTATGCTTGTCCTTTCTTTTATAGGCTGGCTTATACTCGCATCCATACCGCTTTCGCTCGCCATGACGACGCTCATGCTCTCGACTTCATTCGCAGGCAACCTTACAGCCGTTATACTCATGTGCGTATTTATGGCTGTTTATGCACCTGTAGTACTTTATATTGAAACATCAAAGGCTGTATTTTACTCTACTCTCACAGGAAATTTCAGAGCCAGTGATGAATATGACGGTAATATTTTTTAAAGTAGTTTAATATTATTTTATGTATATTGTTTTTTAGAGGAGATCATTTATGGACAAAGAATTTGACAACAGACCGGATATAACTTCCGGCGGCGCGAATATCGATGAGCCTGTCGATACAGCGCCTGAACAGTCGGCTGTCAGTGATGACGCTTCGCCGTATACTGATGCATCATCCGGTGCGGGTGCGGCAGAGGACACGTCCGCTCCGCTCGTAGCTGTAGAAAACACAGCTGAAGCTGACGAAACTGAAGCCGCTCAGCATGCTGAGATCGTTTTTACCTCTGACTTTACTGTTTCAGAGGTCAGAAAACGCGCGATCAAAGCTCAGAAACACAATCTTCTGAAAGCGTTTCCGAAGGCGCTGCTTTACAGCGTGCTTCTCATGGTACCGCCTCTGCTGCTGTTTATACTCGGCATGTCAAAGGCTGGCTCAAGCATCGCAGCAGCACGCGCTATAGAGGTCATAGCCGCACTCGTTCCGCTGGTATTCGGCGGACCGCTTTTTATCGGGCTGCTCGGCGGCGCTATGGACATATCACGCGGTCAGCATTTCAAGACAGGAAGGCTGTTCTTTGCATTCAGAGATAACTGGTTTTTTAAAGCCATAGGCTCTTACCTGCTTTTCAGCATAGCTGCATTTATTATCACGCTTATATGCGAGCTGCCTGCCATAATAGTTTCTACACTTTCTGCAGGTCTCGGCGACGGATTTGCTGCTGTAGCTACACAGGTCATAGTAATTATTCTTTACATAGGCGGCACTGTGCTTGCTACACAGTTTTACCTGCGTCTGGCGCTCATGTTCCCGCTTCTCATCGAGCATCCTGATATGAAGGTCATGGAAGCCGCGAAGTTCAGTATAAAGGCAATGAAAGGAAATACATGGAAGCTCTTCCTGCTCTTCCTTTCTTATATTGGCTGGTACATACTCGTTATCGCTGTCGGCAGCGCTATAATGGGCGGTGCTCTTGCAGCAGGATATGCTTACGTAATGAATATTTTCTATTCAGGAGATATATACAGTGCATATATGATACTGCTTATCGGCATAACAGTCGCTTATATCGCAGCGTACCTGATATTTATGATCGCAATGTCCACTGTTATCATGCGTCCGCTTATCGGATGGGCCGCTTTCTACGATACTATTACAGGCTACGAACCGTCGGAGGATGAAGCTATCGCACCAGAGGATGCCGCAGCAGATATCTCAAATGAATCATCTGAAGCTAATGATCCTGAGCTGCTTCCGTCACCGGAAGAAATACCTGCCGATGATATAACAGCAGAAGTAACAGCAGAAGCTCCGGTAAATGCAGAAAATGCAGAGCCTGAAGCCGGTACAAATAATTCCGATGTTGCGGATAACAACAGCAGTAACATTTATGAATAAACTTAATTTCACATATGTTTTCAATTAGAAACGTGCGCCGCCGGGCGCACAAGTAAAATGCCGGGAGTCCTCGCTCCCGGCATTTTATTTTTCTATTTTAAATCCATTCACCCTTTTATTTCGTTCTATTTCGGAGTAGCTACGATGACTCTTATGCGCTTTCCTGCCGAATATCCAAGGTCATCGTACCAGCCTGTAAGGCTGTAATCCGTAGTGTTTATTGATGAAAGCTCCGTTGCATAAACGTTGCTTGAGCCGTCCTTTATGAGTACCTGAACGTTTTCCCATATGTTGTAGCTCGTACCTCCGCTCCTTGCTGTAAGCGAGTTATCCAGGCTGCTGATGCTTACCGACTTCATGGAACGCATAGTCTTGAGCTGTCCGTTCTTGTAGATCAGTGCAGCTCCGCCTACTCCGGCGCTGTATATAACGTCGGTATTGATGCTCTCCTTTACTCCGTCTGCAAAGTACGTATACGAACCTGATACACTCATACCACCGCTGAATGTCTGAGCTGATGTTATATATCCGTATTTGTTTACATCACCTGTCGCATCTCTGAGTATCAGACTGCTTATCTCACCTGCTGAGTTCTTCTCAAAATACAGAACATTTGATGTAGTAAGCGAGCTGCCTGCAAGTCTTGAAGGATATATCCTCTTGTAATTTCCGTTCTCATCAGTATCTATTATGCCGACACCCGATGCGAACTTTACACCGCCGAATGTAGTTCCGTCAGCGCTTACTGTTCCGCTCATGCTGCTCTTTACATTAGTTATTTCAGTTCCTGATGATGTAACCTTTACAGATACTGCCTGACCGATGCTGTAGGATGACCCGCTGTGATAGAATGTCCTCTCCGTACCGTCTGCGCATGCTATTACAGTCTTTTTCTGAACTGAAGCAGTATTATTTGTCGTAGTCGATGTATTTTCACTTGAAATAATTACGCCGTATACAGTGCTGCTCGTGCTCGATGGCGTAACTATATCTACTACATCTCCGTCCTTTCCGAGAAGGAGCGTTACAAGGTCGCCCTCCTTAAATGAACCGAGGCTTGAGCACTTGTATTCTGCAGTAGATGTACCCAGCTTGTATGAAACGCCTGATACCGAAACGCTTTCAGGTGACGCTGTGTTAGGCGATACTGCCGTAAGCGTTCCGCTTACCTTGTTGTCATATATCCATACTGTATTCATATTCGTGCTGTAGTAATATACGTCGTTCGTCGTCAGAGACGATATACTTGATGCTGCTCCGTTCCTGAATACGCTTGTATTCGAATTGACGAATGACAAGTTGGACGATGTTCCGTCAGAAACATACGGACCTTCTGTACTCTTTGAAACGAGCGACGAGTAATCTACCTGGTCGTTAGATATAGTGTAGCCTAACGTCGAGCCGTATACTCTACCCTCTGAATCGTCGCATAAAAGCAGATTATAGAATAACGTCACGCAATCCTGTCTCGTCAGGACTGTGCCCTGAGACGCAGAAAGGTCGTTTCTGAGCCCGAGCGAGTAAGCCTTTGAAAGCTGCGCTGACGGGTAAGAGCCTGTAAGCGTTGAAGAATCATAGCCGAGCAGTCTCAGGAGCGCCGTGCAGGCCTCTTCAAGTGTGATGTTATTGTTTGGTCTGAACGTACCGTCAACGTAGCCGTACACCCAGCCCTGCTCTATCGCAAGCTTTATATACTCGCTGCCCCAGTAATTATTTTTTACATCCTTAAAAAGTGAAACTCCGCTTCCGTTTCCGATAGAATCCTTGTAAGTCGATGCTGCGCACATCATCTTTACGAACTGCGCTCTAGTCACTGACGAGCCGAGACTCAGGTTTCCGTTCTGATCTCCTGTAAGTATACCCATAGCTCTCACTATCTGCAGCTGCGTCGTCTGCGACTCAGCGTATACAGCAGATGACGCTGTCACTGCCGGGAGTGCGGTGACGCACAGGCACGCTGACAGCGCGAGAGCCGTTAAACGTTTTATTTTCATTTTTCATTCTCCTCTATTCGTAATGCAGTGCGTCTATCGGATTGAGGCGCGCAGCCTTTTTTGCAGGCAGATATCCGAAAAGCACGCCTATGCCTACTGATATTGCAAACGCTACGCCTATAGATGTCCACGTCGGCGTTACCGTCATGGAAAACTCTGACAGTACGTTTATTACCATGGTAATAGCTGATGAGAGCAGCTTTCCGAGCAGTATGCCCAGTATTCCGCCGAGCGCGCTCGTGAGCGCAGCTTCTATGACGAACTGCTGCATTATATATGATTCCTTTGCTCCGAGCGATTTTCTTATGCCTATCTCACGCGTACGCTCGCTTACAGACACGAGCATGATATTCATGATGCCTATGCCTCCTACTACGAGCGATATCGCGGCTATACCGGCGAGCACGGCTACGAGCGCGTTTATCATCGCATTCATCGAGTCGAGCATTTCAGCCATGCTGACTACCGAGAAATAATCGCTGCTGCCGAAATAATCTGTAAGAGCTGACTCAAGCGCTGATTTTGCTTCGCTTACATTGTTTTCATCCTGTACAGTTATAGTATAGCTCGATATGCTTCCGCCGCTTCTCGTCACCGTGGTATACGGCAGGTACAGGCAGTCATCGCCGCAGCCTTCTTCAAGGGTATCTACAGTCTGTTCAAGAACACCGACGACAGTCAGGCTCATACCTCCTACACGCAGCGTCTGACCGAGCCCGTTTCCTCCGAAATATTTCTGGTTGAGATACGCGCCTATGATGCAGACTTTATTACGGTAAAGCATGTCACTGTACTCAAAATCTCTGCCCTGTGCAAACTCCTTGTTTTTCATTCCTGTCAGGTAGTCTTCACTGACGCCTGTAATGGAAGTATCTGTAAGCGTCTCAGTTCCTATCTTAAGGCTTCCCGCCGGGCTCGCCGATGGAGAGCACATCTTTAAGAAGTCGCTGTTTTCTGATACAAGGTCATACACATCGTCAGCAGACATAGTTCTCGTAGCGCCCCTCGACTGTATCATTACCGTGAGCGAATCGGTCCCCATATCGGCGAACTCTGACGCTATATACTCGCGCAGACCGTTTCCGAGACCCGTTATGAGCGTTACAGCTGCTACGCCTATGATTATGCCGAGCATAGTGAGGAATGTCCTCATCTTACTCGATGTTATATTTTTAAGCGCGAGCGAAAATGATTCAGATATATTCATCAGTTATCACCCGTCCTTTCGCTGTCTCCTGTCGTAATGCCCGAATCAATTCCCGCATCCGGCGTCGGCCCGCCGACCGATATGCCTCCGGCAAGCGACGGAGATACTACCGCCTCCGGCGCATCCGAAGGACCGTCATAAACTACATGGCCGTCCTCAAGGCGGATTATGCGCTGCGTCTGGACTGCGAGCGAGTTATCGTGTGTTATGAATATTATGGTATGGCCGTCTCTGTTGAGCTGCTTAAGCATTTCCATTACTTCGCGGCCTGTTTTTGAATCGAGCGCGCCTGTAGGCTCATCGGCGAGTATTACCGCAGGGTCGCCCACAAGCGCTCTCGCTATGGAAACTCTCTGCTGCTGTCCGCCTGAGAGCTCGTTCGGCTTATGCCTGAGCTTGTTGCCGAGCCCGACCATTTTAAGCATCTCCTGAGCGCGCTCGCGGCGCTCTTTTTTTGGTACGCCGGCGTACATCAGAGGTACTTCTACATTTTCCGTGAGATTCAGCTTCGGCAGCAGATTGTACTGCTGAAATATGAATCCCATCTGCTTGTTGCGGACTGTTGCGAGCTCGTTCTTGTTCATCTTGCCTACGTTTCTGCCTTTAAGCAGATACAGTCCTTCCGTAGGCGTGTCGAGGCAGCCTATGATATTCATGCACGTTGATTTTCCCGAGCCTGACTGTCCGACTATCGCTACGAACTCGCCTTCATATATTTTAAAAGATATGTGATCCACAGCCTTTACCGTCGTATCGCCCATAACGTAATATTTGCATACGTCTCTGAATTCTACGAGCGGCTCTCGGCTGCCATTATTTAACATTTTAGCAGTGTTATTATTCTGTTTTACAGCGTTCATATTAACGGCCTCCATTAGTTTCCAGGACCGCCGCCACCGCCAGAACCTCCACCGCCCGGAGCTCCACCGCCCGGAGTTCCACCGCCTCCGTCAGGACCGCCGGCCGGCATATCTCCCATGCTGCCGTCATCAATCATGAAAAAGTCGCTGCTTCCTGTGGCTGCAGGCAGATAAGCTATAGTGTCGCCCTCGTTGAGACCTGATATTATCTGTATGTAATCGCCGTCGCTTATGCCTGTTTCGACCTGAACAGACTTATATCCGCTTGCTGCTGCGCTGTCTGCGCCTGCAGCTCCGTTGCCGTCAGAAGTGCCGCCCGGCTGCTCGTTTTTATCATCCGCATTGCTGTCTGCGCCTGACTTGCCGCCTGTTGCGCTGTCATCAGGAACGAGTACAGTATTGCCGCGCTGCAGCGCCGCTGCCGGTATCGAAAGTACGTGCTCCGCGCTTTCAAGGCTTATCTCTGCATCAACGTTCATGCCCGGCAGAAGCCCGTCTGTTTCGTCTATCTGTATAGTTACAGGGTAGGTCGTTGCACTGCCTGTAGTAGTTCCGGATACGCTCACCTTTGTAACTACGCCCTCGTATTCCCTGTCCTCTACAGCGTCAGCAGTTATCTTTACGCTCTGACCGACTGCGATATCCGAAATATCAAGCTCGTCTACACTGAGCGTCATTTCAAGATATGAAAGGTCATATATGGTACAAAGCTCTTCGTTAGCTTCTATCTTTTCACCTGCTTTTACCTTTTTATCGACTACAGTTCCCTGTATAGGAGATGTTATCGTATAGTCTTCGAGCTTTTTATTGGCGTCGCTGAGCTGAAGCTCTGCATTCCTTACACTGTCAGACGCATTCTGGACATTGTCTGCCTGATCGTCGCTCGAAAGGAGTATGAGAGCCTGTCCCGCTGAAACGTTCGCGCCCTCTGATACGTAACGGCGCGATACCGTTCCGTTAGTCTCCGCAGTTACCTTCTTTTCTGACTTATACTCAAATGTCCCGCTGCTTGTGCTCGTCGCCGAGCCTACTGTCGCTGTCGCGCGCTGCGATGTCGATATGCCGCCGGGGTTGCTTACATTTATTGTAACCTCACGTACTATGAGATTTCCTGAAAGCACTTCATTTGCCTTGCTGACATTAGTGATAGTGCCTGAAAGCGTCTCAAATGTGCTGTCGAGCGTTACTGTCGCTTTCTCGCCGTTGTACATCTTAGCTGCGTCGTCCGCAGGAAAATATACCTTGAGCTTCATAGAGCTCGAATCTCTCACTGTAGCAACTGTGTCGCCTGCTTTTACATCATCACCTACCTCTACGTCATATGAGATGACCTGTCCTGCTGACGGGCTCGTTATCGTCAGGTCTGCGCCGGCGCTTACAGCCTTATTGTAGTCGCGCTGCGCCTTTTCAAGCGAAAGCTGCGCCTGCTCCAGCGAGTTAGCTGAGTCTGACGAGTCTATATTATACAGGATCGTGTCCTGCGCTACTGTATCGCCCTCTTCAAATGTATCGGAAAGAATAGTTCCCGAAACGAGCGATTTCACGGAATACTGATTCGCCGCTTCAAGCGTTCCGCTTCCTGTTATGGAAGAATTTATATCCCTGTACTGGACTGTGTCTGTGATATATCCGTTATCTACGGCTTTTGCACTTCCGCCGTGTTTAGTTACGATATATACTACGCCTGCTATTATAAGTATGATGATAAGCAGGAATATCCAGCCCTTCCTGCTCTTCGGCTTTAATTTTCCGAAAAATCTTTTTACTGCCGCTTTTTTTGACGGAGGCGACTGCTCCTCAGATGATCCGTCTGAAAATATCGGACTCGCATCATACGAATCCGCAGCTGCCTCAACAGCCGCTTCATTTTCAGCGCCTTTGTTAAATGGATCTTTCATCGATCTGAGTGTCCTTTCTGTAATATTTATGAATTTAAAAGAAACAGGAAATCAACTAAATAATAAATGAATAACATTGAATATAATTTCGCACATTACATCATTAAAATAAAGGGGATATTGACTTCCAATGGATATTTTATCACATTTATATTATGATTCTGTGACAAACGGACATTCATGTATGAAAATTGTGTGGCTTTAATGTGACGGTAATGTGAAGCAAATAAAAAGGCAGGCATGCATTTGATATACCCCTGTCAAGTAGACAGGTCAAATATCTGCTCAAACGGCATAAAGGCCGCACTTGCCAAGGCTAAAAATTAATTGTATTATTACAGACGTGAAAATACGATAAATTTAAATAAAGCACGAGGGTATGTATGATGAATAAATGTAAAAAAAGTCAGAATAAAAAGAGCTTTATGTTCGGAAAGGCTGCGGCGGTTGTTGCACTGTGCGCCGCGCTCGTATTTGCAGCGGCAGGCTGCGGTACAGGCGGCCAGGCTGAGGACGGGTCAGCCGGCGCTGTTCAGGGCGACACGACAGAGCACGATATTACTGTATTTGCAATGGATACGGTAATGAAAATAACTACATACGGCGGCAGCGACGAGCTTCTGGACAAGGTCCAGTCAAGGATAGAGCAGCTTGAGGCTATGTTCTCGACTACCGATGAAAACAGCGAGATATACGCGGTAAACAGAGACGGCAGCGCGCAGGTGTCGTCAGATACCGAAACGCTTACGAAGTTTGCGCTTGACATATGCGACAAGACAAACGGCGCGCTCGATATCTCGATATATCCCGTAGTAAGGGAATGGGGGTTTACTACTGGTGATTTCAAGGTTCTGGATGATTCTGTAATAAACGATCTGCTCACTCACGTAGATTACAGAAAAGTAAAGCTCGATGAAAACGAAAACACGATAACGTTAGACAAAGATATGAAGATCGACCTCGGAAGCGTCGCAAAGGGCTATACGGGCGATCAGGTCATAGCGATGCTCAGGGAAGCAGGCGTTCAGTCGGCGCTGTTAGATTTGGGCGGAAATATCCAGACGCTCGGCAGCAAGACAGACGGAAGCGACTGGCGCGTAGCCGTTCAGAACCCGAAAGACCCTTCGAGCGGTGATTACCTCGGAGTCGTTGCGATATCAGATAAAGCGGTCATAACTTCAGGCGGCTATGAAAGATATTTCAACGGATCTGACGGAAAGACGTACTGGCACATCATAGACCCGTCAACGGGACGTCCTGCCGAGGAAGGTCTTATCTCAGTGACGATAATAGGCGACAAGGGCGTTTACTGCGACTCGCTTTCAACATCGCTTTTCATCATGGGGAAGGACAAGGCTGCCGATTTCTGGAGACAGTATAAGGATTTTGACATGGTGCTCGTAAGCGATGACGGCGAGGTCGATATCACAGAGGGCATAGCTGACAGCTTTGAGCTCAGCAATACTGATGATTACTATCTTAATATTATCAAGTAATAAATATTGATGGTGCTAATGATTGAATATGCGAATTAATAAAATACAGCGCCGCCCGGCGGCGTAAAAAACGCTGAGGTCGATAAAGCGCAATGGGTGTATATGGTGTATATGGTGTATATGGTGTATATGTAAAATGAAAGGTATTATTAAAAAGGCTGACATAGCGCTCGCCGTCGTGCTGCTGATATTCTGCGCCGCGACAGCGTGGTTCGCGTACGGCTTCGGAAGCGACGGCGCAGACATAGAGATAAGCGTTGACGGAAAGCTGTACGGGACTTATTCATTGTCAAAAGATGATGTAATAGATATAGACACGGATGCAGGCCACAATCAGGTTACGATAAAGGACGGAAAAGCGTATATGTCTGAGGCGAGCTGTCCTGACGGCTACTGTCTCGGGCAGCACAAGTCGTCAGGCGGTATAAACAGGTCTGACCAGACGCTCGTCTGTCTGCCGAACAGAGTAGTAGTGTCTGTAACGGGCGACAGCGCCGACAAAGCAAACGAAGCCGACGGCGGTCTTGATGCCGTGAGCGGAAGTCATGGAGGCGGCGCCAATGAGCAGTAAAAATATCAGAAATAAACAGACGAGCCGCCGTTCACGGTTTTCAGTGAGCGGTGCAAACAGCAGGAACGGTCTCGGCTATCGCGTAGCGCTCAGCTCCGTAATGACAACACTTGCACTTATTTTCTCATACGTAGAAGCGCTCATACCGTTCAACTTCGGCATCCCCGGGATAAAGCTCGGTCTTTCAAACCTCGTGATACTCATAGCGCTCTATCGTCTGGGCGCAGGGTACGCCTTTACTATAAACATGATAAGGATATTATTATCAGGATTACTCTTCGGCGGTGTATCGGCGATGCTCTACAGCATGGCGGGAGGCCTGCTGAGCTTCGTTGTAATGTTCATTCTCATAAAAGCAAAAATATTCAGCCCTGTAGGAGTAAGCATGGCGGGCGGCGTCATGCACAATGTAGGACAGGTGACTGTAGCCGCCCTCGTAGCAGAGACCGGCAAAATATACCTCTACCTCCCCGTCCTCTCCGTAACAGGCCTGATAACAGGAACAGTTCTGGGCTTCGCAGCCGCGCTCATGCTGAAAAGATTAAAACACGTATAAAAAAGCAGACATCATTGATATGCCCCCTGTCAAGCAGACAGGTCAAATATCTAAAAATTTGTTTATTAAAGGGGCTGTCGCATTTATGTGGCAGCCCTGTTCTTAGTGCGCCTGGCGGCGCACGTTTCTAACGGGTGAAAGTCCCGAATCCGCCCGACAGTGGGAAGGATATAGCTGAACAGCAAGG
>CAVGAH010000045.1:0-15205 GCA_963627215.1 bacterium | reverse complement strand
TGCCGTATTTCTTTGATATTCTGAGAGCATCGTCGAGACCCTTTACTACTGCTATACCTCCGAGCAGATATTCCATAACTTTTGAATATTCTGCATCATAAGTTATGCAGTCGGCTGCCATTCCTATGAATCCATGTTCATCGTCAAGTCCGTTTTCATGCCTTCTCTGTGAAGCTCGCATGCTTTCTACCGGCAGGAATGTCAGTCTGCCTGCGCGCTTTGTCTTGAGCACTCTTATTGCGCTGCTTGCGCTCTCATCGTCACGGCAGACGATGTTCTGCATGCGTGCTCCGAGTGCGGTATCTATAGCTACTTCATATCCGCGAGGTACTGTTATGAGATCACCGACAGTCCCGTAAATCCCCTTTAGATGTGACTCGCCCATAATGAGCTTTACAGCGTAGTTATATCCCTCGTATGAATTTTCAAGCTGCTCGAGCATTTCCTTTCTGGTGAGCGCATCGTTTAAGCTTGAAAGAGCCATATTATGGTCTTTTTCGGCAGTTTTTAGCTTGGCTGCGAGATCATCTCGTTCCTTAACAAAGCCTGCAAGTCTTATCTTTTCGGCATGAAGGCTCTGCTTAAGATTTTCCAGCTTCCTTAAAGAAGTCTTCAGGTCAGCTTCATAAGACGGCTCTGCAGTAAGGTCTACGCCGCTTGCAGAAACAGCAGACAAACGTTCCTCAAGCGTAGCCCTTATCTGCTTAAGGCCGGATATTTCAGCGCCCTTAGCAGATGCCTGCATGCTTACCTCATAAAGCCTGTCTCTGTCAGAATTGAACATATCGTTCTTTTCTCTGAGCTCAGCAGCTGCACGGTCGTACTGTGACGAAATATCATTTATGTCGGACGATAATTTTTCTCCCTGCTTAACAAGGCTTTCTGTCTGCTGCTGAAGCTGTCTCAGCTCTGCCTGCTCATGAGACATTTTCTCGCTTATGCGGAGCATTTCATCCTTATATATCCTGCCGTTAGTCTTAAGAGCATTTATTTTTTCATTATTTACTTTTACATTATTTCTGAGCTCATCAAGGTCTGAATTGAACTTCATTATGAACTCACGCACTTCCATATCCTGAGCGTCAAGGTCATCAAGATGCTGCTTTCCTGAAGCTATATCCTGCTCTATTGAGGCACGCCTGCTGTCGCACTCGGCTATCTGAGAGCCTAACTGAGCTGAATCTCTGTTCAGCAGTTCAGCCTGTTTTTCTGACTGCTCTATGTTTTTCAGTATTACGTTTATTTCGTTTTCACGGTACTTTTCATTCAGCTCTATATATGACCTTGCGCGGTAAGATGCATCTTTCAGCGGCTCTACACGTTCTCTGAGCTCGTTTATTATATCATTTACTCTTTCCAGGTTGGCTGAAGTCGCAGCCAGCTTTCGTTCTGCCTCTGCTTTTTTTGACCTGTACTTTACTATTCCGGCAGCTTCTTCAAATATTTCTCTTCTGCTTTCCGGCCTGCCGTTTATTATCTCGGATATCTTTCCCTGACCTATGATGGAATATCCGTCAACTCCTATGCCTGTATCCATTATGAGCTCACGTATATCCCTCAGACGGCACTGTGAGCCGTTTATCAGATACTCACTTTCACCTGAACGGTACATGCGTCTTGTTATAGACACCTCATCAAAATCAACAGGGAGACTGTGGTCTGTATTATCAATGACAAGGCTTACCTCCGCCATGCCCTTTGATTTTCTCTTATCTGTTCCGGCAAATATTACCTCGTCCATCTTTCCGCCGCGCAGCATTTTAGGGCTCTGTTCGCCCAGTACCCAGCGCAGCGCGTCAGATATATTGCTCTTGCCCGAACCGTTTGGCCCTACAACGCATGTTATTCCTCTGTCAAACTCTATAGTTACCGGATCTGCAAATGACTTGAAGCCCTGCAAACTTAATTTTTTAAAATACACTTTTTATTCTCCTGTAAACAGAAAGCCGGTCATACTTAAAACGATGCCGACTTCTTACTTCTTTAATATCTTCTCAAGCGCTTCCTTTGCGGCGTTCTGCTCAGCCTGCTTCTTTGTGCTCCCCGCTCCGCGCCCTGCGACAGCGTCATCTATGCGAAGTACTGCAAAAAATGTCTTATCATGGTCAGGTCCCTTTTCTCCTTCTATCCTGTATGATATATGCGGATTTCCGGAGGATTGCAGATATTCCTGGAGCGCTGTCTTATAGTCATGCTTGAGTTTTCCTTCCAGCGCGTCTTCTATTATATCGCCAAAAAGTTTAACGACTACTGACCTTACACTCTCCCAGCCGCTGTCGAGATATATTGCGCCCAGCATCGCTTCGACTGCATCAGCTACGAGCGATCTTTTCTTTCTCTTTACGCCTGATGTCTCTTCACCATGCCCCATGCGGATGTAATCTGTAAGATGAAGATCCTCTGCTTTACGAAGGAGCGATTCCTCGCATACTACTGCAGCGCGCAGCTTGCTGAGGTCACCCTCTTCATTTTCTGAAAGCCTGTAATACATTACCTCCGCTATCACAGCATCGAGAACAGCGTCTCCGAGAAACTCAAGACGCTCATTGTTCTCGCTGTATTTCAGCTTGTGCTCATAACAGTAGGAGCTGTGCGTAAGCGCATTCTGAAGCAGAGCTATATCTCTGAATTCATATCCTATGAGCCCACACAGCTTGTTATAATCAGGATCTTTCACGTTACTCAGCGTCCTTCCTGTTTTCAGCATCTGCTGCTTCGTCAGCGCCTGCTGCTTCAGAAGCTTCAGCAGCCTCATTTTCGTTAAGCTCTGCAACAGCCCTGCTTATTATCCCTACTACATCCTGTTCAACATAAGGTATGCCCTTTATTATCGCATTAGTAACAGCCTTTGCGTTTGATGAGCCGTGTATCTTTATTACAGCTCCGCGCACTCCGAGTATAGGAGCTCCGCCGTATTCGGAATAATCGAATATCTTCTTGAGGTCCTTGAGCTGATCTGCAAGCATTACTGCGCCCATCTTTGCCCTTACTGATGAAGTAAGTATGTCCTTGAGAAGATGTACTATCTTATCTGCAAGGCCTTCACTGAGCTTAAGCACCGTATTTCCTACGAATCCGTCGCAGACGAGGACGTCTGCAGCGCCGAAAGGTATTTCACGCGCTTCCACATTTCCGCAGAAATTAAGATCGCTGTTTTTAAGGAGCTGATACGCTTCCTTCAGTACAGGAGTTCCCTTCTTTTCCTCAACGCCTATATTTATAAGACCTACAGAAGGCTCCTCAATGCCGAGCACCTTGTTCATGTACACGCTTCCCATAACTGCGAACTCGCGCAGATTTGAAGGTCTGCATTCTGAATTTGCGCCTGAATCAACGAGCAGTGATACGCCCTCGCCGATTATCGGGTAAGTCATGCCTATCGCAGGACGTTCTATACCCTTTATCCTGCCGAATCTGAAAAGCGAGCCCGCCATCAGAGCACCTGTATTTCCGGCAGATATCATCAGGTCGCACTTGCCCTCCTTAACAAGTGAAAGACCCTTTATCATTGAAGAATCCTTCTTTGCGCGTGCAGCCTTTACCGGCGAATCGTCATTCGTAATGACCTCTGTTGCGTTTACTATCTTTATCTTGTTGTAGTCAAATTTATACTTTTTAAGTTCTCTTTTTATTACATCCTCGATGCCTAAAATATATATTTCATCATCTATGAGTTTGCTGGCTTCAACGCATCCCTTTACTATCTCTTCAGGAGCGTTGTCGCCTCCCATTCCGTCAACTGCTATTCTCATTACACAGTCCTCCAGTTTATTTTCCCCTTTTATGTCCTTTTTTCTTCACAGAAAAACCGAATTTTCCTATGAAATGCCCCTCTGCGAAATATTCACCGTGCGAATAAACGAGCGGTCTGGCCTTCGCCAGGTCGAACTTTCCGCTTTCATCCATGTACTGGGCGTCTACTGTCACGCCGCGCACCTCTGCTATGAACATATCATGTGAACCCAGCGGTATGATCTGCTTTACCTTGCATTCTATATTTACAGGACTCTCGCCTATAGACGGAGCGCTTACATGCTGAGACTTCATCGCCGTAAGACCGTACTCTCTGAATTTATCGATATCGCGGCCTGACTTTACTCCGCAAAGGTCTGTTATCTTTGCGAGCTTTTCAGTCGTAAGGTTTATGACGAATTCACCTGTTTTCTTTATGATATCGTGCGAATGTCTTTCAGGTCTTATCGAAATATAGACCATGGCGGGATCGGAGCATACAGTTCCGGTCCACGCTACAGTTATTATATTCGGTCTTTCGCCCGGTATACCGCAGCTTACCATTACCGCTGGTATAGGATACAGCATATTGCCCGGACGCCAGTATTCTTTATTGAATTTCTTTTTTTCCATTATTTTTTCTGCTTGTTATTCTATTATTTTCTGTTTATCCTTCCAATGTCGCGTCTGTACTGAGCGCCTTCAAACGTTATTTTTTCAACATTTGCAAACGCCTTTGCACGAGCTTCATCGTTAGTCGCGCCTGTCGCAGTCACTCCGAGTACGCGGCCTCCGTCAGTCACTATATTTCCGTCCCTCTCAGCAGTGCCGGCATGGAATACTACAACATCATCGTCAATGTCGTCAAGACCGCTGATGACCTTGCCCTTTTCGTAGCTTCCCGGATATCCGCCTGATGCGAGTACTACGCATACAGCGCGTCTGTCGCTCCATTTTATTTCGAGCTTGTCGAGAGTTCCGTCTATAC
The DNA here is from genome assembly GCA_963627215.1 of bacterium. GTDB lineage: Bacteria > Bacillota > Clostridia > Peptostreptococcales > Anaerovoracaceae > CAKQOE01. Next base: position 10,485 of record CAVGAH010000045.1, on the reverse strand, counting down.
ACGCGTCAAATATCTCCGAAAGGTCAGAATCAAGTCTCATGAGGACTGACTGAGTTTCCGGGTCGCCGAAGCGGTTGTTGAACTCTATTACCTTAGGACCATCGTCTGTTATCATAAGGCCTACGAAAAGAACACCGTGAAAATCAAGGCCGTCCTCCTTGAAGCCCTTCATAGTAGGCTCAAGTATGCGGTCGCGAATCTGCGCTTCGAGTTCAGGTGTAAATATCAGGCTCGGAGAATAAGTTCCCATACCGCCTGTATTTGGTCCCTTGTCGCCGTCGAATACTCTCTTGTAATCCTGCGCCGATTCCATCGGGACTATTACATTGCCGTCAACGAAGCAGAGCATAGACGCTTCTATGCCTGTGAGATATTCTTCTACTACGATAAGATCAGCAGCATCGCCGAATATCTTGTCGCCCATCATTTCATCTATAGCCTTTTCAGCAGACTCTGCGTCTTCTGCTATTACAACGCCCTTGCCTGCAGCAAGTCCGTCGGCCTTTATTACCATAGGAAAACCGAAAACGCCGATGTCAGCCTTGAGAGCATCGATGTCAGTGTATTCCTTATAGCCTGCTGTAGGTATATTGTGGCGCGCAAGGAATGCCTTTGTAAATGACTTGCTTCCCTCAAGCTGCGAGCAGTTCTTGTCAGGTCCGAATACTCTTATGCCCTCTGCCTGCAGCACGTCTGTTATACCCATTGAAAGCGGTACTTCAGGTCCGATGACCGCCATATCTATATCATTCGCCTTTGCGAAATCTCTTATGCCCTCTATGTCTTCAGCCTTTACAGGAACGCACTCTGCTACCTGCGCTATGCCTGCATTGCCCGGAGCACAGTATATCTTGTCTACTCTGTCGCTCTGCGCGAGCTTCCACACTATAGCGTGCTCCCTGCCGCCGCTTCCGACTACAAGAATCTTCATTATATCTGATCCTCCATTATATGAATCACTTTTAAATTAATTTATATTATCTGCGAAACTACATTTTTTCTTCGTTGCAGAACATCTTTACTGCAAGCGGAAGTATCTCGTGCTCCACTTCAAGCACTCTCGCTGCAAGAGTTTCAGGTGTGTCGTCTTCCTTTACTTCTACCGATTTCTGAAGGATGATCTTTCCTGTGTCTACGCCCTCGTCAACGAAATGAACTGTAGCGCCTGACTCCTTTTCACCTGCTGCGAGCACTGCTTCGTGTACGTGATGTCCGTACATTCCGAGTCCGCAGTATTTCGGTATAAGCGACGGGTGTATGTTTATGATCTTGTTTCTGTATTCTTCTATGATCTCAGGCGGGAGCACGCTCATGTAGCCTGCGAGGACTATGAGGTCTGTGCTTTCCGATCTGAGGAGCTTGAGCAGCTTTTCTGCGCGTCTTGCGTCGTCAGGAATGTTTTTCTTTCCGATCACTGCACACTTTATGCCGTGAGCTTCTGCGCGCTTTATTGCGAATGCGTCAAGATTGCTTGAGATAAGGAGCGCTATCCTGCCGTTTTCTATGAAGCCGTTTTCTATGTTGTCTATGAGCGCCTGAAAGTTTGTTCCGCCGCCTGAAACGAGTACTGTTATATTTTTCATCTATAGAGCCTCTTTCTGTACGTGATCCTATAAAGCCTTACCGTCATGAAGTATAGTAACGCCTTCGCCCTTGACGATGCGGCCTATTATTGACGGGTTTTCGCCTTCTGCTTTGAGGATGCTCATAATGCCCTCGGCGTCTTTTTCGTCTACTACCATCATCATGCCGATGCCCATGTTAAATGTAGAGAACATTTCCTTTGCGTCGATGTTTCCGCACTTCTTTATGTACTTGAATATCGGGAGCACTTCCCATGTGCCTGTAGTTATCTCAGCGCAGAGACCGTCAGGAAGTATACGTGGGATATTCTCGTAGAAGCCGCCGCCTGTGATGTGGACTACGCCGTTTATATCGTACTGTTCAAATACAGCCTTTGCAGGGCGAACGTAGATCCTTGTAGGAGTGATGAGCGCACCGCCGAGCGTGTCGTCGAGCTCTTCTACATAGTCTGCAACGTCCATGTTCATCTTGTCGAAGAATACCTTTCTTACGAGCGAATAACCGTTGCTGTGGATACCGCTTGAAGGAAGTCCGATTATAACGTTGCCCTCTGCTACCTTGCTGCCGTCTATGATCTTCTTCTTGTCAACGATACCTACAGCAAAGCCTGCCATATCGTACTCGTCGTCTCCGTAGAATGAAGGCATTTCAGCAGTTTCGCCGCCTACGAGCGCGCAGTCTGAGAGCACGCAGCCGTCAGCTATGCCCTTTACGATGTCTGCGATCTTTTCTGCCTGTACCTTGCCTGTAGCTATATAATCAAGAAAGAACAGCGGAGCAGCGCCCTGGCATACTATGTCGTTTACGCACATTGCTACGCAGTCCTGACCTACAGTGTCATGCTTATCTGTAAGGAATGCGATCTTCAGCTTAGTTCCTACGCCGTCAGTTCCTGAAACGAGTACCGGCTCCGTTATAGCGCCGAGGTTCAGCTGATAAAGGCTGCCGAAGCTGCCAAGTCCTGTAAGAACGCTTTCGTTGAATGTTCTCTTTACGTGATCCTTCATAAGCTCAACAGCTCTGCCGCCTTCCTTTGTATCTACGCCGGCGTCTTTGTACGTAAGCTTTTCGTCCATTTTTCTACCTCTTTTTAATTTATACAAAAGCAATAATTTACTCTATGATGTATATGCGTAATGAATACGCGGCGCGCGCAATTTACAGCGCCGCGTCCTGCCTGCGCGGTGACGCGCCCTCGCGTGCTCCCGCACGCCCGCAGTATTTATTCATTTATTTATCTATAAATATTTTATCAGTCGTATTCGCCGACGAACGTTCTGTCCTTGCGGTGCTCCTGATACTCTATGTCAAAGAGCTCTACCGGGTAATCGCCTGTGAAGCATGCCGTGCATATCTCATCGCCGAGTCCGATGCACTCATGAAGACCCTCTACAGGCAGGAATGCGAGCGAGTCTGCGCCTATGTGCTTGCACATCTCGTCTATAGTCATGTTCGCAGCCATGAGGTTCTTCTTGTCAGGCGTGTCGATGCCCATGTAGCATGAGTGAGTTACAGGAGGCGAGCTGATCCTCATGTGGACCTCTGCAGCGCCGCCCTCCTTCAGCATCTTTACTATCTTTCCGCTCGTAGTACCTCTTACGATAGAGTCATCGATGACTACGACCTTCTTGCCGCGGATGTTTTCCTCAAGTACGTTGAGCTTCATCTTTACGCTGAGCTCGCGCATCTCCTGAGTAGGCTGTATGAATGTACGTCCTACGTATCTGTTTTTTACGAGGCCTTCGCCGAACGGTATGCCTGATTCCTCGGCGTAACCGATGGCTGCGACTGTGCCTGAGTCAGGAACCGCTATAACGAGGTCTGCGTCTACATCGTCATTTCTGGCGAGTATACGACCTGCTTCACGACGAGTCATGTATATGCTCTTGTCCTCCATGTGGCTGTCAGTTCTCGCAAAGTATACGTACTCGAACGAACATACTCTCTTTGGAGCATTTTCATGGTACATGATAGACGTTATCTCGTTGTTTTCGATAACTACGATCTCGCCCGGCTTTATATCTCTTACGTATGTAGCGCCCTGGAGCGGGAATACGCAGCTTTCTGATGACAGGATATAGCCTGTAGCTGTCTTGCCGAGGCACAGCGGTCTGATGCCGTTCGGGTCTCTTACGCCTATGAGCTTTTCGCCTGTAGCTATTACAAGGGCGAACGCACCCTTTACTGTATTGCACGCCTTGCTGACAGCTTCCTCTACAGTATTGTCTTTCAGGTGTCTCGCGATGAGCGCCGCAATTATCTCAGTATCGATAGACGTCTGAAATATATATCCGTCGTCCTGCATCTCGTCACGCAGTATCTGAGCGTTTACGAGAGTTCCGTTGTGAGCGAGCGCGAGTGAACCCATCTTTGAGTAAACTACGAGCGGCTGAGCGTTAGTTACGTGGCTCTCGCCTGCAGTCGAATATCTTACGTGACCTATGCAGATGTCGCCCGGCAGAGTCTTCATGATGTCATCGTTAAAGACCTCCTGAACGAGACCCATATCCTTGTAGTAATTTATGTTTCCGAACATGTTTGACGCGATACCTGCGCTCTCCTGTCCTCTGTGCTGCAGAGAATGGAGACCGAAATAAACGTCCTTCGCTATATTTGAAGCGCCCGGAGACGAGATACCCACTACGCCGCACTCGTCATGAAATTTGTCATCGTCTAAAAGTTCAGCAAGTTCTGCTTCCCAGTTTTTACAGCTGTTCATTATCGTATTGCTTTTTCCTTCCCGAATTCGATTTTATTAACAATTGTTATCAATTAATTTATTAATAATACAGCGCTGCGCCGATCACGCGAGCTTGCCGGCGCTCCGCTACGCTTTAAAATTATTTACCTGTAAATTCAGCGTCTATCGCCATGATGTCAGCTTCCATTTTTGCCTTGTAGTCCTTCATAGCCTGTCTGAGCTCAGGATACTTTATCGAAAGCATCTGAACTGCGAGTATGCCTGCGTTTTCAGCGCCGTCTATAGCAACTGTAGCTACAGGAACACCCTTAGGCATCTGGACTATAGAAAGCAGTGAGTCGAGCCCGTCAAGCGTAGATGACTTGACAGGAAGGCCTATTACAGGAAGCGGTGTGTACGCAGCGAGTACTCCGCCCAGATGCGCAGCCTTGCCTGCTGCGGCGATTATTACCTCTATGCCTTCAGCCTCAGCGCCCGAAGCGAACTGCTCTGCAGCCTTAGGCGTTCTGTGCGCTGATATTACGCGTGTTACAAATTCAACTCCGAAATCTGCCAGTATCTTTTCCGCTCTTTCAACGACCGGATAGTCTGACTTGCTTCCCATTACAATTCCGACTTTCATTTTTCGATTCCTTTCATTGTTAATATATTTAATAATAAAGTTTTAATATATTAAATAAGACCGGGCAGCGCCCGCCGCGATCAATACGAACAGGCGCTGCGTTGCGTCCCTCACGGGACAAGCTTCCGGCGCTCCGCGGCGCCGACCGGTCCTTTTATTTCCAATTATCCGAAATACTTAACGCCAGATTCAAACAGCTTCTGATCGTTATTGCCCGGAACATTTCTGTAAAGATTTCTGCCTATACGCTCAGAGTGACCCATCTTACCGAATACTCTGCCGTCAGGCGAGAATATACCCTCGATAGCCTGATTTGAGTTGTTAGGGTTGTACGCGATGTCTGACGTAGGAACGCCGTCAGGATCGACGTACTGAGTAGCTATCTGACCGTTAGCAGCGAGCTGAGCTATGAGCTCGTCAGACGCGATAAATCTGCCCTCGCCGTGTGAAACAGGAACTACGTGGATATCGCCCACTTCGTTCGCAGCCATCCAAGCCGACTTAACAGAAGCTACTCTTGTATGAACAAGGCATGAAGCGTGTCTGCCGATGCTGTTGTATGTCAGCGTAGCGCTGTCGTCCTTCATGTCTGTTATCTTGCCGTAAGGAACGAGTCCCAGCTTTATAAGAGCCTGGAAGCCGTTGCAGATACCGAGCATCAGACCGTCTCTGTTTTCGAGCAGGTCAGCTACGGCTTCGCTTACAGCAGGGTTTCTGAATACAGCAGTTATGAACTTCGCAGAACCGTCAGGCTCGTCACCGCCGCTGAAGCCACCCGGGATCATGATGATCTGGCTCTGCTTTATATTTTCTACCATCTTCTTGATAGATTCATCAAGAGACTGAGGATCCATATTTGTAATTATCTGTATCTCAGCGTCGCCGCCCGCTCTCTCGAACGCGCGCTTGCTGTCCATCTCGCAGTTAGTTCCAGGGAACGCAGGGATGAATATGCGAGGCTTTGCGATCTTTATAGCAGGCTTAGAAAGATTTCTCTCCTTGAACTCATAAGCCTTTATCGGAGCATCGTCTTCCTTCGCGTTTGTAGGAAATACGCTTTCAAGCGGCGCAGTCCAGCATGCGATCAGCTTTTCAAGGTCGAATTCCTTACCATCTGCCTTTATTGCCTTTTCTTCTGTAGTCTTACCGATGATCTCGTACTTTGTGCTTGCGAAAAGCGCGTCAGCGTCTTCTGAAGCGTCTATTTCTATGATAAGTCCGCCGCAGTCTATATTTCTGAGCGCCGCGTCAGAAGCGCCTGAAAGATCTGCGCCGATCTTGTTGCCCGCAGCCATTCTTACAGCGGCAGCGAATATACCGCCCTCAGTTATTACGTCAGCAGCGAGTACCTTGCCTGCAGCAGTGAGGTCTATCACCTTTGCCATATTAGTTCTGAACTGCTCGAAATCAACGATCTTGTCATCGTCAACGCCCGCAGTCACGTGAACGAGCGTGCTGCCTGCCTTCTTGAACTCTGCAGAAACTACCTGATTTGCGTCAGAAGCAGTTACAGCAAAAGATATAAGCGTAGGAGGAACATCTATATCCATGAATGTTCCCGACATACTGTCCTTACCGCCGATAGCAGGGATCTTAAGCTCCGCCTGCGCCAGCAGGCCTCCGAGCAGCGCTCCGAAAGGCTTGCTCCATCTTTCAGGATCAGTTCCGAGCTTCTCGAAATATTCCTGGAAAGAAAGTCTTGCTTTTCTGTAGTCGCCGCCCATAGCAACTATACGTGCAGCTGAGTCAACTACAGCGTTTACAGCGCCATGGAACGGACTGAGCTTAGCAACGCCCGGGTCGAATCCATAAGTCATTATAGTAGCAGTATCCGTATAGCCCTCAGTCAGAGGCAGCTTAGCCACCATGCCTGCAGAAGGCGAAAGCTGATACTTACCTCCGAGAGGCATCAGGACAGAGCCTGCGCCGATAGTGCTGTCAAATCTTTCCACAAGTCCCTTCTGACTCGCGCAGTTAATGTCAGCAACTATATCCTCAAGAGGCTTTTCTTCAGCTTTATATAATCCGAGATAATCATCAGAATCAGTGATGCTGATAGTTGTCTCCTGTTTTACTCCGTTTGTGTCGAGGAACGATCTTCTAAGGTCGAGAATGCACTTTCCTCTCCAGTACATCCTTACATTGCCTGTATCTGTAACAGTAGCTACAGCTACAGCCTCAAGGTTTTCATCTGCTGCAGCGGCTATGAACTTGTCTACATCGGCAGCATCGACTACTACGGCCATTCTTTCCTGAGACTCTGAAATTGCAAGCTCAGTACCGTCAAGGCCCTCGTACTTCTTAGGTACAAGGTCGAGCTCTATATCAAGGCTGTCAGCGAGCTCGCCGATAGCTACAGAAACACCTCCCGCACCGAAATCGTTGCAGCGCTTTATTAAAGTAGAAACCTCAGATCTTCTGAAAAGTCTCTGGAGATTTCTTTCTACAGGCGGATTACCCTTCTGGACCTCTGCACCGCAAGTCAATATAGACTCTGTAGTGTGCTCCTTAGAAGAGCCTGTAGCGCCGCCGCATCCGTCGCGGCCGGTGCGTCCGCCTACGAGTATTATCCTGTCGCCCGGTTGCGGTCTCTCGCGTCTTACGTTCGCAGCAGGAGCTGCGCCTATTACAGCGCCTACTTCCATTCTCTTAGCCACGTAGCCTTCATCATAAACCTCTGCGACCTTGCCTGTAGCGATGCCGATCTGGTTACCGTATGAGCTGTAGCCGTGAGCGGCGCTCGTAGTTATCTTTCTCTGAGGCAGCTTGCCCTCAAGAGTGTCTGCAACGCTCGTCCTCGGGTCACCCGCGCCTGTAACTCTCATAGCCTGATAAACGTAAACACGGCCTGAAAGCGGGTCTCTTATAGCGCCGCCGAGGCATGTAGCCGCGCCGCCGTAAGGCTCTATCTCTGTAGGATGGTTGTGAGTTTCGTTTTTAAACATTACGAGCCAGTCCTCAGGCTTGCCGTCTATATCGGCAGTTACCTTTATACTGCACGCATTTATTTCTTCCGACTCGTCGAGGTCGTCAGCGAGTCCGAGATGCTTAACATATTTAGTACCTATAGTTGCGAGATCCATAAGAGTGATGTCGCGGTCGCTTCTTCCGAGGTCGTCTCTGATAGCGAGATATCTGTCGAACACCTTCTTTATGATCTGCGCGTATCTTCCCTCGCCGAAGCTTACATCAGTTATCTTAGTAGAGAACGTAGTATGTCTGCAGTGGTCAGACCAGTATGTATCTATTACCTTGAGTTCAGTTACAGTCGGATCTCTGTGCTCCACTTCGCTGAACTGCTTTCTTACAAACAGGAGGTCTTCATCGCTCATCGCAAAGCCGCTCGCAGCTCTGTACTCGCGTATCTCGTCGTCGCTCATATCCCCGAAGCCGTCAACAACAGCAACGTCAGGCGGCATCTCAGTCTCCATAGCCAAACTCTCAGGCTTGTCCATAGAAGCGATCTGAGAATCTACAGGGTTTATGCAGTAGCTTCTGATAGCGTCACCCTGCTCCTCAGTTATATTTCCGTAAAGAGCAACTATACGCGCAAACTTTACCTCAGGCTTGTTGCCCATGCTGATGAGCTGTATGCACTGCGCAGCCGAATCCGCGCGCTGGTCGTACTGTCCCGGCAGGAATTCTGTCGCAAAATAATAAGCTGCATCCGATATATCGACTGTCTCCTCATAAACATGATCTATTGCAGCCTCCGCAAATACACCGAATACAACCTTAGAATAAAGCTCGCCATCAACGCCGTCCATATCGTAACGGTTAAGGATCCTTACATTTTCAAGTTCTGTAATTCCCAGATTATCCCTGATATCTGCGCACAGTCCCTGCGCCTCAACATCAAAACCCTTCTTCTTCTCAACGAAAATTCGTCTTACCATCAGTTTAGTTACCTCCTGAAAAACCCTGTCGGGATAGAAATCAAATTTATTTAAGTCACGAATACGCTCCGCTGAGCCTATCCTGACGTGCGCCTGGCGCACCCACGAAAAGACTTCAGGGCATAGTACGCCCATTAATTTTAAAGCAAAGCAAAGCCTCTGACAAGCACGCTTGCAACGGCGCCAGCGGAGCTTTAGCTCCGCTCGAGTTTCAGCGGGAGATTATGACCCGCCGCTGAAACTCGAAAATGGGTCCCGCCGCTTATAGAAGCGGAACCATCTGGCGCTTAGTTATAGTATATTTTAGTATATCAGCTTTAATATCAATATTCAATCCTGACTTACATTATAATACATCTGAACATGTTCATATTCAGGTGCACAAGCGCCCCGCTGCGCGCGGCGCTCACCACATATCCTTCGTAAAAGAAAAAGCGCCCTCGCGGGCGCTCGTTTTGCTGACCTCATCCAGTTTATTTCATCAGGATATGCTGTATACTTTTTGTAATGCTCTGATATACAAAAGGACACCCATAAAGCGGGCGTCCTCCATATGCCTGAGCAATAAGCCGACTGAAATATTTCTATCCTGCCGGCTTACTGCTTTAACATTCTTCTTTACTTTTACAGTACAGCCTTTATCGACTGTTTCCTGTTAGCCACGATATAAGGTCGGTATCATCATCCAGATATACTGCTGACGGTACTGCAAAATGGTCTGCGCCATCTATTACAGTTATTTTTGCCAAAGCGTTTTTCCGGCTCAGCGCCGCTATAAACTGTTCCGATGATTCCGGCTTTACTATCGTATCTGCTGAACCTGCAAAAGCCCATACAGGTATATCCTTCAAGGCATCGATACTTGCATCAGTCATACGGATGCTTCCGCTGAGCGGCGCTATACATGAGAACATTTCATGATATGCAGAGCCTATTTCCCATGTTCCTGTTCCTCCCATGCTGTGACCCGTAAGGCTGATACGGTCAGCATCTGTTTTATACTGTTCAGATACTGAGGTTATAAGCTCAGTAAGAGATTTTCCTATACTCGACCAGCCCTTAATATTTGACGGCATCTGCGGTATAAGGACATATGCCTGCACATCTCCGAGAGCCCCGTCATTCAGATACTTTGGAAATCCGTCATTCTGAAGAAGTATCAATGGTTCTTCACCTTTTCCGCTTCCTCCATGCAGATACACTATGAGCGGCATGCCTTCATGAGCGTTTGCAGGCGTATAGAGAAGATATTTAAATGAAGCTATCTGACTTGTATAAGCTGCGAGCACCGTCATAGAGCTTTCGTCAGGCTGTTCGCCCGGCTCCTTCTGATCACCTGCGGAAGCATCGTTTTCTGCACTTGTATCAGGCTCCTCATTTATTCCAAATGTGCGATAGATGTACGTAACGATATCTGCACGCAGTGAATACGCACTGGCATCAAATACTGCATTGTCCTGACCATCTTTTAAAGCGTTTTCATAACGTATAATATCTCTGCTTTCTGCCCACAGCACAGCGGCTGAATAATATTTATCTGTATCGCTTGCCTGCACGCCGCCATTCGTTTCATTGTTTACGTTTACCGACGGACTTCCGCATGTACGCCATAAAAAAGTAATTATCTGAGCATTTGTACAATAGCTGTCAGGGGCAAAGGTATCGGATGAGGTTCCCTTAGT
>CAVGAH010000044.1:0-15620 GCA_963627215.1 bacterium | reverse complement strand
GCTGCGCTCATCTGCATGCCCGCCCGCTTTTGGGGCGTCTTTTTGAATCAATAAAAATTACAATAAAGTATACATTTTCGTAAATTCAGGACACCTCACAGTGCCTACGAATATACGAAACGCTCCGTGACGTAGGGAATTTCAACTACGCTTATCCGTATATTCTCCGGCATTATAGGGCGTCTTTTTGTCTATATAAAATTATAAAAAGTATATTTTTCAATTCCTTATTTCTTAATATATCATCTGACGTAATTTTGCAGTCAGCTTTTAATATTCTATAACAAATATCCGCTGTTTCATAGACCCAATATTTAGCTCTTATTCTATATGCTCGGCTGCTGCAATTCCCATACTGTTATGTCTGTATACGGTCTGCTTTCTGCCAGGCCAATGTGCTCGATGCGGGCGCTGAATATTTCAAAATCTGCCTGCATGCATGAGAACGCCTGTCTCATCTGCGGTTCGCTGAGTCCTCGCGCTATCGTTATGTGCGGCAGCCAGTTGAATGGTCTGTAATTGTCTTTTTGTATTTTACCTGATTCTATTTTACACCGTTTCGGTGTATTTTTATTTCTAAACTTATCTGCCCCGCTGCATGCAGCGGCATCACGTACTGTATTCATTACATATTCACCATTATTGGATCCTACTTGCAGTGTTTTATTTATCACAAGTGACATATTGAATAAATATTCATTTAAAACAGGCGTCAGGAACATGACACGCGGCTTGAACACTCCGAATGAAACAATGTCTATGCTGCCCGCTCCGATACTGCCTGCACGAATGAGTTCATCTATACGTTCTCCAATATATTCTGCAATAAATGCACCTCGAGCTTCCCCGCCGTCACCGGCGCCACAGCCGCGCCCCGGCGCGTCCCCATTTATCCTCTTTACACTTATTAACTTAATTTCAAACATAGAATTGCAGACAACTGCTTATCCATGATACCATGTATAATATTTAATACCCCGGCTGATAACAGTAAAGTATATTGTATCGACCGGGGTATTTTTTATCATTATTTTATTCGTATTCTTCGTCAGCGAGCGCTTCGCGCAGGAGCTCTGAATCCTGCTCTACCATATCGCGTATGCGGCGGTCGCGGAGAAGGTGCTTCCAGACGGTACGAGTAGCACGCACGAAATCGTCGTTGAGCGGTATTTCGTTTTCTATAAGCGGACATTTGTACGGCAGCTCGTTATCATTGTATATCATCATAAGCTCGCCGTCCTCGGAGATATACGGCATGAGCGGGAATGTCCTGCATTGCAGCGGGCGTAGCTTGCGATCGCATGTTGACGGGCCTGCGCACTTTACAAACCAGAAGCTTTCATCCCATGATTCCGGGAATCCGTATTCCTCACTTCTTTCGGTGTTCCATGAGAGGCAGCTGTTATTTTTGTCATGTATGAAGTCCTCGCCGGGCAGCATGTATATGCCCATTTCTTCATCATGGCATCCTGATGCCGACATGCAGCACGCCGCAGAGCACATCAGGCCGCAGTCACCGTCTAATGGGGAGTATTTGTCGAGCAGGCGGTAGGCTGCTTTATATGTCTGAATTATTTTTTTATCATTATCCATATTAAACATTCGCCGCGCGCTTTATCTTGCGGGTAGTAGTACGCACGAAATCTTCCTTCCTTACGATAACGTCACGTATTATCTTAAATGTAGGGAGCTTATCGTTCACCTCTGAAATTATCCCCTTCATTATTTTTTCGACCTCAGAGTCCGATGGCATCTCGCCGTATTTTTCAGTCAGATATTCCTTGTCAGGAAGTATCTGAACAGCCACTACATCGACGCCGTTCCTGTCGAGCGCATATACCATAGACTCACTTACCTCGTCGTACTTATTGATTATGTCCTCGATCTCCTCAGGATAAATATTCTCGCCGTTCTTAGTTACGATTACGTTCTTCTTTCTGCCCGTTATATACAGCCAGCCTTCCTTGTCAAAAAATCCCAGGTCACCCGTATTGAACCAGCCGTCCACTATCGTCTCCGCAGTCAGCTCAGGCATGTTGTAGTACCCGAGCATTACGTTCTCGCCCTTGTACCATATCTCGCCTATTCCGTCCTCATCCGGGTCTACTATCTTCATCTGACCGTTTCTTATGCAAACGCCCGTAGAGCCCGCTTTTTTATAACGCTTTTCAGAGAATGACGGCGTAGCTGCTATCATCGGCGACGTTTCTGTAAGGCCGTAGCCCGAAACGACGCTTATTCCGAAATTATCAAATCCCCTTACTATCTCAGGCGGAACAGCAGCAGCGCCGCTTACTACCATTCTTAGCTTGCCGCCGAGCTGCTTTCTTATGGATCTGAATATCTGATTTCCCAGATTTATGCCGAGCCCGCGCGCCTTGTTGTTGAGCGCGATTGCCTTCTTGAGCATCTTTTCCTTGCCCTGCTTGCGTGCAGTTTTCCATATCCTGTCATAAACAGTTTCCAAAAGCAGCGGCACAGCTATAAAGAACGTGTTGTGTATCTCGAGCATATTCTTTGATATATACTTCAACCCTTCGGAATACGCGATGCTCGCACCTCTGTACAGGAACAGCAGCGAGCCTGTTGACTCATAAGTATGATGTATCGGGAGCACCGAAAGCGTTATATCGTCAGGCCTTATCTCCTCAGCGCGCGCTATCTCCATAACATCGAACGCGATATTCCAGTGGCTCAGCATTACACCCTTCGGCGTACCCGTCGTACCGGACGTAAAGAGCAGTATAGCCATTACCTTATTATCAATAACGATATCAGTATAATCAGTTATACCCTCACCGATCAGCTTATAGCCGTCCTCAAGGAGCTGCTTCCACGCAAGTGCGCCCTCTTCTTCCTTATAATGAAATGGTTCATCATCGTCCGTACGGTCGCCGTACACTTCCATTTTTATCCTGTTTGTTATACCCGTAAGCTGCGCTATCTTTTTAGCCTCGCCGCCCGTATAAAATATAGTGTCGCACTCCGCTGTATCAAGCACGTTCTGGACCATAGCCGCATCAAATTCCTTATCTACAGGCACTACAACGCCTACACCGTTCACGACAGCAAGATACGTCACGAACCATTCGTAACATCCCTGCCCCATCACAGCGATGCGCTTTCCGCCGAGCCCCATCGCCAGCATCTTCGTTCCGAGCGCGTCAACGTCTTTCTTCAGCCTGTCGTAAGTTATCGAATGATACTCGTCACCCTTGAATTTCTTTATCCAGAACGCCGGTCTGTCAGCAAACAGCTTCGCGCTGCCGTTCAGAAGCTCCTTTATATCTTTTATCTCCCTGATATCCTCATACCAGTTCAGCTCATTTTTATTGTCAGCTATAATGATATCCTGCATACATTTCTCCCATTTCCGCATTAACGCTTAAATATTTTCTTACATTAATATTATACAAATATATACGAATAAGCGCTCGCGCGCCTCCCGTCGGCCCGGCCGACCCACATCTGCCGTATATTCTGCATTAGTATATATTCCCGCATTTAATAACTACGCGCCACGCCTGTAAATTAATCTCATCAGCGCTCCGCTATACTTTAAATCTTATCATTCTACCATATAAATCATATTTCTTAAATGAGTTTACTCCTTTTTGTTCCTCAAAACATACTTTTTAATTTTTTCTTACTGCCAAGGTCCGCACCATATGTTTTCACCTGCTATTGCTGACCTTTTCCTGCTGCCGATGTCAGCAGAAACGTTTCAAACATTACTCCGCTGACCTTCTTACCATTCATTCCATATATTTTCGATAATTATTTTCCTTATATCAATATTATTCGTTATTTTTTATCAGTATACGCCGCATAGACGGCATTTTCTGTCCATATTTTTATGTGCGCCGACATTTTTAATGTATACAATTAGAAAATTTTTCTGTATTCTATATACATGACGAAAAAAATTGTATTTATTGTTGAAAAAAGTCTGAAAATTAGCTAAAGTAGAAGAGGTATTATTTTTTACCGAAATTTTTATGTAATCTAAGGAGAAAACAAATGAAAAAAATCGCAGCTGCCTGGAACAGTGTCAGCCTGATCCTTAAGATCGTCATCGGTATGATCATCGGTGCTATCCTCGGTATCGCGCTTCCACAGTTAACAGGTCTTTCTATTCTCGGTACGCTCTTCGTAGGAGCGTTAAAGGCTATAGCGCCTATACTCGTATTCGTTCTCGTCATCAGTGCACTTACTCAGGCGAGATCGGGCATCGGCAAGCAGTTCAGAACTGTTGTCATTCTTTACTTATTGAACACATTCCTCGCTGCAGTTATGGCTGTAGTGTTTGCGTTCCTTTTCCCTGTAACGCTCAGACTCACTGACGCGGCAGATCAGGCTGCTCCGGGAGGCGTTGTAGAAGTACTTACTACTCTTCTCAACAACTGCGTAGCAAACCCTGTAGCAGCGCTCACAGACGCTAACTACCTCGGTATCCTCGTATGGGCAGTACTCTTCGGTCTCGGCCTTAAGATAATCGCTTCAGACGGCACAAAGAGAGCGCTCGGCGATATCTCAAACGCAGTTTCACAGGTAGTAAGATGGGTCATCGGATGCGCTCCTTTCGGTATCCTCGGTCTCGTATTCACAGCAGTTTCTGAAAACGGTCTTTCTATATTCATCGACTACGGAAAGCTCGTTGCAGTTCTCGTAGGCTGCATGGCTGTTATGTCTCTGGTCATCATACCTATCATCGTATTCGCATGTATCCGCCAGAACCCTTATCCGCTCGTACTTACATGCATGAGAGAAAGCGGTATCACTGCATTCTTCACAAGAAGCTCTGCTGCAAACATTCCTGTAAACATGTCACTCTGCGAAAAGCTCGGACTTGACAAGGATCTCTACTCAGTATCTATTCCGCTCGGAGCTACTATAAACATGAACGGCGCGGCTATCACGATCACTATCCTGACTCTCGCAGCAGCTCACACTCTCGGCATTCAGGTAAGCATCCCTGCTGCCATCATCCTGAGCTTACTTGCTACAGTTTCAGCATGCGGAGCTTCAGGCGTAGCAGGCGGTTCGCTCCTCCTCATACCTCTCGCATGCTCACTCTTCGGCATCTCAAACGATATCGCGATGCAGGTAGTAGGTGTAGGCTTCATCATCGGCGTTATTCAGGACTCTTGCGAAACAGCTATCAACTCATGCGGCGACGTTATCTTCGCAGCTACAGCTGAATACTATCACAAGAGAAAGAACGGCGAAAAGTTCGAGATAAAGAAAGTAAGATAAAGAAAGTCAGATAATAAAATATCAGAACATTTCTCACATTCTGAATACTGACATTAAAATCAACAAGAGCGCAGCTCGCGACAACACTCAGTGTTGACCGCAGCTGCGCTCTTTTCATGTCACATGATAAATTTAATAGATTTCATTCATGATCTCTTTATGCAGATGCAGCTGACTGCTGATCGCCGCCTGCTCCGCATCCTGTAAGCATACCGACAGCTATAAGCATAGTCATAGCTACCGAAATAAATTTTTTTCAATTCTTCATTTTTAAAACACTCCCTTCAAAGCTTTTGTATACGATATCTTCACAAACATTATCAAATGCAACATGATGCGTCAAGCCTTTATCCATAAGGCTTTTTACCTGCAAGGGCATGAGCTGCAGAGCCCGGCTGCCCGCCACCCATCATGATTCCGATGATCGTCATTACGCTATTGAATTCACGTACGACATCATAAAAAGCACCTGCGCCGTAAAGTCTTCAAGCGGATCGCCCGTAACGGCGGCGGCTTTCTTTACTTTGTTAAGTATCGTATTGCGGTGCATGTATGTCGCCGCCGCAGTCCTTTTAACACTGCATCCGCAGACTATATACTGCGCCATCACAGCGCACAGGTCAGTATCATGCTCTGAGTCGTATTTGCTGAGCATCCTGAAATACGGCGATTCGAGTGCGTCAGCGGGCATGACTCTTCGAAGCTGCGACAGAATATGAACTAACGCGACATCGTCATATCTGTAAAATATTCCGTCATTCGCTCCTGCCTGCGGCGTTTCAGCCGCGCCTCCGCTTCGCAGGGCGACCATTTCAGTTGAATTCCAAAGCGACGATCTGCCTGTAGTAAGAGCTTCTCTGCACTGAGCCGCCGCAGTCCTCAGATTTCTGAGAGAAAAAAACATGCTGCTTACTCCGCACTCGTAGTCGATATTTCTGAAGCACTTGAAAAACAACGGCTTTTCGCGCTCGGTCAGGAATTCGTTTGGAATCACAGCACCTTCAGCACCGCTGCCTGCCTTTTCCTGTGCAGCGTTTTTTGCCTCCGCTCCCGCTCCGGCCGTACAATCCTTCAGCACGTAAAAGCTGTTGCGGTAAACGAACGGCATAAACTGCGGCATGCTGTTTCGCAGGCTCCAGCTTATGAACGAATAAGAAAGGTCGTCTATACTTTCGTACTGAAGCTGCGCGAGCATAAATCTTCCTTCCGTCTGAAGCCCCTGTATATGACCTGCCTGCTCGTTCATCTGCCGTTCCGTCATGTCAGGATTTTCCAGTATCCCCGCCAGGAAAGTCTCATACGACTCGCGCGCTGTGTTTTCATTCTTGCGCTGCTGCTCAAAGTACAGCGCAAGCTTGTCGGATATCATATTCATAAGGTAGAGATATCCGTTCGTCGGATGCGAAAGGCAGTGGAATGCAAGCGCGTATCCTACAGTCCTTCCCCCCGTTATGAATCTGTACGCGATGCTGTAAAACGTATCCCTGTCAAGCCCCCGCTGCAGCACAGCCTGAGCGTCAAGCCTGTACGAGCTTATTTTTATCGTCTCATGTGAGTCAAAATTCGGCATAACGCCTGACTCGACGAGCCTGCGCATATCGTCAGGCGACGCATAACCGTTCGCTATAACGCTGCGTACAAGTGGGCCTACCTCAGACATATCGCGCGTATGGCCGAGAAGCGAGTAATTATTATCGAGCACGATCAACGGATGCGTCATCATCCCCTCAGTTATATCGACAAGCTCCTGCATACTATTGTTTCTAAGCACACTCAGATGAAACGACTTCTCCCACTCGTCAAATTTCTTCATTATATTTTGTATGCGGTTAAAGATATACGCGAATTTCACGTCTGCGAAAAGAAATACTACAGAAAGCTCGCGACATGATGTGCAAACTGCACTTTTCTCGTTGCGGCACAGACAGACGTATACATGCGACGCCAATCGCTCAGAGCTCAGAAAAGTATCATACTGTTCTTCAAACTCATCAGCCTCTATCAGATACAGATCACGACCGCCGCCCGCGACATCGCCGCGCTCATCATCAGAATCTTCCTCATCCGCCGTATCCATAAGCTTTATTCCTTCAAATTCCATGCTTACATCGACATTCACAGTCTCATATCCGTAGCCGTGATCCTCTGTAAGCCTGTACATCAACACGCTCAGCGGCAATTTCATACTGCATTCTCCCGTTTCTTACATAAATACTGCTCCGCAGGGGCAGGGCTGCCGCGCCAGCGGAGCAGAAGCTCCGCCCGAGTTTCAGCGGTAGATTATAATCTGCTGCTGAAACTCGGAGATAGAGCCCGCCTAAAAGGCGGGTTCTATCTGGCGCTACGTTATTACTTAAATAATACACCAAATGTGCATTTTGCACAACAACCATATTCTTTTATGTCTATATTCACAATAATTCCGAGATCATAATGCGGTAAAATATTATCAAAAGAAGTTTATTAAAATAAACATCGGAGGCTCCCGCCCAGCGGCGCAGCTTTTCCGGACTTTATGAGGCAATAACAATACGGAGGGTACATATGAAATATCAGCTCATCGATTCAAACGACTTCGATGCAAACATGAAAGAAGTCATCGAAAAATACCAGCAGCGCATCCAGACGACTCCGCCGGGCGTCTGTCCTGTGGCGGTCCAGCTCTCGCTCCTTCAGGCGTCGAGATACCAGACATGCACGAAATGCGTGCCTTGCAGAGAAGGACTGCCGCAGCTCGAATTCCTCATGCAGCAAATACTTGACGGAAAGGGTACGCCTGAAACGCTCGAAAAGCTCAGAAGCACGGCTCAGTTCATAAACAACACGGCGGACTGCGCCATCGGCTACAACACTGCGAAGGACGTGCTTGACAGCATCGAGACATTTAAGGCTGACTATGAGAGCCACGTAAATACAGGCCACTGCCACGAGAGCATAGGCCAGAAGATCCCATGTGTCCACCAGTGTCCTGCGCACGTTGATATACCTGGCTACATCGCACTCGCCAAGAACGGCGATGCCGCCGGCGCTATAAACCTCATCAGACGCGACAACCCTCTTCCTACAGCATGCGCCATGGTCTGCGAGCATCCGTGCGAGGAGCGCTGCAGAAGGACTATGATAGACGCGCCTCTTAATATCAGAGGCATAAAGAAGTATGCGGTAGATCAGATCGCCGCAGACAAGGTAGAGGTTCCTAAGGCTCTCGACTCCACAGGCAAGAAGGTAGGCATCGTAGGCGGCGGTCCTGCGGGGCTGAGCGCGGCTTATTACCTTTCTCTGATGGGTCACAATGTAACTATTTTTGAGCGTCAGGAAAAGCTCGGCGGCATGCTGCGCTATGGAATACCTGAGTACCGCTTCCCTAAGGCTCGCCTTGACGAGGATATAAACGCTATACTTTCTACAGGAAATATTACAGTTGAATACAACTCTAAGGTCGGCGATACTATAAGCGTTGCTGAGGTTCGCGATTCATTTGACGCTATGTTCGTAGCTATCGGCGCTCAGAAGGGCAAGACGCTGCGCATGGACGGAAACGACGCAGGAAACGTTGTTTCTGCTGTTGACATACTCGACGAGATCGGCCACGGAAAGATACCTGATTACACAGGAAAGACTGTAGTAGTCATCGGCGGCGGTAATGTTGCGATGGACTGCGCGAGAAGCGCTGTACGCTGCGGCGCCGCAGAGGTAAAGGTCGTTTACAGAAGGCGCAAGGAGGACATGACTGCCCTTATCACTGAAATAGATTCCGCTGCAGAGGAAGGCGTTGAATTCCTGACTTTACAGGCTCCTGAGTCTATAGAAAAGGACTCCGACGGAAACTGCGCCGCTCTTATCGCGCAGCCTCAGATGATCGGCGCTTACAGAGGCGGCAGGCCTGCTCCTAAGAACGCTAATTTACCGGCAAACAGGATCGCGTGCGACGTAATAATGATCGCCGTAGGCCAGGATATAGAAAGTGCTCCGTTCGAAGAGTTCGGAATGCCTGCAAACAGGAATGTCCTGCAGGCATGTCTCGATACTGCCGTTGAAGGACTTGACGGCGTATTCACAGGCGGCGACTGCGCTACAGGCCCGTCTACCGCTATCCGCGCCATCGCTGCGGGCAAGGTCGCTGCTCATAATATCGACGCTTACCTCGGTTTTAACCATACATTAGACTGCGGCGTTGAAGCGCCTCTCGCCGAGCCTAACGACCCGACTCCTACAGGACGCGTAAACATCGTAGAGCGCCCTGCAGGCGAGAGAAAGCACGACTTCAAGCACGTAGAAGTAGAAATGACGCTCGAAGAAGCAATGCAGGAAGCAGGCCGCTGCCTCCGCTGCGACCACTTCGGCTGCGGCTACTTCAATACCGACGTAGACATCCCGACAAATACTTATTAATTAATTGCTCGATCATTCGTTAAATCGTTAAATCGTTAAATTATAAGTAAATAAATCAAGCTCTTAACAATAGTTAAATTATATATTAACTAAAAAACTCCGACCCGCTCACGAAGCAGCCGCTTTTCAGCCTGCCTCCCGACGGGTCGGAGTTTTGTTTTAACTATGTTATTTTTATTTAATATTTAAAATATAAGAAACACCGTAAAAAAGTAATGAAATAACACCGTAGCATATATACAGGATGATATTTTTTTCTATATCATGTATAAAAAGGCTTGCGCCAAGCATAAATACAAACGCAATTACCGCAATAGATGAAAAGAAACGCAGATTTCTCCGGTTTTCATCGCGCATCTGCTGTTTTATTCTGTTTCGATCAGCATCACCGTCAGATGAAAAAGCTGAAAGCATCTTATCCATTATATTCCTCCGTCAGATCAGAATATTCCTCTTATTATTACCCATACTACCGGCACGAGCAGCGCAGGCAGCATGTTCAGCGTCTTTATGTCCTTTATCTTCAAGATCGAAATGCCTGAGCTGGCGATAAGAAAGCCGCCTACAATAGAGATCTCAGTCATAAGCTCAGCCGACAAAAAATCCCCGAGCAGCGTAGCCAGCAGATATATCGCACCCTGCCAGCAGAAAAGCACCGGCGCGGCGAGTATCATGCCTATGCCGTATGTAGACGCCAGCACAGCCGATGTCACAAGGTCAAGCGTAGCATTAGTAAAAAGATAAGTATTATCACCGTAAAGCGCGCTCTGTATCGGCCCGAGTATCGAAAGCGTTCCGATACAATAAAGCAGTATCCCCGTCGAAAGTCCCTCACCCAGGCGATTCTCCTTAACAGGAGTCGACGCCTCCGAAGCTCCGACACCAGACACGCCAGCACCTTCAACAGCTCCGCCAGCATCACCAACGCCACTTGCGCCGCCCGCGCCCGCACCTGACTTCTTTGGCTTCTGCAGCTTCAAGGTCAGATCCTGAAAACGCTTGTCTATATCTATGACAGTCCCGATCAGACACCCTATAGCAAGGCTCGCGATAAAAAGCACCGGATAAACGCTCTGCGGCATATTCTGCACAACAGCATTTATCCCAAGCCCCGTTGCCGCCAGCCCCATAGCCGTAAAAAGCGCGTCCGAATACTGCGGCTTTATCCCTTTCTTAAGCAAAGCCCCCACAGTACTCCCCATTATTATAGTTACAGTGTTTACTATCGTTCCTATCATATATCTACTCCTGCATTTATCAATTCAATTCCATTATTTCACAGCATATTGTTTTTACATCCCGTCGGCGCGGTGACGCGCACCTTATGCAGCTTTTATTACTTATTCCGCATTCTCCCGCACAAGATCCATCTTCTTCTTGTACTTCTCAGCATTCACCTCGTCGCCCAAAGCGTTATAAGCGATAACGAGCTCCGCCATTATCTCAGCGCTCGACGGATCGCCCTTAAGCGCCTCCTTGAGCATAGCGACAGCCTCCTCATGACGCCCCGTGCGGCTGTAGCCAACTCCCAGATAATACGGCAGCGGCCACCATTCCATATGCTTAGTATTCTTGTACTGTTCAAGTATCGAAAGGCCCTCGTTCCAGCGCCCGCTGACAACGAGCTCATAACCCTTCTCTATCTTAACAGGCTCCTCAAGCTCCTTAAGACGGTCGCGTATCTCCATACGCTCCGAGCAAGGCTCTGAAAGCTTCATAAAACGATCCCATGCGAGCTGCGCGTCACGGTACTTCCCGGCGTTCAGATACGCAAAGCCAAGGTAATAATAAGTCTTATCAAAGTCAGGAGCCAGCTCCTCCAGCCGTATAAGCGTCTCAAAGACCTCAGTCTTAAAATCAGTCACATACTGCTTGTCATCGCTCTGCAGATAAAGATTCCTGCATACAAGCATATAATTATAAAGAGCGTCAACATTATCAGGCTCCATCACGAGCGCCGCACGCAGCGTTATGCACGCAGAGTCCAGCTCATCGTGCTTAGCCTGCTCCATTCCGACCATAACCACAGACTTGACGATATCCTTGTTCACATAGTTCAGGAACGTCCTGTACTGCGGCACATATTTAAATGACGGGCTCATACCCATCACATTTATCATACCCAACGTGAAATACTTGAACTCGATACCCTTGTCAGCAGCAAGCACCCCGACCATATCCTTCTTGACCGGCATAGGCACATGCCGCATAAAATCAAGCCTTTCACGCTTTACATACTCCGGCATGAGCTCGAGGAACACATAATCCCCCAAATACTTCACAAAATATTTATCCAGGCGGTCGTTCATATATACCTCCGTCATTAATAGCGCTGCGCGCAGCCCAACCTCGCGTCGGCCCGGCCGACAAGAGGCGCGCCAGGCGCGCGCGTTAGTTCATAAATATACGTCCTACAGCATCCTGAAGCGCTCATCCTTCCACATCTCACTGTGCTTCTGAGCGACCTCGAGCTGCTTTATCATAGCATCGCGGTCGTCAGGCAGGTCGCCCTTGAGCGACACGTAATTTGAAGCATGATTGCTTCGGAAAACGCACTTTCTCGTAACATTTATATTCTCCAGCATGAGCTGCGCTTCTTTTAACACCTCGTCAGGCCTGAGAAGCTCAAACTCGCCCCTCATCATTTCATCGTGCAGCGGAGTGCCGGGAACAACCATCAGCGTCAGGAAGCTCACATAAGCAGGCTCCATCTCTGATATCATAGTTCCTGTATCTATAGCGTTCTCACGCCACATATTACGCCCTCCGATGCCTGAAAGGAACGTAAGCGATGTCGGTATACCGAGCCCTTCTGATTTCTTTACAGCAGCTATCATCTCCTCGCGAGTTTCGCCCTTCTGTATCTTGTCGAGTATTACCTGATTGCCCGACTCGCAGCCCATATATATGATGCCGAGGCCGTGAGCCTTGAGCTCCAGCAGCTCGTCTTCAGTCTTTCTGAGGATGTCTTTCGCGCGTCCGTAGATGCCGACTCTCTGACACTCAGGGAAGAGCTCTTCTATCTTTTCGAGTATGGCGATCAGATATGAATTCTTGCATACGAGCGCATCGCCGTCTGCGAGGAATATCTTTTCTATGCGTCTGTAGTACTGACGGGCCATCGCCAGATCTTCAAACACCTCGTCAAGAGATCTTATCCTGAACTTCTTTGCCTTAAATGAGCTGCAAAACGTACATTTGTTGTGCGCGCATCCGATAGTCACCTGCAGGATATAGCTGTATGCTTCGCTTGGCGGTCTGTAAATATCTCCCTCGTATCTCATTTTTCTCCTCCTACATATATTGTTGCTGTTGATACAGTCAGCGGAGCCGACGTCACGCCGAGCCCCGCTTGTTCTTTCCCTATATTATACTTTTTGTAAACACAGGACGCCTTTTGTTGCCTGCGAAATATACGTGACGCTCCGTGTACAGGGAACTTCAACTACGCTTACCCGTATATTCTCCGGCAGTATATGGCGTCTTTTTGTATCTTTAAAAATTATAATAAAATATACTTTCTTAATACAGTCAGCACACGTTACTTACACTGATACCGCGCTGTGGGGCGGCGGGCCGCCGTATCTTACTGCATTTATTATTGCATTAATTAATTATTAATAATTACATTCTCTCAGGCGCAGCGATGCCGAGCAGGGCGAGACCGTTTGCTATAGTCTGCTTTGCCGCGTATACGAGCGCGAGCTTTGCCTGCTTTTCTTCCTCGTTGTCTACGAGTATGTGCTCGTCGTGATAGAACTTGTTGAAGAACTGCGCTACATCTATTATATGACGTGTGATAACAGAAGGTTCATACTTTGCAGCCGCGTCCTGAACCACCTCAGGGAATGATGCGATAGCCTTTACGAGCTCGTAAGCAGCCTCGCCTGTGATGTAATTCATGTCAGGCTTTGCAGTACCGTTTAAAACAGCCTCAGCAGATGCGCCCGCATTCCTGAGAACGCTGCACGCTCTCGCGTGAGTGTACTGAACGTATGGGCCTGTCTCGCCTTCAAAGTTAAGCACCTTGTCCCATGAGAACACGTAGTCCTTTATCCTGTTGTTTGAAAGCTCCTGGAACATTACAGCGCCTATGCCGACGTCCTTTGCAGTCTGGTCTATGTCTTCCTCTGCAACGTTCTTCTCAGCGATTACTTCCTTAGTCTTTTCGATAGCCTTTGTCAGAACGTCGAGCAGGAATACTACCTTGCCCTTTCTCGTTGACATAGTGCCGTCCTCAAGGCTTACCATGCCGAATGGAACGTGAACGCACTTGTCAGCCCAGTCGAAGCCCATAAGGCTTACTATTTTAAAGAGCTGCTGGAAGTGGAGGTTCTGCTGCGAAGCTACCACGTAGATGCACTTGTCGAAATCATAAGTTTCTTTTCTGTATAATACTGCGGCGAGGTCTCTCGTGATGTAGAGCGTCGAGCCGTCCTTTTTCTTTATGAGCGCAGGAGTCAGGTTGTACTCTGAAAGGTCTACGATCTGAGTTCCCTCGGAATCCTTCAGCAGGCCTTTTGACTCGAGAATGTCAACGACTCTGCCCATCTTGTCAGAATAGAAGCTCTCGCCCGCATATGAATCGAACGTGATGCCGAGCAGGTCATAAACGTAGTTGAATTCCTTGAGCGATTCGTCTCTGAACCACTGCCAGAGAGCAGTTTCCTCCTCTGCGCCGTTTTCGAGCAGTGTAAACGTATGGCGCGCTTCATCTTCAAGCGCAGGATCCTTTTCCGCTTCCTCATGGAACTTCACATAATACTTAAGAAGTGATTTAATAGGCTCAGCCTCTACTTCCTCCTTTCTGCCCCACTTTCTGTAAGCAACGATCATCTTGCCGAACTGAGTTCCGTAATCGCCGAGATGGTTTATCCTTACTACGTTGTAGCCGAGTGAGTCAAATATCTTGTAAAGCGAATTGCCGATCACCGTACTTCTTATATGTCCTATATGGAACGGCTTTGCGATGTTAGGCGAAGAATAGTCTATGCAGACAGTCTTGCCCTTTCCGTCCGCGCTGCCGCCGTATGAAGCGCCCGCCTTTATAACGGCCTCGACTGTAGCGCCCGCTACCTCTGCCTTGTTCATAAAGAAATTCACGTAAGCGTTTACATTTTCAACCTTTGAGAATGCTTCATTTCCTGTGAGCTTTTCAGCGAGATCTGCCGCGATCATCTGAGGCGCTTTTCTCATAGTCTTTGCGAGTCTGAAGCAAGGGAATGCGAAATCTCCCATATTTCTGTCAGGCGGTATCTCGATCATCTCTCTTATATCAGATGCCTCGAGTCCTTCTATCATTCCGGATAAAAGCTCCGCGAGCTTGTCTTTCTGTTCCTTCATCTATCTTTCTCCTTCAAAATTACTGTCAGCAAGATCCTTTTCTGTCATCAGCTGTATCCCGTTTCGCCTGAAAAGCGCAGCCGTAATGCCGTCACCATCGATCAGCGTTCCGTTGAAATTTCCGTCATAAATGCGCCCGCACCCGCACGAAGGGCTGTTTGCCTTGAGCACAGCCGTCACCGGCTCCCCGTCAGCATCAGTAAGGATACCGTCCTGCACGAATGAATACGTACAACAGTCGTCGGCCGACCCGGCGGCCCTCATGAGCTCCCTGTAGACGCTTTTGAGCGCCAGCGCAGCGCCCCGCTGAAATTCAGGCGTTACATCCTGACCCTCTTTATTTATGACGCGCCCGTCGGGCTGTATCTCTGCGGGCGGTCTCGGTGTCGTAAGACCGCCGTCTCTTTCAGGGCATACTGTAATATATTTTTTATCCTTTAAAAATTCAACCACGCCGGGCGAGAGGTTGTCGCCGCCGTTATACTTACATTTTACCCCGAGAAGGCATTCACTTACAACATACATATTTCATGTTCCTTATATTTTAATAACGTATAATTTTTCATAAATACATGACGCCAATACAGGCGGGCGGGCATGCAGGTCGCTTGAAGCCCTGCCCGTATCTT
>CAVGAH010000043.1:0-15995 GCA_963627215.1 bacterium | reverse complement strand
ATTTTAGATTTTGGCATAAAATTTAAGATAAATACGCCCATATACTCCGATACAGAGCAAAAAATATTTTTTACTCCATGCAAGACATTCTCATGATGTGAATATTATTCTAAAATTTATTCATAATATGCGTATGGAGACAAAGGGAATGGAGCCGATAAAGCTTAAGGAGTTAAGAAGGATACACGGTATGCGCCAGCATGATCTTGCTGAGGCGCTTAATATATCGCAGCAGTCTATCAGCCGTTATGAGAACGGCAAGCATTATCCTGACATACCGGCGCTGATCGAGATAGCTGATTATTTTGATGTGCCGCTTGACTACCTTGTAGGTCGCAAATGGCCCAGCGGAGAGCTTCCCGAGGCATATGTAAAGGAAGCGCTGATGTATGAGCCTCCTGAAAAAGAAGAACAGCTCGTAAACGGAACTGCAGGGGCAAGGGCTCTTATAGAAGCCGACATACTGCATATAGTGTCCGCAAGCAAGGCATCCGACGCATTAGCTAAGGAAAGTCTGGACCTCAGTAAGCTTTCTCCTAATCGCGCGGCCCAGATGCGCGAGATATATAATACGATGCTTACAGCGGAAAAGAGTAAAATAAAATAACGTAACATAACGTAACGACCAATAAGCTCCCGTAAATGCTTTGATCTCGAAAGCATGCATGGGAGCTTTGTTTTATTATCATACATAAGTAATAGCTTATACCAAATATAAAATCCACGTATTTCACATATGCTGAATCTTGCTCTATAATAACAATTGTCAAGGGGCGGTAAGCTCCGAGACAGTCCGGAAGGGCTGCTCGTAAAGGATAGGAGCGCGAGAGCGCTGAGCAGTTTAGAAGGACTGCAGACGGTAAATAATAAAATGTAACGTAGCGCCAGATGTTCCCCGCTTCTATAAGCGGCGGGGTCCATTCCCGACTTTCGGCGGCGGGTTATAATATCCCGCCGAAACTCGAGCGGAGCTAAAGCCCCGCTGGCGCCGTTGCAAGCGTGCGCATCGCTCTGATCAAGCGAGCTTGTCAGAGGCTTTGCTTCGCTTTAAAAATAACAAATCAGAAAATGTAAAATGAATGTCCGGCCCGGCCGGAAGAAAAGGAGAAAAAATTATGTTAAGTGCAAGAAATCAGTTCGCAGGTAAAGTTACTTCAGTTCAGGAAGGCGCAGTAAACGGAATCGTTACTCTCGACGTAAACGGAGCAGCAGTAACAGCCACTATCTCAATGGATTCTATAAAGAACCTCGGAATCGAAGCAGGCAAGGAAGCTACTGCATTCGTAAAGGCTACAGAAGTTATGGTAGGCCTCGGCGACCTCAGGATCTCAGCAAGAAACCAGTTCGTAGGCAAGATCGCTAAGATCGAAGCAGGCGCTGTAAACTCTATCGTAATTATCGAAGCAGCAGTAGGTACTATCTCAGCAACTATCTCAAACGCAGCAGTAGCAGAGCTCGGTCTTGAAGCAGGCAAGGAAGCTACAGCAGTTATCAAGGCTACATCAGTAATGATCGGCTGCTAATAGGCTGGAAATTTAAAATAGCGTAATATCTAACATCTTCTAATAAAGATTCCGGTGAGTAGCGTCGGCGGTCAGATAAATGACAGTCGGCATACTCGCCGGAATTTTTTTGTACGATCATAAATTTAAAAAACACTCAGAAAAAGATACGGAAAACGGTATAATATATGTAGAAATGTGATCTGGATCGCAAAAGTATTTTGGGGGTCGTATTATGAGTATAAGTTTTATGGATATCCTTGAGGATGAAATATTTGAAGATGCTGAAGTGCTGGCAGGCGACGGCGGCCTGCGGCGCGATATATGCAGAGTGTCGGTGTTTGACTGTCCTTATCATGAAGATATGATGGAGGAGGGCGTAGTTCAGGAAGGCGATCTTTTTCTGTCGTGTCTTGAACAGTTCCCGGCGGGTACAGACGACATAACGCGTTTCTTTGAGGGCATGATAAAATACAAGGCTGCCGGGCTGATGATAGTTCCCACGGGCCGCACGGACCTTGTGAGCGGCAGTCTGACCGATATATGCAGACAGGCGGATTTCCCGGTAATAGTCGTAAGGCGGAGCAATTCATACGCCAGCATAATGGAAGTAGTGAACAGATACATAGCAATAGGCAGCATAAATGAGATAAATGCGCAAAAGCTGGACCGTATAAGAGAAAGCGGCCTGCCCGCGAGAGAAAATGTCGAGATATTGAACAACATAAATCCTGAGGTGAAAGAAAATATAGTGGTCCTGTCGGTGGAAGGCAAGCTGCACTCCCCGCTGTTTTCAATGGAACTGTGGCGTAGATACGAGGAAAACGCAAACGATATATTGGTAATGGGCGATACGTTTACGCTTATCCTGAGCGGAAATGACGCGCGCCAGTTAAAGCAGAGAGCAGACAGCGCCGCCGCGCAGATAAAAGAGCGGTATTCAGATTACAGGATAGGCTTCAGCCGCATATATGAAAAACGCAGCATCGCAGACGCGCTTGCTGAGAGCAGAGATGCGCTGAAAACATCGTCGCTGCAGGGCGTTACTCAGTACACATATGAGCCCCTTTCTTCGTTTCAGCTTATGATGGCGCTGCGCGACAGCCGCGAGGCTCGTCATTTTTACGAAGCGTACAGAGAAGCCATAGAAGCTAAAACTTCGCGCGAAATGGCAGAAGAACTCATGAGCACGGCAGAGCTTTACGTTGAAAATCACGGCGATTACAAAAAGACTGCAGAGCAGATAAACCAGCACGAGAACACAGTCCGCTACCGGATAAACCGCGTCAGGAGCGCGCTCGGAATGGAAAATGATACGATCAGATTTCATGAAACGATATCAATAGCATCAAAGCTGAAATTATTATTGGACAGCAACAATAAATAGCTAATAGCAAATAAACGATGCACAGAGCCGTGCGTCACCGCACCCACAGGAGCAGCGATAACATATGGCGCGCAACAGGCATCTACGCTGCCTTCCTACGTCCGCTAAGCGGACTACGCTGTCGCATTTTACATTGCAGCTAAAGCTGCGTAAAATGCGCCGGTGCGCGGGAAATGAAAAATAAATATTGTGAATGCGGCGCCCGCAGGCGCCGCATTCATTTTAGAATTTATTCAAAAATACGATCCATATTTTGAAATTAATTTAAAGAATTCCGACCGGATTAATTATATACTTTAAGTATTCACCACAGCGCAACTGTAAAAGTTCACCGCGGGAAAGTGATAAACCAGTAAAATGGACTAATACAATATATCCGGAGGATAATAAACAATGAACGAAGAAAAGAAACACAGCCACGTTGAAACCACAACGCTGACACCTGTTCCGCTAAAGGAACGCAAGAGCTGGATAAACGTGGCTCTCATACAGGCAGGCATAATGATATGCGTGCCGAGCCTGCTGCTCGGAGGTATGCTCGTACAGAGCATGTCGCTCGGCGCAGCTATCACAGCGGGCGTTATAGGATACGTTATAGTAATATTACTGTTCTGCCTGATGGGTATAATAGGAAGCGACCTCGGCGTGCCGACATGTATGACGTCTGTAGGCGGCTTCGGTAAAAACGGCGCGCGCATATTCGTCAGCCTCATAACATTTATATCTATGATCGGCTGGTTCGCAGTGCAGACGGGAGTCTGCGGCAACGCGTTTTCTAATTTATTCGACCAGTCATTCGGCGTGAGCATCCCGCCTGTCGTTTCGATGGTGATCTGGGGCATCATAATGATGGTAACTGCCGTTTACGGCATAGACGCTCTCGGCTGGCTCAACAAGATAGCCATCCCGGCGCTCTTTATCGTAACTGTAGTAGGCTGCTGGCTCTCGCTCAGAAAGTTCGGAACGGGAGCGCTTTACACAGATACGAGCGACGGTTCGATGTCTATGGCTGACGGCATACTTCTGACTGTAAGCTTTATGACTGCAGGCTGCCTTGCGGCTGCCGACATCACGAGATATCAGGCTACTCGCCGCGATACGATACTGTCAAGCTCTATCGGCGTATTCCCGGCGGGCGTTGCAATGGTAATACTCGGCGCAGTTATGACAAAGGTTGCCGATCAGTATGATATCACGCAGGTATTCTGCGAGGTAGGCATCCCTGTACTCGCTATGATAATCCTCATCGCTTCGGCATGGACTACAAACACTGCAAACGCTTACTCGGGCGGTATAAACGCCGTTCTGATGCTGAACCTCAAGGACGACAAGAGAGCAGCGGCGACTATAGTTTCAGGCATACTCGGAACTGTATGCGCGGCGTTCGGTCTGGCAGATCACTTTGAAGCGTTCCTGACTATACTCGGCGAGATCATGCTTCCTATGATGGGCGTAATAATCGCTGACTACTGGATCACAGGCCGCGGAAAGGCTGCAAACTACAAGATGCGTTCAGGCTTCAACTGGGTCGGCATCGTTTCATGGCTCGCAGGCTATGCGGTCACGAAGCTCGTGCCTTTCGGAGTTCCGTTCCTGCAGGGCATAATCGTGACAATTATCCTTTATGTAATAGGCATGAAGCTTTTCGGCGATGCTATGGATAAGGGCGCGGAAAGACTGCCGGAGGCGGCTCGTTAAGTAATTGATGATATATAAAATAAATAACCCGAGCTCACGATGAGTTCGGGTTATTTTTATGGGTGCGCCGGGCGCAACAGGCAGCATAGCTGCCTTCCTACGTCCGCTGTGCGGACTACGCTGTCGCATTTTTACATTGCAGCTAAAGCTGCGTAAAATGCGCACGGTATGTTTTATTTATTACTTCACAGGTGAAAGTTTTATTAATTCAGGGTCGCAGATCTTACCCTCATCCATGATCTGTCTGCCGTCGATCCAAACGCTTGAGTTGAGGCAGATGCCGTCTGTGTGGGATTTTGCGTCCTGCCCGTTTGGCGGCGCGTCGAGCGGGCTTACGTAGCCGATGCCCCATTCTGTGCAGCCCCATACGCGCTCGTCCTCGCAGATGTTGCCGCTGAGAGTTGCGCCCGGGTTGAAGCCGTAAGCGATGTGTGCCATGCGGAACATGCCGTCGTCGTCAAATGAAGCGAGCCACTTTTCGTATTCTCTTGCAGCTGTGCCGCCCTCGAGCTTGACGATCTTGCCGCCTTCGACTGTGAGCTTTACAGGCTCGTCAGGGATCTTGCCGAACGGCGGAGTGATAGTGCCGTCAAATACGATAGTTCCGTTGATAGTACTGAACTCAGGAACGATGTTGAGCTGGCCTGTGAGGAAGTGCATGCCCGGCTCTGAAGCGTCGCCGCAGTCATTTGATATGTAGTGAGTCGGGTTGAGCTTGAAGCTTACGTCTGTGCCTGCAGGAGTAGTTACGTGCATCTCCTTCGCATCTCTGTGGAGGTCGGCAACGCGAGTCATAAACTTCTGGAGCTGTTCAGTTTCAACGTTTCCGACAACTCTGATGAGGAGCGGGCAGTCGAAGTCTACGAGACACATGTAGCGGAGCTTAGGGTTGCCCTCGATTGCTCTTTCAAACGGTGTAGAGTAGAGCAGCCACTGGTGGTTGAATTCTATCCATACGTCGCAGCTCATGAGCGCGCCCGTGAGCGTGTCAACAGGGATGTCAGGGTCGGCAGCCTTGCCTACGCCTGACGGTGTAGCGATAGTGATGACCATTGGTTTAGCGCCTGCGCTGTATGCGCTTGAAGCGACAGCGTTCACGAGTTCCATGTCTGAGCCTGTATCGGCAGTGATGACAACGACCTCGTCCTTTTTGACAGCGAATATGTCGCGGATGAGCTTGTCAGCCGCGCGCTGGAGTTCAAAATATGCCATATTCTGGAGTACCTTCTTTCTTGAGTTATATTAATAAATGAAATCATTCACATACTAATGACTTTACAGGGATCGGGCCGGCCCGGCCGGCGTACAGCAAAGCGTATTCGAGGAGCATTTGGGGCTCATGATATCTGCCTGCCTTTATCCAAATAAAGTGGTGAAGTATCACAGTAATATTGTAACGTGTTTTAAGAATGGTTTCTTTGAAATAATTTAAAAAATGGCGAATGAAATTTTGTGAATGATACAATATAAGCGGGCACGCGTCACTGCGTGAAAAAGATATAATATCTGTATGTTGCAGCGTAGTAACGCGCTGCTCTGATAACCCGATAAAAGGAGCAAAAATATATGAATAGAGAAGAATATACATTATCGGTATTAGACGATATGACTGATGAGCTGGCGAAGCTTATCGCGATAGACAGCTCGTGGGACCCGGACACTGCGGACGAAGCAAACGGCGCGCCGTTTGGACGCGGCCCGAAGGAAGCGCTTGACGCGGTGATAGGGCTCGCCGAGTCAATGGGCATGCAGACAAAAAATTACAACGGATACGCGGCTGAGATAACTGTCGGCAGCGGCGAAAAGATGATCGGCATACTGGCTCACGTCGATGTCGTAGAAGCGGGCCCGGGCTGGGAAACGCCGCCTTTTCAGGCTGTCGTAAAGGACGGAAAGATATTCGGGCGCGGCTCGCTCGATGATAAGGGACCTGTTGTCAGCAGCCTTTACGCTATGAAATACATCGTTGATAACGGGCTGCTGCCAGACGAATGGAGCATAAGGCTCATAATCGGCGCTGACGAGGAGGAAGGCCTGCGCTGCATCGACTACTATAACGAGCATGCGGAACGCATGCCTGACGTGTCATTCGTTCCTGACGGATATTTCCCTATGGTGAACTGCGAGAAGGGGCTTGTTGATTTTGATCTGGAATATACGCTTGGAGGCGGCTCAGATAATGCAGGAATAAATCAGACAGAGGATAGCGCGCCCGGCGCGCCTGAGGCAGTGATAACGTATCTCAAGGCGGGCCTCGGACGCAACATGGTCCCTGCCGAGGCTGTATGCGAGATAAGCGTTATCCCTGAGATACGCGGAGAAGCAGCCGAGGGAATGCGCGCGTCCGTATCAAGGACTGAGCTCGATGCAGGCCTGCAGGATAAAGAAGCGCTTTATCTCGAAGAAACAGAGGACGGATTCAGGCTGAGTGCGGCAGGCGTTTCAGCTCATGCGATGTCGCCGGAAAAGGGTCTGAGCGCGCTCGAGCTGCTTGTTAAAGCGCTTGACGGTTCAGGTATAGCTTTTGACGACAAAGGATTCCTTGCAGCGTATATGTCTACCGCAGGCGCGGGCTACGACGGCTCAGGCGTTGATTCGCGCGTAAGCGATGAGATATCAGGTCCGCTTACGTTGAATATCGGAACAGCCGAGCTGTCGGGCGGCGTTGTACGTTTACAGGGAAATACTCGCTATCCTGCAACGATGGAAAAGGACGCGATAACAGATAAGATGTACGCGGCATTCAGAAAAGCAGGCTTCGGCTGTACGGAGCAGCTTTATCTGCCGCCGCTCTACGTAGAACGCGAAGCGCCGCTCGTTGCAAAGCTCATGGAAGCTTACAGAGAAGTCACAGGCGACACTGAAAACGACATGTTCTCTATCGGCGGCGCGACATACGCCCGTTCAATACCGAACGCGATATCCTTCGGCCCGCTCTTCCCTGACGAAGTAGAGCTCGCCCACGAAGCAAACGAATTCCTGGCAGTCGAAAGCCTGCGCAAGATGACCGAGATATATATACTCGCCATAGAAAAGCTGATAGGCTAGCTTTATAGAGCAGGATGGACAACAAATCGCCTATTAACGATGCCGCTAAAATCCGCAAAGCACAAATACTCCGTAACACCTTCAAAATTTCCGCAAGTATGTTACAATAAAAGTTCAGAAATATACAAATACAGAAAACAGGAATCGAACTTCAAAGGAGATACTTATTTATGAATTTTTTAGAAGAACGCATAGCTAAGGACGGAGTAGTAAAAGAAGGAAACGTGCTCAAGGTAGACAGCTTCCTGAACCACCAGATGGACGTAAAGCTGTTTGACCGGATGGGCGAAGAGTTCGCAAAGCGCTTCGCAGGCAAGGAGATAACAAAGATCCTGACGATAGAAGCATCAGGTATCGGCATCGCAAGCGTAGTAGCGCTCCATTTCGGCGTGCCTGTAGTATTCGCCAAGAAATCCAAGAGCATCAACCTCGACGGCGACATGTACACAGCAGAAGTAGTTTCATTCACGCACCAGACTACAAACAATATAATAGTCTCAAAGAAATTCCTGAACGAGGACGACAAAGTCCTGATAATAGACGATTTCCTCGCAAACGGCTGCGCGCTCCAGGGCCTCATCCAGATAGTAAATGCAGCAGGCGCTGAAGTAGCAGGCATAGGCATAGCGATAGAAAAGGGCTTCCAAAACGGCGGCCAGATAATCAGAAATCTCGGCTACCAGCTCGAATCACTCGCTATCGTAGAAAGCATGGATGCAGCAACAGGCGAGATCAAGTTCCGCGAGCAGTAGACCCGCCGCGCGGCAAGCAAATAAATAATGATAAATATCAAGTAATGAAAACCCCCTGACCGCGACCGATCAGGGGGTTTTAGTACAAAACCTGCGGCCGTCACCGGCCCCACAAGCCTGCAAAATAGATCACAAATTAAACGTCAACAACGCGCACCCGGTAAAACTATCGCTCCTCACGGAAGTAAGAAAGTCCGAGCGAAGCAGGCGGCTGATTCTCACGCTTGTTCCTCATGCTGGTAACAACGAGAACGACGAGAGTTACAACATAAGGGATCATCTTGTAAAGCTCCTTGTACTCCATGTGGTCCATACCTGTAGGCATATAAAGGTACAGGATGTAAAGACCGCCGAAGAGTATAGAAGCGAGTATATCGAGGTTAGGCCTCCATATAGCGAATATAGCGAGCGCGATAGCGAGCCATCCTCTGTCGCCGAACGCGTCGTTAGACCATACGCCGCAAGCGTAGTCCATTACGTAGTAAAGACCGCCCAGACCTGCGATCATGCAGCCAATGCAAGTAGCGCCGTACTTGTAGCGAGTAACGTTTATACCGGCAGCGTCGGCAGTTGCAGGATTTTCACCTACAGCGCGCAGATGCAGACCGAGGCGCGTATGATTCAGCACGTATGAAGCGATAAGAGCTATGATTATAGCTGCATACGCAAGGAATCCATACGAAAGGAATATTTTTCCGAACGCGCCGAGATCCTTTGCAAAAGGAAGCTGCTTGCTGAAGAACGAGCTCGTTGCAGAAAGCGCGATAGAAGGAATATCGCTTCCCGACAGCTTTATAAGCGAGCCGCCGAAGAAGTTACCGAAGCCTACGCCGAACGTAGTCATCGCAAGACCTGTAACGTTCTGGTTAGCGCGGAGCGTTATAGTCAGGAAGCAGAATATAAGTCCCATGATGAGCGAGCCGATGAGCGAGCAGAGCACAGGAATGAATATTGCCAGAAAGGCGTTTATATCAGACGGAGAAGCAAGCGACTGCTCGTAGAAGAACGAACCGATAACGCCGCTTATAGCGCCTACGTACATGACGCCCGGAAGACCGAGGTTCAGGTTGCCGGATTTTTCAGTTATTATTTCGCCCGTACTTCCGAGAAGCAGAGGTATCCCCTGGCTGACCGCACGAGGTATAAATGATGTAAAATCAAACATTATCTGTCACCGTCCTTTCCCTGAGTATCTTCATCTGTGTCTGCGCCGGGCGCAGCCTCCGACGGAGTATTTATTGCAGCCGCATTACCGTCGGCTACAGTCTTTTCAGCTTTTCCTCTGAAGTGTATCTTGTAGTTGATAAAGAACTCGCAGCCGATGATAAAGAACAGGAGGATACCTGTGATTATGTCGGCGAACGACTGGTTGAGCCCGAAAGTAGTAGATATCTGGCTCGCACCTCTGTCCATAAATATTATGAGGAAGCATGTGAATATCATTCCGAGCGGGTTGAACTTCGCCATCCACGATGTCATAACGGCTGTGAAGCCTTCGCCGTCTGTGATCGTAGTAGTGATCGTATGGTTGATGCCTGCAACGAGCAGCAGGCCTGCCAAACCACATATAGCGCCTGAGATCAGCATAGTACGGATAATTACTTTTTCAACTTTTATGCCGACGTAGCGCGCAGTGTTCTCACTTTCGCCTACGACCGAGATCTCGTAGCCGTGCTTGCTGTACTTGAGATAGATGTACATACCGATAGTTACAGCGATCGCGACTATTATAGTCAACAGGTACTTGGAACCGCCGATGTTAGGCAGCCAGCCGATGCTCGTACCCTGATTTATGATACCGATCTTACCTGAACCCTTAGGAACCTCCCATACGACTATGAAGTAAGCTACGAGCTGTATGGCGATGTAGTTCATCATAAGAGTTGCAAGCGTTTCGTTGGTGTTCCACTTTGCCTTGAATATTGCAGGAATGAGTCCCCATACAGCGCCTGCAGCCAGGCTGCAGATTATCATGAGGATTATTATCACTGCATGAGGAAGCTTGTTTGCGAAGCATATCATACATGCTGCGGCTGCGAGACCGCCCATGAGTATCTGACCTTCGCCGCCGATATTCCAGAATTTCATCTTGAACGCAGGCGTAAGAGCCAGAGTTATTATGAGCAGGACTGCGATATTCTGAAGCGTTATCCATGTCTTTCTTGAAGAACCGAACGCGCCGTTAAATATGGAGCCGTATACCTGTATAGGATTGTCTCCTGTGAGTATAGTTGTCAGAACGGCGCAGACTATCATGGCAGCGACGATGGCGAGAAGTCTGATGCCCCATGCCTTGTGCCACGGAAGCTGCTCGCGCTTGGCTATATGAAACAGTGGCTCGTGTTTTTTATTTTCCATCAGTTCCACCTCCTACATGTGTCATGTAAAGACCGACTTCCTTCTTGTCTGCCTTTCTGCCGTCGAGTACAGCGCTGACCTCGCCGTCGCAGAGGACGAGGATGCGGTCAGAAAGCTCGAGCAGTACGTCGAGGTCCTCGCCGACGTAAATTACAGCGACGCCCTTTTCCTTCTGCTGGTTTATAAGGTCATATATAGTATACGAAGAATTTATATCAAGTCCGCGGACAGCGTAAGCAGTGAGCAGTACTGTAGGCGTAGACGCGATCTCACGTCCTACGAGCACCTTCTGAACGTTACCGCCTGAAAGGAATCTTACAGGAACGTTCAGCCCCGGAGTAACTACCTCGAGGGAATCAACTACCTTCTGAGCGAGCCTTTTTGGCTCCTTGCTGTCTACGAACATTGAATGCCCGTGTCTGAATGAACGCAGCATCATGTTTTCTGTCAGGTTCATGTTTGCTACAAGGCCCATGCCGAGTCGGTCCTCCGGTACAAACGAAAGGTTTACACCAAGTTCGGCGATCTTGCGCGGGTCCATGCCGATGAGCTCTTCGTTTCCCCTGAGCTCGTCGAGGTACATTATGCTGCCCGACTCTACGCGCTGCAGGCCTGCGATAGCCTCCAGAAGCTCCTTCTGACCGCTTCCGGAAATGCCTGCGATACCGAGTATCTCACCGCTGTATGCAGTAAATGAAATATCCTTGAGTTTGAGTACGCCGTCCTGACCTCTTACCGTAAGGCCATCGACTTTTATACGAGGCTGCGGGTCGACAGGATCGGCTCTGTGTATATTAAGGCTGACAGCGCGGCCAACCATCATGTTGGTCATCTCCTCAGCATTGGTTTCACTTGTTATCATGTCGCCGATGTATTCTCCGTGGCGAAGAACGGCAACTCTGTCGGACAGACTTTCTACTTCGTTCATCTTGTGTGTGATTATAACGATAGCCTTTCCGTCGTTTTTCATGTTGCGAAGTACTGCAAACAGCTTTTCAGTCTCCTGCGGCGTAAGTACTGCTGTAGGCTCGTCCAGTATCAGTATGTCAGCGCCGCGGAAAAGTACCTTTACTATTTCTACAGTCTGCTTCTGAGATACGGACATGTCGCATATCTTCTGGTTGGGATCTACTTCAAAACCGTATTTGTCGCAGATCTCGCTGATGCGGGCTGCCGCGCCTTTAAGGTCAAGGCGTCCTTTCTGCCCGAGAACTATATTTTCAGTAGCCGTGAGTACATCGATCAGCTTGAAATGCTGGTGGACCATACCGATACCGAGATCGTAGGCGTCCTTAGGTGAAGAAATCACGGCCTCCTTTCCGTTGATGAAGATCTGGCCTTCATCAGGGAAGTATATGCCGGAAAGCATATTCATAAGAGTTGTCTTGCCGCTGCCGTTCTCACCGAGCAGCGCGAGGATCTCGCCCTTGTAAATGTCAAGGCTCACATTGTTATTGGCAACAACAGAGCCAAATTTCTTAGTGACGTTTCGCATAGTCACTGCAGCGATTCTGTCTTGCAATCGTGTAGCTCCTTCCTGATGAGTGATGAATTTATTAATGATTGACTTAGAATGTTATTTTGAAATTTTATTCCGGATATTGCGAGTTCCGGCCGATATGTCTTTAGTGAAAAAAAATAAAAGCAAAGGGCGACGCGGCGCGGAGCCGCGATGCCGTCCCTTGCTTCGAATTTATATTGATATTTTAGAACTTTGTATCGAGCAGGGTGATGCCGTCGATCTGTACATCGAAGTACGGAGCAGATCTGAACTGAACATCTGACTCATGGAAGTAACCGTCAGAAATTACTTCGTGGTCAGGTTCATAGTCAGCGTCTGTATCTACGTCAGCCATGTAGCTGTCAAGAGCAGCGCCCTCCACAGTGAATGTAGAAGTGTCGAATACGTGAAGAGTTCCTGCTTCCATTTCAGCAGCAGCAGCGTCGATAGCTTCCTGAGTACCTGAAGCAGCGTTCTTTCCGAGCTCAGTAAGAACTACAGAACCTGTTGAGAGGTCGCCTACCCAGTCAACGTCTATAGCCTTGCCCTCAGCAACGCAGCCCATAGCGTACTTGAAGTAAGGAGCCCAGTCTATTCTTGAAGAAACGATGAATGTTTCAGGGCAAGTGCTTGCAGTGCTTCCGTTGTAAGAAACGTCAGGAACTCCTGCAGTTTCGCATGCTGTAGGAGCGCCCATAGAGTCAGCGTGCTGTGAGATAAGAACGCAGCCGTCCTGGATGAGCTTGTTAGCGCCTTCCTTTTCAGCAGTTTCATCATACCATGAACCCGTGAATGTAACTTCCATTGTAACTGAAGGGCAAACTGAACGAGCGCCGAGGAAGAATGAAGTGTATCCTGAGATAACTTCTGCATATGTATAAGCACCTACGTAACCCATCTTAGCCTGATCGGCAGTGATGTCGCCGTTTTCGATCATTTCGTTGAGCTTCATACCAGCAGCGATACCTGCGAGGTAACGGCCTTCATAGATAGAAGCGAACGCATTGTGGAAGTTTGTGATATCTGATTCAGTGTGAGCCTTTGTACCTGTAGCGTGGCAGAACTGGATATCAGGATATTCCTTTGCAGCCTCGATGATGTAGTCTTCGTGGCCGAAGCTGTCAGCGAATATGAAGTTGCAGCCCTCATCAGCGAGTTCGCAAGCAGCGTCGTAAGCTTCCTGACCTTCAGGAATGTTTGTCTTGAAGACATATTCGATTCCGAGAGCATCACATGCTTCCTTTGCAGCATTGATGAAGTTCAGGTCATAAGTTGAGTTCTCATCGTGCAGGAAGATAAATCCGGCCTTGACAGCAGTGTTGCCGCCTTCAGCAGCCGCAGAACCGTTATTTGCAGCTCCGCCTCCGCATGCACAAAGAGAAACGACCATAGCTAAAGTGAGTACTAATGCTAAGATTCTTTTCATTGTTTTCTCTCCTTGTTTAATTTGAGTCCAATTAAAATAGTATAGAATTAATTAAAGAACGGATCTGATGCAAATGCAATATATCCTTCCACGCGCCCGGCGCGTCAGCAGGATGAGGCATTCACAGGAGAACCGTGCATTAACCACAACTTAGAGTATCAAATTTACGAGTAAATTACAATAGTTTTACAATGTAAAATCGTATAATTAATTACGACGAGCCCCGAGCATATTTATGAGCGAACCAACGAGGATAAGGCAGACGCCGAAAACGATATTCCATCTTATAGGCTCGCCGAGTATGATCTGA
Source organism: bacterium (assembly GCA_963627215.1). Taxonomy (GTDB): domain Bacteria; phylum Bacillota; class Clostridia; order Peptostreptococcales; family Anaerovoracaceae; genus CAKQOE01. The sequence continues at coordinate 2,013 of CAVGAH010000043.1, read as the reverse complement.
GCAAGTATGACTGCGATAACAGGCTTTATAAAGAAGGCTACAGACGCATTGGAAGGTCCTGAAAGCTCGATGGCCTTGAGATATGCGAAATAGCCGATGCCTGTTACGACTATGCCGGTATAAAGAAGGACGGGCATACTATGGAGCGTTATGCCTGAGATGACCGGATCGCCCTTGACGAGGACTATGATAAATTCGATAGCCGCAGCGATAAGGAAGCTTCCGCTGTTCTGAATCATACCGCCGAGCTTTGCGACGCGCAGCTTGCCGAGCGCTGTATAGAGTGCAAACATTACAGCAGCGATAAAAGTATAGAGCAGACCTTTTGATGTATTGCCCTCTGCCATATCGACAGGGTCGGCGACAAATATAAGGCCGATAACGCTGATGACAAGCACGATAGCCTTTCTGACAGTAAACGGCTCTTTTACGATATAATGTGCAAAGATCATCGTAAATACAGGGTTTGAGGATGTAATGACGGCGACCGTGTTGGCATTGCAGTTCATCACACCTAACTGAAAGTACGTCATGCTGATGCATATGCCGACTACGCCGAGCATCGTTATGTAAACGATATCGCCCTTTGTGAGCCTGATGCCCTTCTTTTTTACATCCCTGACAGCAAACGGCAGGAGAAAGAGCCCACCTATGAGGAACCGCAGAAACGTTATCTGAAGAGCCGAAAAGCTGCCCCCGCCGAGCTTCAGCGCTATTTCCATAGTGCCGAAGCAGAACGCAGTTATAAGTACGAAAATAAAGCTTTTGTCAATGTTTTTTCCTTTACTGTGCATAATACGATCTCCTGAAATAAAATACAAAATATGTAAAAACAGTATCACCCGCGCGTCACCGCGCCCATGGACTGCCATTTATCTTTAACATGTATTATACACCGTATATTCGCAATTTTTACTTTTTAATTAATACGAGTACATAAAAAACCCCGAAAGCCGAGACCTTCGGGGTTTTGAAAATTCGAAAACAAGATATTTCCGTATGGATTATCTCTTTGAGAACTGTGAAGCTCTTCTGGCCTTCTTGAGACCGTACTTCTTTCTTTCCTTCATACGTGGGTCACGAGTGAGGAATCCGGCAGCCTTGAGTGAAGGTCTGTTTTCAGGATCTGCAGCGCAGAGAGCTCTTGAGATACCGTGTCTGAGAGCGCCTGCCTGACCAGTAGTACCGCCGCCGTTTACGAGAGCGATAACGTCATACTTGCCTTCATTGCCTGAAACAACGAAAGGACGCTTAACTTCGTTCTTGAGGATCTCCATTGGGAGATATTCATCAAGATCCTTCTTATTGATAGTGATCTTACCAGTACCAGGGATCAATCTAACTCTGGCAATGGCAGACTTTCTTCTGCCTGTACCTATATACTGCATTGTAGCCATTTTTCGATTTCCTCCCTTCCGTTAAAATTCCCATACTTCAGGCTTCTGAGCAGCATGATTGTGCTCGTTGCCAGCGTATACCTTTAACTTCTTGTACATCTGTCTTCCGAGAGAACCCTTTGGCATCATGCCCTTAACAGCGTGTCTGATGATCTCTTCAGGATTCTTAGCCTGTAACTTTTCGAAAGTTATCTCACGGAGACCGCCCGGATAACCAGTGTGTCTCTTGTAGATCTTTTCTTTTCTCTTCTTACCGGTTACTTCAACCTTTTCAGCGTTGATGATGATAACATAGTCACCGGTATCAACGTGTGGTGTGTAGATCGGCTTTTTCTTACCTCTTAAGATAGAAGCTGCTTCTGATGCGAGACGACCGAGAGTCTTACCCTCTGCGTCGAGTACGTACCACTTTCTTTCAACTTCCTGAGGCTTTGCAATGTAAGATTTCATTTAATAACCTCCTGGCCTACTCAGATGTCCGGTCATGTCCATAGACAGCCGGGTATCGATTTCGACTCAACAAATAAAAATTAACTTCCGGCCACGGCCGGTCCTTCCCAGCCTGCACCGTATAGTAAACGCCGTGCCGTTTAAAAAAAGAAACAAAACGGAATAG
>CAVGAH010000042.1:0-17603 GCA_963627215.1 bacterium | reverse complement strand
CGGCAAAAGGCAGGTAAGACATGAAACGAGGAAAATACGAACAGGTAAAGAAAAAAATTCCGGAGATCTACCTGTGGCGCCGCCGTGACGGTCTTACTGAAAGTGACATAGCTAAAAAGCTTGGGATCTCCACTAAGACGTTGTGGAACTACAAGGAACGCTATCCGGAGTTCGCAGAGGCTATGCATGATGCAAAAGAGGCTGTTATATCTGACGTATTCGCGGCACTGCTCAAGAGGGCGAAAGGTTACGAGTACGAAGAGGTAAAAGTCTATACGAAAAAAGAAAAGGACGACGAAGGCGTATATAAGGACGTCGTCTACACTGAAAAAACAAAGAAACATGAGCCGCCGTCTGTTGCAGCGTGTTCGCTGATACTCAAGAACCTTGATCGCGCGCATGACTGGTCGGACAATCCGGCGATGCTGCAGATCAAGAGAGAGGAACAGCAGCTAAGGAAGCAGATGGCAGAGGCGGAACAGTGGTGAGTTCATAATGTGTTCAAACAAACATCCTTCTTGAATTAACGTATGCACGGGTGAAATCAAGACCGTGCGTAAAGCATTAAACCATTGTAAATACTGGATTCCCCCAAAATAGAGGAATCACTGAAGAGGCAACCATATCCAAATAACATATGTCGCCAAAGAGCATATGTCAGCAAAGAACAACTGAAGAGGTCAACCGATGTATACAAGTCTGACAGCATTTTATAAATCAAGAGAATGGGAAAAGTTCCTGAAGGTGATCAAAGCCGAGCGTCTGAATGAATCAGGTCTGCTCATATGCGAGTGCTGCGGTCAGCCTATGGTCAAAGCTTATGACATCATAGGGCATCATAAGGAACCTCTGACGATGAGCAATGTAAATGATCCTGCGGTCAGTCTCAATCCTGATAACGTACAGCTTGTACACCATCACTGTCATAACAAGATACACAACCGTTTCGGACTGTATCAGCCACAACGTGTGTATATCGTGTGGGGCAGTCCGTTATCAGGCAAGACCACATACGTAAAGAATACTAAGACAGACAGAGACATCGTTGTTGATATTGACAGCCTGTGGCAGGCTGTGACAGCTAACGCGCGCTACGTTAAGAATAATTACTTAAAAGCAAACGTGTTCGGTATAAGAGATGCACTGCTCGATCAGATAAAGACGAGGCGCGGACAGTGGCAGACTGCGTATGTGATTGGCGGCTATCCGTCGCGCGGTGAGCGCGAGAGACTGGCTGACAGATTACAGGCCGAGCTTATACACATTGACACCGACAAAGAAACATGTCTTCGTCGCCTGTATGAATCGCCGGGCGAAAGAGACATAGAAGCATGGAAGGGATACATAGATAAATATTTTGAATCCGTCCAGGTATGATACGACATCAGGCGCCGTTCAGCGAGCGGGCACATTCGGTAAACAAGACAGCAAACTTTCAGTCTGCGACGACCTGACGGCGCTTTGATATAAATTGTTCTCCTGAAAAAATATATATTAACAAACCTGTGCGCGTTCATCCTCCCCCCAGTATCGTTTGTATCATCAACCAAATGGGGACTGCGAGGGGGATGACGGGTGCACATAAACCAAAAAATTGAGATTTTCCGGAATTTTTTCAGAAATCTCATGAAAGTCAGGGAGTATGGAAAAATGGAAAATATAAATACAGAAAATGGCATACAGGCGTCACCGCCTGACAGGCTCGCAGAACTGCGAGCTATATTTGAAAATGTAGACGAGAACAAGCGCAAGCTTGCTGAGCCGTTGCTGCTTGAAGCGGCATTCCTTGAGGAACAGCTGCGGGAGCTGCGCACGATGCCGATGATCCGGGTGAACCCGGAGAACCCGGCGCAGCAGAAGCGCACAGAGGCAGCGAAACAGTACAAAGAAAATATACAGAGCTACACAGGAATAATCAAAGTTCTGAACAGCATATTACAGAGAAATCTGATAGAGGAGACTGACGAGTTCGATGAGTTCCTTGAAGATTTCGGATAGTTACCTGCTGCAATACCTCGAAAAGATAGAGGCTGGCGAGATAATCGCGGGGCAGGAGCTTATAACATGCCTGCAAAATCTGCGGCGAGATCTTGATGATCCGCGTTATGTTTACGATCTGAAAGCCGGACACAGGCGGATAGAATTTATTTCACGATTCTGCAAGCAGACAAAGAGCCCATTTTACGGAAAACCGCTCAAATTGGAGCTGTGGGAACTTGCTTTCATTGAAACGCTTTACAGCTTCAAGATGGCAGAAACCGGCTGCAGAAGATTCAGAAAGGCTATCCTGCTCGTAGCGCGTAAAAACGGCAAGTCAACGTTATGCGCGGCACTTGGTTTTTCTGAAATGATGATAGGCAATGGCGGCTCTGATATCGTCTGCGCATCAAATGACGACGCTCAGACAGATATCGTATTTCTTGAGATCGCTAACATGCGCGAGGCATTTGACCCGCGAAGCAAGCGAACACATAAAAACCAGCGATGGATCATAAACAAGAAAAACAAATCCAGAGTTTTCAAGCTTACGCAGAAATCAAACGCAAAAGAAGGTCGAAATATTGACTTTGCCATATTAGACGAAAGCCACGAGATGAAGGACAACGTTATAGCAAAGTCCATAGAGCAGTCACAGTCCACAAAAGACGAGGCAATGTTTATAAATATCACAACTGAAGGATTTGTAAATGATGGCTATCTCGATAAGGAGCTTGTGGATGCGCGCAAGATGCTTCACGGAGAGCTTGAAGGTGACGCGGATGCGGAGACGGTCCTTGTATGGCTTTACACTCAGGATTCCGAAGAAGAGATATGGTCAGTTAACGATGAAGATATAAAGGCGGGCAGGACAGCCTGGCACAAGTCAAACCCGAATCTCGGAGTTACTAAAAAATATGACTACATGAAGCGCGAGCTGAGCAAGGCGAAACGAAGTCAGGCCGACAGGGTATTTACCCTGGCTAAAGATTTCAACATAAAGCAGAACAACGCCGCTGCATGGCTCATGAGTGAGGACTACGACTTTGAATGCGGATTCGATTTGTCAGAGTTTGCCGGAGCGTTATGCCTGGGCGGTGCTGACCTGTCTATGACTACAGACCTTTGTTGTGTGAGAGCGCTTATAATGCGCCGGGGCGACCCGGTCAAGTATTCCGTAGCGCAGTACTTCATACCTGAAGGCAAGATAGAGCGCCTTCCTGCTGACGATCAGCCGATGTTCCGGAAATGGGTGGAACAGGGGTACATAACGATGCATCGAGGCAACGAACTCGACCTTGGAAAAGTTGCAGACTGGTTTTTTGAACTCCTGCAGAAATATAAGATAAGGCTATACAAGGGCGGTTATGACGACCGCTTTGCAAAGGCTTTCCTGCAGCGTATGGATGATTACGGATGGAGTGCCGGAACAAAGGACACTGATACATGGGAGAGAATAGACCAAAACAAGTACGTTCTTACCGATCCGATGGACATGCTTGCGTCAGACCTTAAAGACAGGCTGTTTTACTACAACAACAATCCGGTGGACAAGTTCTGTTTCGGCAATGTAGCGCTGCAGATGGACGCGAGCGGTCTGATGATACCGGTCAAGGTTCAGGATATCAGGAGCCGTCACATAGACGGAGCAGCTGCGGCGATAGACCTGTACGCGATATACAAGAGATATAAAACGGAATTCCTGGCGCAGCTTTAAAGGAGCGACTATGAGTTTTTTTGACACATTAAAAAATACAATTACATACGTGAAAAGCGGGCTGCGTTACTCAAAGATGCTGAGCGGGCGCACGCCGATATTCTCACAGTTCGGCAACGATGTGTATGTTTCGGACGTAGTGCAGCAGTGTATGGCTTGCATAACGGACGAGATGCGCAAGGTACAGATAAATCACATTCTGGAAGATAAAAACGGAATGTTGAAGATAAGGAATACGCAGCTCAATAAACTGTTCCAGTATCAGGCGAATGAGTACATGACGCCGGCTGACTTCATGGAAAAGTCAACGTATCTGCTGCTGAAGAATGCGAATTGCTTTATATATCCGCGGTTCGTATATACATACAATGACAACGGAACTGTAAAAAGCCGTGACGTTGCCGCACTCTATCCGCTGGATCCGCGCCGAGTGGATTTTATGCAGGATGATTCCGGGCGGATGTTCATACGCATGACGTTCGGAGGCGGCAATGAATTCACTATACCGTACGACAACCTCATCCACTGGCGCATGCACTACGGAGCTAATGAGTATCTGGGCGGTAATGAATATGGCACGGAGGAAGTTGAGGATCTGCTTAATACGGTCAAGATATATGACAAGCTTATGCAGAGCCTCGGTATAGCCGTTGAGAACAGCTTAAAGATAACCGGAATATTGAAGCTCCCGATGTATATGGGAAATGAAGAACAGAAAAGTGAAGCTGAACGCTTCGAGAAAAAGCTGAAGGAACGCGACAGCGGAATAATCCCGATGGATGCAAAAAGTGATTACATTCCGATAAAAGCGGACCCGAAGCTTATAGACAAAGATACGCTTGAATTTTTAGACCATAAGATACTCAGACACTTCGGCGTCAGCCTTGCCGTCCTGAACGGTGAAGCGACACCGGAACAGCATCAGGCGTTTTATCAGAGAGCGATAGAGCCGAAGCTCATGTCACTGGCACAGGCGATAACACGGACCGTATTCACGCCGACCGAACATTCATACGGCAACAGCATCCGGATATACCCGGAGGAACTTATATTCTTATCAACTACGCAGAAGCTTGAATTCGTCAAGATGGTAGGCGAGCGCGGGGCGCTCACGAATAATAAGATATTGCAGTTATTCGGGCTGCCGCCGTATGCAGGCGGGGACGTAAGGCTTCAGAGCCTTAATTACGTAGATGTGGCGATCGCGAATGAGTATCAGCTGGCAAACGCCGGTTCAGCTGCAGTAAAGAAAGGGATAACGGCGAATGAGTAAAGAAAATATGAACAAGGAAAACGATATAATCTGCCGGTCATTCGGAACAGACTACAGAGCGCTGACCGGAGAAGACAACGAACACAGGATAACAGGACATGCTGCTGTGTTTGACCAGGCTGCTGATATAGACGGCTGGTTTTATGAGGTCATAGACCGCAGAGCATTTGAAAAATGCAGTTTTAAGGATGTTGTATTTTGTATAAACCATGATACGAAGAAGATACCACTCGCACGGTCGCGCAATAACAACGGCAATAACACGATGCAGCTCAGTATCGATGATAAGGGTCTTGCTGTTGATGCGCTGCTCGATACAGAGCGCAACGCTGACGCGCTTGCATTATACAGCGCGGTAGAGCGCGGAGACATGGGAGGGATGAGCTTCATATTCCGCGTGTCGGATTATTCATGGGAAGATCTTGATACCGATATGCCGACTAAGAGGATAACGGGGATATCGGAAGTATTCGAGGTAACAGCGGCTACATGGCCGTATTACACAGGCACTGATGTTGACGCCCGCGCCAGAGGTTCACTGGAGAGTGACCTGGCATCACTGGAGAGTGAGCGGAGGAAGGTGCAGTCACCGGAGGGAGACAAGGCGACAGCGGAAAGAGCTATATTTGAAATGAGAGCGAAGTTAGGCATATAAGGAGTAAAAGAATGGGACTTAAAGAAAAACTGTTAAGAATGCTTGATGAAAAGAAAGCAAAGAGATCAAAGCTGCTTGAAGCTATCGCTGCAGCGGATGACGCACAGGTCAGAGCGTTACAGATAGAACTTTTAGGCGCGCTTGACGGAGAAATATCCGAGCTGGCCGAAATGGCGGAACGTGCAAACGATGAACCTGCAGCCAATGAGCCGGGTGATGAACCGCCACAGGCGAGAGCAGGAGAGTTAGACCCTGAATTACAGCGCAGAGCACAGGGCGCGCCGGTCGGTGGACTGTCACCTATAGAGCAGCGCAGCGTTGATCCTGAAGACAGGGTATATGAGCAGCGCGGCGCAGACCTCAGAGCAGGCAAAACTGTAAAGATATCTGCGCGCGGCGTAACGCTGTCAAGCAAGCTGGTAAATGAAAAGAAATACAGCAGAGATCTGCATGACCATTTCAACGAGGTTTCAGGGCTGATAGATCGTGTAAATGCAGTGCCGCTGGACGGTGGCGAATCATATACGAAGGGCTTTGCTGTTTCAGGCGGTGAGGGCGACTATACAGCAGAAGGCAGCGATTACCATGACATGGATATGGCTTTCGACTATATCGACATTACAAAGACAAAGATCACTGCATACGCGGAAATGACTGAGGAAGTAAAGAAGCTGCCTAATATAGACTACGCTTCACGCATTGAGGATGAAATAAGAAAAGCCATAAGAAAGACAATAACGAAGCAGATCGTAACAGGAGCAGGTTCGACCGGAACTATAACGGGCATATACAACGCCCCGGCTAAAGTCATCCCGACTGACTATGATATGGAGATCGCTGCGATAGACGCCAATACTCTGAACAATATCGTTTTCCACTATGGCGGCGATGAAGATGTAGAGGACAGTGCAGTGCTTATCCTTTCAAAGAAGGATATAAAAGCATTCGTTGACGTAAGAAATGCTAATCTCGAGCCGGTCTACAAGGTAACAGCAAAAGGAAACGGCGGCACTATCGAGTACGTAAAGGGCGGTGTAACGGTAGAATACATAATCAACAGCGCATGCAAGTCGCTTAGCGATGCCGATACGACAGACGGAACGGCTACAATGATATACGGAGCGCTTGACACGTATGAGATGCCTGTATTCTCAGATGTAGAGATCACAGAATCAAAAGATTACAAGTTTAAGCAGGGCATGATAGCATTCAGAGCGTCTGTATTTGTAGGCGGTAACGTAGCAGCATTTAAGACATTCTTTAGAGTAAAGAAAGCATCTGCGGACGACATGGAGTAAAAAATGGCTGCGTTAGACATTGTGGACGATTTTGATCTGCTTACAAGAATAAAAAGTGTTTTAGGTATAAGCGGAAAATTTCACGATGACGCGCTCGGCATACTGGCTCAGGAAGTTAAGTTTTACCTTAGAGATGCCGGATGTTCGGATATGGCTGTAAACGGCGAGGCAGCGGTGGGCTGCATAGTACGAGGTGTTGCCGACATGTGGAACTTAGGCAGCGGGACTGTTGAACTATCACCGTATTTTAGGGAGAGAGCCGCACAGCTGGCGCTCTCCTATCCGAGAGGTGAGACTGATGTATAAACCGAATGCAGATCAGTTTGCTACGGCGGTCATGCTGCTCACACCGACGTACAGCAGCTATAACGGCGTCAACAAAAAAACTTACCCTGATACCGGGGCGGTGCTCCGGGTGAACTGGAAGTCTTACGGCGGTACAGAGCGTGAGTTGAACGGAATGACTGTTATTGAAGATACTGCGGTCATAACGACCTGGTATGATCCGGATATCCGCTCTGACTGCATCATAAAACGTGAGGATGGCGCTGAATATGAAATATTGGGCGAACCGGAGAATATAGAGATGCGCAGCCAGTTTATGAAGTTTAAGGTAAGGCGGTACAAAGGCGGAATTTAATGAGCAGGAATAAGATGAAACTGGAGTTTGACGGATTTATTGAATTGTCCGAAAAACTCCTGAAGCTTGGAGCTGACCTTGAAAAAACTACTGAAACGGCTCTGAAAAAGTCGTTTGACGCAGTGACACCCGGGATAGAATCGGCAATAACGCCGCATAAGCTGACCGGAAAGACGCAGAGCACTTTGCGAAAAAACGGCACGGTAAAGTGGGCCGGCAGCGTTGCAGAGGTTCCTGTAGGTTTTGACATATCAGGCGGCGGTCTGCCGTCAATATTCCTGATGTACGGCACGCCGCATATGAAGCCGGATCGAAAGCTTTACAACTCCATATACGGAGCAAACACACGGAAAAAAGTGAAGGAATTGCAGGCGGGAGTATTCAGTGACGAACTGGGAAAGGTCATGAAGTGATGAAAAACAAACTCATAGAGATCCTTGAAAGCCGGGGATATAAGGCATACTTGCAGGGTTCGTTTGCGACTGATGAAAGACTGCCTGATTCGTTCTGGACATTCTGGAACTTTGATACGCCTGCAGTAATGCATTACGATAATGCAGCGCACCGTGCGCTGTGGAGCTACTGGATATATTTTTACTCAGTAGATCCTGAGGCCGTAGAGGTGGAAATGAGAGAAACGATAAAGTTACTTAAGGATAACGGGGTGATCGTTGACGGTTTCGGGCAGGATGCCGACAGCGGCGTACAGACACATACGGGACGTATGCTGACTGTATATATTCCGGAAGATTTGGAGGAATAAAATGGGAGAAGTATTTGAATTTCGTGGCGTAGATAATCTTGTTTACGCAGAAGTTATAACAGATACAAAAGAATCTTATATAGTAGGCGAGGTAAAGCGTCTGGCAGCTACGGCTGAGATAGGCAAGACCGTTGAGACATCGACAGCAACAAAGTATTACGATAATAAACCGCTTATAAATATAAGTTCTGAAGGTGCTGATGAGATAAAGATCACGTGTGCTCCGCTCGACCTTGAACAGCTTGCAGATATAACGGGCAAGAAATTCGACAAATCTGCAGGGGCCTTTATTGACAGCATGAGAAAAGTTAAATATTACGCTATCGGGTATCGTACTAAGGGCACAGACGGAGAATACCGCTATGTGTGGAGATATAAAGGCACATTTGCAATTCCTGAAGAATCTTCTGCAACGGAAGATGATGGAACGGATTCAACGAATCAGGAGCTTACGTATACAGGAATATATACGGAACATGATTTTGGTGAGAACGGCGCTTGTAAGGGCATCGTGCTTGATACTCGCAAGGGTGCAACTAAAATAGCAACGTTCTTTGATGATGTCCTTACGCCGGACAAGCTGACGGAGTAAGGAGCGGATGATGGAGCTTAAACTTAATATTTATAACAAGCGCGAGATAGAAAAGACATACATGGCAAATACATATGACCTTATGTATGGCACCATGGAAGATCTGCTCGACGTGCTCGACCTGGATAAACTTGGCGAAGATACAACAGATAAGGCGCTTCTTGCTTTAGCTGCAGATGTTGTTAAACGCGGACTGCCGCAGTTAAAGCCGCTGCTTATGGATGTGTTTGACGGTCTGACTGATGAAGAGCTGCGCCGCTGCCGTGTGACTGACCTTGTAAGCATCGTGATCAGGCTGGCTAAGTACTCTCTGAATGAGATAAAAGGCGCTGCAACAGAAAGCATAAAAGAAAAAAACGTGTAGAGGGTGAGGCATCTCTCACCCTGTATCAGGAACTATTCGAATTGAATCTGACATTGTGCGAGCGATGGCCCGCGCTTACGCCGTTTACAGTGCGTAGAATGCGGGCGCATGAGGTGATGCTGCTCGTAAGACGCCTAAACACGCGCCCGACAGAGAAAAAGGCGGCCAAAACGACAGTAACGAGACGTCCGGCAGGCGATAACTGGTTTTAGGAGGAAATATGGCTGACAGAGACGAAAATATAACGACCCGGTTCAAAGCCGACATTACCAACCTTAAAGCAGGTATCACCGAGGCAAACCGGCATATAAAGCTTGCAAACGCAGAATTTAAAGCCGCAGCGTCCGGCATGGACGACTGGACAAAGAGCGCAGACGGTATAAGCGCAAAGCTTAAAAGTCTTGATACTGTAATGTCAGAGCAGAAGAAAGTACTGTCAAATCTTGAAAAGCAGTACGAGCTCACAGTAGAAGCTCAGGGTGAAGGCTCGACAGCAGCAGAAAACCTGGCTATCAAGATAGCAAACCAAAAGGCTGCTATAAATAAGACCAGCCAGGAGATGGATCACTATAACAATGAACTTGACTTAGTGGAACAGGCACAGAAAAATGCTGATAAGTCAGGCAAATCGCTGGAAAGTGAACTTGAGAAACTGAAAAGATCCGCTGATGATGCGAGCGGAGGCTTTACAGTAATGAAAGGCGCACTTGCGAACCTGGTTGCTGATGGTATACGGAGCGCTATAAGCGCTGTCAAGGATTTTGTAACAGGATCGATTGATGTAGGTCGAAACTTTCAGGCATCCATGTCAGAAGTAGCTGCGATTTCGGGTGCAACAGGAGAAGATCTGCAGCTTCTGTCCGATACAGCAAAGAAATTTGGTGAATCAACAAAGTTTTCTGCTTCTGAAGCAGCTGACGGTCTGAAGTATATGGCGCTTGCCGGATGGGATGCACAGACATCATCGTCGGCGCTTGGCGGTGTACTTGACCTTGCGGCTGCATCCGGTATGGAGTTGGGTAAAGCTTCAGACATGGTAACGGACTATCTTTCAGCATTCGGAATGGAGGCTGAAAAGTCATCGTATTTTGCTGATCTGCTTGCATACTCGCAGAGCAAATCAAACACAAGTGCTGAACAGCTTGGCGAAGCTTATAAGAATTGTGCAGCAAATATGAATGCTGCCGGTCAGGATATAGAGACAACAACATCTTTTTTAGCCAAAATGGCAGATCAGGGCTTAAAAGGCTCTGAAGCCGGCACAGCGCTTACAGCGGTCATGCGTGATATGACCGCAAAAATGAAAGATGGAGCTATAGCTATAGGCGATACGTCAGTAAAAGTTATGGATGCCAACGGAAATTATCGCGATCTGACTGACATAATGAAGGACGTGGAAAAGGCGACTAATGGCATGGGTGATGCAGAGCGAGCGTCAGCGCTCAGCTCTACGTTTACTGCTGATTCAATAAAAGGCTTGAATCTTATATTAAATGCAGGTGTAGACAGTGCAGCCGATTTTGAGGAACAACTTAGAAATTCAGAAGGCGCGGCTAAAGATATGGCCGATACGATGAATGATAATCTCAGCGGAGACCTTACGACGCTTGGCTCTCAGTTTGAAGGTATTCAGATAGCATTATATGAAAAGTTTGAACCGGCGTTACGCGATGGTGTAGAGGTACTGAGTAAGCTTTTAGATGGTGTTAATTTTGTTGTAGAGCATGCAAGTGAATTTATAGGCGCTATCACTGCAATGGCAGCAGGTATGGGTGCATATCTTGTATACACTACAGCAATTCAGATAATGAAACGCGGACTAATGTCGTTGACTATAGCGCAAAAGGCGGCAGCGGCAGCGCAGTGGCTGCTTAATGCAGCTATGTCAGCAAATCCTATCGGAATCGTCATAGCGCTTATAGCTGCTTTAGTTGCCGGACTTGTATATTTCTGGAACACAAACGAAGACTTCCGCAATGCAGTAAAAGGTATTTGGGAGGATATAAAGCAGACATTTATAAATGCCCTGGACACTATAAAAAGCGCATGGAGCACTGTAAAGGACTTCTTCGCGAATGTAGCGGAATGGATAAAAGCAGCGTTTACGTCTATTCCTGGATGGTTTAAGCAGAAATTCTCTGACGCTAAAAACAAGATCATAGAAGCATTCTCAGATATCAAGGAAAAATTCGGTGAGATACTGAAAAGGATACAGTCCGTATTTTCAGCGGATGCCCTCAGAGATGCCGGAAGTCAGCTGTTGGCAGGGCTTTGGAACGGTATAAGCGACAAAGTAAACTGGCTGAAATCAAAAGTAAAAGGCGTAGTTGACAAGATAAAGAGCTGGTTTACCGGGAAAGAAGGATTTGACGAACATTCGCCGTCAAAGTGGTCCAGACAGGTATCAAAGTATGTGATGGACGGATTAGGCGAGGGCTTTGTATTCGATGTAAAGCCGGTGAAGAAAGTAGTTGAGAAAATAAAAACAACTGTTGAAGAAACAAAGACATCAGTTTCAGGCATGAGAAGCAGTGCGGCCACAAACGTGCAGCTGCCGGATACTGCAAATGCCGCTTCAGGAGGATCGACAACATATAATTTTTATCAGACGAACAACTCACCGAAAGCACTGTCACGCCTGACGATATACAGACAGACTAAGAATCTGCTGTCAATGAAGGGAGCGCAGTAGTGTACACGCTTAAAATAGAAAACAAACGCGGTGAGATCATAACGTTAACAGACAATCCTGATTATGTAGTGACAGTGAAAGGCCTTGAAAGCCTTGCTGCAGTGATCAATACATCACGTGTCGGATTAATGGACGGCACTTTGTATAACAGTTCCGCAATGAACGAGCGTGCAATAACTTTAACCATAAATCCCATGGAGCCTGTAGAAAGAAACCGCATAGCGCTTTACAGGTATCTGCAGGTAAAGCAGTACTGCAAGCTCTATTATTCCAATGGAAGGCGAAACGTTTATATAGAAGGCTATGTTGAAAGCGTTGAGAATGATCTGTTTACGCAGTCTCAGGAGATGCAGTTCAGCATAGTATGCCCGCAACCGTACCTAAGCGGACTGTATTACATATACGCCGACCTGAACAAGGTGCTGCGTCTGTTTCAGTTTCCATTTGCCATAGATAAAAGCGGCATTGAATTCTCACGTATACAGCATGACTATATGGCGACTATAACCAATAAAGGTGATGCAGAGTGCGGCGTGATAATAGTGATAACGGCAAAAGGAGAAGTTGAAGATCCTGTTATATACAGCGCAGATACGGGAGGCTCTTTTAAAGTAAATATAACGATGCAGTCAGCGGATCAGCTGCAGATATCGACCGTTTCAGGAGATAAATGGGTAAAGCTGATACACGATGGAGTAGAGAGCAATGTGATAAATAAAGTAGCGCCTTCTCCCGAATGGTTCATACTGAACGCCGGTGACAACATATTTTCGTATGGAGCAGATAAAGGTCCTGAAAATATGAGTATCTATTTCATGTTCAAATACAAATATATAGGAGTTTAAATATGATCTTATATGTAATGGATCCTGAAATGGAGATAATAAAAGTCATAGATTCGGCAAGCAGCGTTATATGGACGAGCCGTTATTACGAGGCAGGAGATTTTGAGGTATATATACGTGCTGATGAAGGTATTCAGAAAGCTTTGTCTCCCGGCAACTATCTGATGCGTTATGATTCAGAAACTACGTATGTTATCGAAAGTCTGAAGCTTAACACTGATGCTGAAAATGGCGATTACTTTACAGTCACGGGGCAGGATCTGAAATCGCTCCTGAAGCGTCGCATAGTGTGGAAACAGACGACTGTAAGTGGGACTCTTAAAGAATGTATTGAGAAACTGCTTATTGAGAATGTGATAACGCCTGAAAACTCGGCACGAGCTTTGCCGCTGCTTATAGGAGAGTATTCTATCAGAGATATTCAAATCGAAGCTCAGTATACAGGCGATGATATTTATGAAGTGATCACAGCGCTTTGCAAAACATATGATATAGGCTGGAATATACGACTTACGGAAGAAAGAAAATTTGAATTCTACTTGTATGAAGGAAAAGACCGGTCATATGGCCAGTATGAAAATGATTATGTCGTATTTTCATATGACTTTGAGAATCTCGTAACATCTGAATACTCACTCGATAATTCAGGCTTAAAAAATGTAGCGCTCGTAGCAGGTGAAGGCGAAGGTCTGTATAGACGTATGTGTACTGTTGGTGTGCATCAGGGAACGGAACGAAGGGAGCTGTTCGTTGATGCCAGAGATATAACAAGCGACACAGGCGAAGAGGTAACAGAGACCTTCAGTGTTTCGAGCAGGGATAAATCTCACACGTTTAGTAATTATATATATTCTATCAATAAAGTAACTATTACAGATCCGGATACGAGTGTAGGCTCATATGATTCTGATAACTATACTCATAACAATCAGACATGGGATTGCAGGACCGTCTACTTTAATGACTGTACGAGCGGCTGGAGCGAATCAAGTGACAAACCGATACATAGAACATACAAGGTCACTATAACCTATAACAAAGGTCTTTCACCTGAGGAATACAATGCGCTTCTTACACAGCGTGGCGAGGAAAAACTTGCTGAAGCGCAGGCGGTAGAAGGCCTTAGCGGAGAGGTGGACAGCGTGAGGCAGTATGTACTGGATCGTGATTTTTTTCTTGGTGATACAGTACAGATAGAGAATGAATACGGAGTGCAGGCGCAGCCCCGTATTATTGAGATAATAGAATCAGAAGATGAAAACGGAAGAAGCGTGATACCAACGTTTGCAACATGGGAGGTGGTCTGAGTGTCGATGCGTGGAGGCTTTTTTAACTCCGTGGACGGAGACAGACTTTATAATGCGGCAGATATGAATATGCCGTATAAAAATTTAATAAGCAACGGCGTATTCCCTAATCCGTCAAGTAATCTGCAGGTAATGACATCCAGCGGGATGACAGTGCAGGTACTGGAAGGCGGCGGAATGTTTGGTGACAGTTGGGCTTATAACGATGCTCCCGTACTGCTTACACTTGATGATGCTCCGGCAAATCTGAACAGAGTGGATGCAATCATAGCTAAGTGGGACAATACAGAACCGGTACGAGCTGTAACGCTTGAAGTGAAAAAAGGAACTCCTGCAAGTGAGCCTTCAGTACCTGCAATGATCAGGGGCGACAGCGTGAATGAATATTGCCTGGCAACGGTACGCATCACGCCTGGAGTTACAACGATAACTCAGAGCATGATAACCGATACCAGACCGGATACTGATGTCTGTGGATGGGTGACAGGCCTCATAACGCAGGTCGATACAAGTACGCTGTTTAAACAGTGGCAGGCGGCATATGAAGAACAGTATGAAGCTAATACCGCTGCTTTTAACGCGTGGTTCACCGGTCTTAAAGATATCCTGCAGGATGATGAAAGTGCAGTGGCCGAAATAATACGGCTTGAAACAGTGAAAGCTGACAAAAATACACTTACATTAACGCTGAATGCATCAGGTTGGACGAAATCGGGAGAAAAATATATTCAGGAAGCAGCAGCCGAGAACATTACTGAAAATGACCTGATAATAGTTGCTCCTGCAGCATCAAGCGCAGAAACATATGCAGCGAAAAGTGTATATTGTACAGCACAGTCATCCGGAACACTTACGTTCACATCATCGGCTCCGGTCGATGTAACTGTATTGGTAATAAACATGGGAGGAGTGATCTAAGTGGCAGATGGGAGCATAACCATAACCGTACCTGAGATCACAGCGGTGACATTATCACCCAACCCGGTAAGTACGCAGGCATTGTTAAAACTCTCTGTTACTGTAACAGAAGTAAAGAAGATATTATATCCGGAATGGTCATATTCCGGAGAACTCTATTCCGGTGAATGATACCGGGGAAAGGATACATAAAAATATGGCAGTGAAATCAGTTATAGCAAAAATTAACGGACAGAACTACACACTGACACTTAACAGTTCAACAGGAAAGTATGAGGCTACAGTCACGGCACCGACAGAGTCATCATATACCCAGACAGGACACTATTACAACGTTCAGTTGACTGCAACAGATGATGCGGGCAATACAACGACAAAGGATGCAACAGATACTACTCTCGGAACGAACCTGCAGCTCAAGGTAAAGGAAAAGGTCGCTCCGGACATCACTATCACAGCTCCTACAGCGGGCGCAACTCTTACGAACAACAAGCCAGTCATTACATGGACAGTTACAGACGCAGATTCAGGCGTGGATCCGGATACGATCTAGCTTGTTATTGATTCAGGTACAGCCATTACATCAGGTATTACAAAGACTGAGAGCGACAATGGTTATACTTGCTCTTATACTCCTGACAGTGCGCTTGCGGATGGTTCGCACACGATCACAGTCAATGCGTCAGACTTTGACGGAAATGCAGCCACAGCAAAGTCATCTTCATTCAAGATCGATACAGTACCGCCAACACTGTCTGTTACATCACCTGCAGAAGGTCTCGTAACAAACGAGACTACAGTGACAGTTTCAGGTACGACAAACGACGTAACATCATCACCTGTAACACTGACTGTAAATGGCAAGTCTGTAACAGTAAATTCAGATGGATCGTTCAGCACTACAGTTACACTTACAACAGGCAGCAATACGATCACTATCGTTGCAACAGACTCTGCGGGTAAGCAGACAACAGTTACACGTACAGTCAAGCTCGATACGGCTGCACCTGTCATCAAGTCTGTTACTATCACGCCGAACCCTGTTGACTGCGGCAAAACATTCACTATCAGCGTAGAAGTGACTGACTAGTATGGTAAAGCGTGTATACGGCACCGTTGATAACACGCAGATAACGTTTACTTATAATGAAGCATCCGGGCGGTGGGAAGCCACCGCTCCGGATAACCTTGAAGGAACGTATCAGGTAGCACTTTATGCAGAGGACGAAGCAGGAAATGTCACATACATAACTACAGCTCTATGCACAATAGATACATCACAGATGTGTATAACTATAGATACAGCAGAGTGCAGCATAGATGTAATGACAACAAGCTGCAGTTTATCTGTGGTGCGCTGTGATATATGCGGGAGATGGTAGCGGAGGAATGTAATGAACGAAAGAATAAATATGATCTCAGGTGAACGTCGGCGTGTAACGGTGCGTGTCACCTATCGCGGTCGTCAGTCAGGTTTTACGATACAGAACCCACGCTATGAGCTCAGGATCGGAACAAAGGTGATAGAGGAAGGCGTACCTTCAATGGACTATGGTGATATGATCTGCGTGATAGCTCCGCATGTTGCAGGAAATTATATGCTGGAATTTCAGTTTGAGATAGGTGGCGAGCAGTGGATCCGCCGTGTAGCCGTGGTAGTGCGTGAATAGGAGGAAGAAATGAAGGACAGAGTACCTAAATATCCCGGAAGATATAAAGTCACGTATGCTAATGGCTCATCGGCATATGTGACACTTGAACGGGCGGACTCCCCTGTAAGTGGTAATGAAGGAACTCCGCTCAATAAAGATAGCCTGCTTGGTGATACTATCTGTGAACTGCTTGGACTTGACGAAGATTCAACACCTAATGATGCACTTTTAGCATTGCATGAAGCAATCGGCGAGAATGCTCCGGAAACAAAGAGCGTATCATTGAGCTCATCAGCATGGACATTATCAGGCAGCGAATATATCCAGACAGTAAGCGTTTCGGGAGTGACTTCAGGAAATACAGTGATAGTATCACCTGCACCTGCATCAGCTGATGCATATTCAAAAGCGTCAGCTTACTGTTCAGCCCAGGCTGCCGGAAAGCTTACATTTACGAGCAACAGTGAAATAGCGGCAAGCTTGAATATTATTATTTTATAAGGGGGCGATACAAATGATCATAAACAGTAATGGGGTAAATGTTACACCAACAGCGGCAGATGTGAAAGTGTCAGAAGATGTGCAGGAGCTTACAGGTGCTGACAATGTGGATGATGTGTTAAAAAACACAGCTAAAATTTTATATCCATCTTATATGGCTTTTTGCACAAACGCAAACAGTGATAGTTTGGATGCCGCTTTCGGTAAAAACAATGAGGATTTAATTTTAAATATAGGAAAACAATTATATATGTACTCTGCCTTTAAAGGTTCAGAGTTATCAGAGAATGATAAAGAATTATTACTATATGCTGATAAATTCGCCACTATATGTAAAAACAGAACTTTATCTGATATTATTTGCGACAATGAAAATCTTTTCGAACTGGTAGGACAGTCACCTTTTGCC
>CAVGAH010000041.1:0-17731 GCA_963627215.1 bacterium | reverse complement strand
ACAATTACAGGTACAACGGGTATCTATTTCAAATCAACAAACATGACCATCAACGGCGGTACGATTACCGGAAACGGAGAAAGCCATGACTATACTTATTATGGCAACGGAGGTATCTCAACCGGCGAGGCTGTAACTATTGACAGCTGCAACTACCCCGGCGGAATCGGCGAAGTTGTGATCAATGGCGGTACTTTTGTAAGCAAGAATGCAAAGGCTGTTGGCAGCTACAACAGCAATAAGGTTGAAGCGGCTGAGACAGGCTTTATTGAAGGCGGAACTTTCAGCAGCGACCCGAGAGCATATGTGGCTGAAGGATACGGTGTTGTTTATGACAAAACAGCAGAGACATACACGGTACTGGATAATGCAGATATGCCGAAGATAGCTGAGGTAAACGGGGAAAAGTATATCAGCTTGGCGGCGGCAGTTGAGGCGACTCAGAATGAAGGTACGATTAAGCTGTTGGAGGATGTGACTACAACCGAGGGCGTTACGGTAGCAAATGGCAAAAAGGTTACTCTGGATTTGAATGAAAAGACATTAACAGGTAAGAACAACGACACCATCACGGTTGCGCTTGGCGGAGAGCTGTTCGTTACAGGTGACGGAACTGTGGACAATATCACGCATGGCAAGGCTGCTATCTACAACAACGGAACGGTGACGCTGAATGGCGGAAGCTACACTCGCAGCCGGGAGGCAGGAACGGACAAGGATACAAGCGGTGGAAACAGCTACTACAACATTCTGAACCATGGTATTATGACCATCAACGAGGGTGTTTCTGTGACATCGACCGGCGCATTCTCCAGCTTGATTGCGAGCGGATATTACAACTACAGTGAGAGTACTAAGGAACGCAGCGGATATGTAGACGGAACAAATCAGGAAAAAACTACGGTGCGAGTGGAAAAGAACGTGATGGATATGTGGAAGGAACCAATCAGGAGGCACCTTCGCTGACCATCAACGGCGGAACATTCAGCGGCGGTCTTAACACCATCAAGAACGACGACGGCGCAACACTGGTTATTGAGGGCGGTGAATTTGCGAATACCACGCAGGCAGTTGTTCAAAACAACCATATTGCGACTATCAACGGCGGCACATTTAGTCCGACAAACGGTTTTGATGCTGTTCAGAACAGACACTTTGATGGCGACCATAACAAAGGAGAAATAACCATTACCGGCGGTACGTTTAACGGAAACCTTTTGACCACTGAAGGAGCAACTTGGATCATCACTGGCGGAACGTTTAGCTCAGAGCCAAATTCTTCTTATCTGGCAGAGGGCTATACTGCAAGTAAAAACGAGACTACTAACGTTTGGACGGTTGTTAAAAACAAGGATGCAAAAACGAGCAACACGAACGAGACAACAACCGAGACAACGGATTCATCTGGCAGCACAGACGGTGTAACGAATGGTGATGAAACGGCTGGAAGTGAATCATCATCGGGTTCATCTGACAGCGGAAGCACAACGGTTGGAAATGAAGCCAGTGGTACGACCAAATAATCATTAATTTGTAACGGAACGGCACATAGGTGCGTTTCCTATGAAAATTTGCGGCGGTTCGGGATATGATCCCGGATCGCCGTTTTTAGGGTTTCTCGGAACGGTTTAGAACCGTTCCCTACGATTTGGATAACATAATAATTATTGTGTTTGGTGTTGTGCGGTTCAAATTAATCCAAAATGTACTTGCAAATTCCCTGAAAATATGCATATAATCTCGTTTTCGACAGTTGAAGAATTAAAAAGAGGCGCTAAGAGTTGAAATATCAACACTTATGCCTCTTTTG
The DNA here is from genome assembly GCA_963627215.1 of bacterium. GTDB lineage: Bacteria > Bacillota > Clostridia > Peptostreptococcales > Anaerovoracaceae > CAKQOE01. The sequence goes on along the minus strand of CAVGAH010000041.1, from coordinate 15,921 downwards.
TGTTTTTTGAAATTGTTGTATCAAGTAGAACCTTCAAAATTTTTTCATAATTTTTTTCTGCGAATTGCATTTAGATCTTTGGGAAGAAAAAGCTTTCGATCTAACCCTAAAGGAAAACAGGTTTCCAATGCTTTTAGGGTTTGCGAACCAGTGTACTGAGCACTGTAACAAATGTCAGTAAAATTCGCAACTTTCATATTTTGCAAAGTCTCGATAATGTTACGTGTTGTGAAATGCAGCTGCTCGTTGATTGCCAGGATTTCTTTTGCAGAATCTTCTAAATTGGTTGCAATTGCATAGAATCTCCCACTTAAAGCAAAATACCAAAAATACAACAGTTACAACAAAGAAAATCCTTAAATTTGACAAAAAATTTCATAAAAAAAGCCCATTTTGCAATGGTTTGCAAGGTTAAAGGGCTTCATTTTGGGCTGCGCAAGTGTCGAACTCCCGGACATAACGATTGTTCAAAAATAAAAACAAAATTTGTAGTTGACATCAAATCGTATTGTTGTATACTATTAACCAAGATAGCAAAGGCGCTATGAACCATAACAAGTTCATGGCGTCTTTTTCTTTTTTCAAAGCTGTTTCTCCGAGGGGTCGGAGGCAGGCCGGGCCTGCGCAACAGCGGCAATGAGAAGGGGAATCATCTATTCATTACTTTGATAGTAAATAATATGTAGAATATGGAAATCTTAAAAGGAGAACACTAAAATGGAAAAAATCAACGACGTATTCGGCAGCATGGTCTTTAACGACGCAGTCATGAAGGAACGCCTTCCAAAGGCAACTTACAAAGCGCTCAGAGAATCTATCGAAACAAGCGCAGACCTCACTATGGACGTAGCAAACGTAATAGCTGCAGAAATGAAGAACTGGGCTCTCGAAAAGGGCGCTACTCATTTCGCTCACTGGTTCCAGCCGCTGACAGGCATCACTGCTGAAAAGCACGATGCATTTATCAGCCCTAACGGTGACGGTACAGTTATCATGGACTTCTCAGGCAAGGAGCTCATCAAGGGCGAGCCTGACGGTTCTTCTTTCCCATCAGGCGGTATCCGCGCTACATTTGAAGCGAGAGGCTATACAAACTGGGATCCGACTTCATATGCATTTATTAAGGAAAAAACACTCTGCATACCTACAGCATTCTGTGCATACGGCGGCGAAGCACTCGATGAAAAGACACCGCTCCTCCGTTCTATGGACGCTGTAAACAAGCAGGCTTTAAGAATAACAAAGCTCTTTGGCATGGACGATGTAAAGAGAGTCATTACTTCAGTAGGTCCTGAACAGGAATACTTCCTGATAGACGCTGACGTAGCAGCAGAGAGACCTGACCTCCTTTACTGCGGAAGAACGCTTTTCGGAGCAAAGCCGCCAAAGAGACAGGAACTCGACGACCATTACTTCGGCGCTATCAAGCCAAGAGTAAAGGCATTCATGGAAGAACTGAACAACGAACTTTGGAAGCTTGGTATCCTTTCAAAGACTGAGCATAACGAAGTAGCTCCTGCTCAGCACGAAATGGCTCCTATCTATACAGAGACAAACGTTGCTCTCGACCATAACCAGCTGACTATGGAAATTCTCAAGAAGGTAGCAAAGAAGCATAACATGGTATGCCTCCTCCACGAAAAGCCATTCGCAGGTGTAAACGGTTCAGGAAAGCACACTAACTGGTCTATCTCTACAGACAAGGGCGAAAACCTGCTCAACCCTGGCAAGCACCCTGAAGACAACAAGATCTTCCTGCTCGTACTCTCAGCAGTAGTTCAGGCAGTTGACGATTATCAGGATCTGCTCAGAGTTGCAGTTGCAAGCGCAGGCAACGACCACCGTCTCGGCGGCAACGAAGCGCCTCCTGCAATCATCTCAATGTTCCTCGGCGACGACCTGACAAGAGTTGTTGACTCTATCATCTCAGGCGTTCCACTGGATGCAAGAAAGTCTTCAGTACTTGAGCTCGGCGCTAATGTACTTCCTTCATTCCAGCAGGACAACACAGACAGAAACAGAACATCACCTTTCGCATTCACAGGCAACAAGTTCGAGTTCAGAATGACTGGTTCAGAACAGTCTATCGGCGATGCATGCTTCGTACTCAATACTATCGTAGCTGAGTCTCTCGAACAGTATGCTGACAAGCTCGAAGCAGCAGATGATTTCGATAAAGCGCTCGACGAGCTTATCAAGGATGTATTAACTAAGCACCAGAGAATAATCTTCAATGGTGACGGATATGAAGAGGAATGGGTAGCAGAAGCAGAAAAGAGAGGTCTCCTTAACCTCACAAGCACTGTAGCAGCAGCAACTTACCTCGCAGCAAAGAAGAACATAGAGCTCTTCAAGAAGCACGGCATCTTCTCAGAAGTAGAATCAATGGCAAGATATGAGATCAAGCTTGAAGAATACTCTAAGATCATAAACATCGAAGCTCTCACTATGATAGACATGGCTAAGAAGGACATCGCTCCTGCAGTAAGCTCATACAGTGCAGAGCTCGCAGCAACAGCTCTCTCAAAGAAAGAGCTTGGTGTAAATGCAAAGGCTGAGCTCGACGTACTCACAAAGATCTCTGATCTTGCAGCAGTACTCAATGACAAGATCGCTACGCTCGAAAGCGCAGTTATCGAGGCAGGCGAATTCGAGCTCAAGGAACAGGCTGATTTCTTCCACGATACAGTCATTCCTGCAATGAACGAGCTCCGTCTTGTAGCCGATGAGCTCGAAACACTCACAGCTGACGCTTACTGGCCGTTCCCAAGCTACGGTGACCTGCTTTTCAGCGTTCAGTAATAAATTAATTAGTCTCCTATTTTTACATATTTACGTTATATAACCTTTTAGCAATAGACCGTCCCGATTATTTATGTCGAGGCGGTCTTTTGTTTTTCAACGTAAAGAGAGTCGATCTTTAGCGTAGTATAGCCGTTTAAAAGCATATATCAAGCCTTACTACGGTTAAGAATTTTTTATTTATTCTTAAAAAAATGTAACAATTTTCCGTAGGATGTGTTATAATCAGTACATAAATAATCAAATTGCAAAACACTATATTCAATTCCTAAATATTTCATAACAGCAAAACAGCGTGCCTTTATGGCACGCTGTTTTGTTTAGACAGCCCATAGAATTTAATGCATAGGTAAATACCTATAGACAATATAAAAATAATATATTTTACATTATGTTAGCCGAGGCGTACTATTAAAAAGACAGGAAAAGGGAAAGTAACAGACAGCCGACCGCGGAGCGCAATGCGCGGTTTTTGAAAAGGTCAGGTGAGATGCTGTGGAGACTTTAATAGTAAAGATAATCGTTTGTCTGACGATCATAGGTGTTGCTGCATTTGGCGTAAACAGCTGTGACGCAGAAAAATATCTCAATACGTATGACCCTGCTGACAATGGAAGCTATCTTGATCTCGTTTCAGATTATTCAGAGGTAGTTCCTGAGTCGGAATGGGGAAAATAATTAAGCAAAATCGTTCCACTTTGTAAAGAATAAAATGAGGAAAACAGGACTGTATTCAGCGGAGTAGCACCGCCGGACGCGGTCCTGTTTTCTTTTTTGCGTGATTTATGTTATGCTGAATCGGGAATAAAAACAAAAAAGGAAGGGGCTGTATGATTAATGATTTCTGTATGAGGCCTGCGCCGTATCTGAGATACGGGCAGGGCTTCAAGCGTTACGTATATTTCGCAGGCAACAGGAGGCGTCCTGAATTTACGAAAAGTATAGGAAAAACGATAAATATAGATTTAGAATAAGGAAAAAATGATAGTAATACAGATATTAATAACAGTTATAATACCGGCGGCGATGATAATATGCGGTCGCCGACTTTACAAAAATATACCGGAATACGGCTCTGACGGCTTCGCCTTCAAAACTCGCATGGCGAAGCTTTCAGAGGAAACGTGGACTTACGCGAACAGGCTCTTTGCGAGCATGCTTTTCGCGACAGGCATAAACGCAGCGATTATAGCGGTAATTTTTATGATAGCTGCTGTGTGTCTTACTGATGCGAACGGATGGGCGCTTGCGGGCATTATAGCGCTTTTTGAGGCTGCTGCGGTCGTGCTCCCGGCTATTACCACGGAAAAGCTTACAGGCATGAATTATGACGAGAACGGACAGCTTCGTAAAGAAATGAAAAAAGAGATGAAAAAGAAAAGGGAAGGTCATAAGTAATAAAAAATATTTGTAAATTTTATTCGAAAACTGTAACCTTCAGGCAGGAAACCGGTCTTTAAGGGTGCAGATGCGTATGAGCGGACGCGCTCATGAGGAACAGGAGGAGCCGTATATGGAGGACAGCATGATCGTCGATCTTTACTGGAATCGCGATGACAGCGCAATCGGTGCGACAGCGGACAAGTACGGGGCGAAGCTTTCACATCTGGCAGAAAATATGCTGCGCGTGCCGGAGGACGCCGAGGAGTGCGTCAACGACACTTATTTGCGCACGTGGAATTCCATACCGTCAAACAGACCGGAGCACCTGTTCGGGTACATAGCGAAGATATGCAGGAATCTCGCACTTAATCAGATAGAGCGCCTGAACGCGAAGAAGCGCTCAGCTGATGTGATGGAGCTGTCAGCCGAGCTTGAGATGTGCATACCGAGCCCTGATGACGAGCGCAGAGAGGAGAGCGAACGTATCGGTGCGGCATTATCGAGTTTTCTGAGACAGCTTCCGGAGGATCAGAGACTTATATTTATGCGGCGGTACTGGTATTCTGACAGTGTGAAGGCTGTTGCAGAGCGCTACAGAATAAGCGAGAGCAAGGTGAAAACGACGCTTTTCCGCGTAAGAGCAAAGCTGCGGGAGCATCTGGAGAGGGAGGATATAGTGTTATGAGGGGGAAAGACTTACTATACGACCTGAGCTTTATAGACGATGATATAGTTCAGGAGGCTGCATCGGACGAAGTGCCTGAATGCTTTAATAAGGGGGATAAAGCAGGAAAGAGCTCAAATGGCGATAGTGGCACGAATGCCGGAATGCGCAGCAAACAGCGCAGCCGTCGCCGGCTGATAGCAATGGCGGCATGTCTGATGCTCGCTGTAGGGGTAACAGCGGGGCTGTCGCAGACGAACATGTGGTCATGGATAAATACGGGAAATCCTGCAAACGTCGGAGAACATGATGAGAGGTCGAATGATACAGCGGGAGCACCGGATAATGGTAACGGTGAAGACGAGCTGTTGATGGGAGCACCGGATGACGGCAAGCTTGAAGCTGCGGATGATTCGGCGAACGAAGATACGGCTGGCAGCAGCGCGTTATCAGTAAATAATGAAAATGGCGCAGGCAGTAATAATTCACAAAAGGAAGATTCAGGGAAAAAATACAGCTACGGTAGTGCATCAACGGGGAACAGCAGCTCAGAAAACAGCTATGACGCGTCAATACTGCCGGGCAGCGGGGCATCGGGTAATAACTACGACTCAAACGACGATATGCAGGATACACCTGTAATGTCACCGGCTCCGGGAGCATCAGACGAAGAAAGCAGCAGCGCGGATGCTTCAGGCAGCATGGCAGGAGGCGGTGCTCCGGATGCAGGAGATGCAAATGGCGGTTCAGAGTCAGGCGGCGGAGGCAGCTCAAACAGTAATGACTCCGCAGCTTCGGGAAGCAGCGTTATAGTTTCTCAGGAGCTTGCCGGTTACCTGTCAGGACTTAAGTATACAGGTACGTTCAGTAACGCGGGAGTTGAATATACGGTAAACAGCGGAAGCGGAGCGGTTTACTATGTAAATCTGACAGAAGGCTTTGCGCGTAATGCCGATGGCGAAGCGAAGCTTACGGCGGCGCAAATGCAGTATATAAAATCCGTTATGTAAAAATATGTAAATTTAATCGTTTACGAATATTGAGAAAAAGCGGCGCGCGGTTCGGAAGATCTGCGCGCCGCACCTGTTTTTTGCCGTAAACGCTGTGATTTTGGGGTTTTAGGGTTGAAATCTCATGATTTTTATGATATTTTATGGGGTAATTGCAAAAAGAATAATTTATCGGCTGTGAACGGGAAAAGTAAACGGAAACGTGCAAGTCAGGGAGTGGCATCGTGACTGAAAGTGCCATTTGCGGCGGTCGTTGAAAGAACACCCGGGAGCTCGCTTTCTGAAAGGCATTTAATATTGCGCGGCATGCACGCCGCGAGTGTCGGTGCGCTGGGCGCACGTAAATTTTGGGGCATTTATTACTTGCTTATTAGGAAAGTGCGTTTGATGCGCGTTACTGCATTTTAAGAGGACATGGGGCGCGGAGCACGCTGCTTTTCATGTCAACACGGGTGGTACCGCGGTCATAAATCATTAAAATGTTTATTATCGTCCCTGTGGTCCGGAAACGGGCTGCAGGGATTTTTGCGTTTTTGGAGGTAAAACATGCAGATTACAGACGAACTCATCGACTACATCGGTGATCTTTCAAGGCTCTACCTCAGCGATGAAGAGAAGGAAAAGGCGAAGACCGATCTCTCCGACATCCTGAATTATACTGAAAAGCTCAACGAGCTTGATACGGCAGGCATGCCTGAAATGTCACATCCTTTCGAGGCGGTGAACTGCTTCCGCGAGGACGTTGTTACTAACAGTGACGATCACGAAAATCTTCTGTCTAACGCGCCTGAGAGCAAGGGTCAGTATATCAAGGTGCTGAAGGCTGTGGAACAGTAAAATAGGAGGAAGTAAATGGAAATAAGAGAACTGACGGCGCTCGAGCTCGGACAGAAGATCCGTGCAGGCGAGGTCACATCGAGACAGGCTGTTGAAGCTTATCTCGCGGCCATCGACGAGAAGGACGGCGCTGTAAACGCTTATATAACTGTTCTGCGTGACGAGGCGCTTGCCCGCGCAGACGAGATACAGAAAAGAATAGACGCAGGCGAGTTTAAGGATTCACCGCTCGCAGGCGTTCCTGTAGCAATAAAGGACAACATGTGCACGCGCGGCGTGCGTACTACGGCGGCTTCGAACATCCTGAATAATTTCGTGCCGCCTTACAATGCGACTGTTATAGAAAAGCTCGAAGCAGCAGGCGCGGTGATCATCGGTAAAGTAAATATGGACGAGTTTGCAATGGGCGGCTCTACGGAAACTTCATTCTTCGGAGCAACAGGAAACCCATGGGATACGACTCGCGTGCCGGGTGGTTCTTCAGGCGGCTCTGCTGCAGCTGTAGCTGCAGGTATGGCACCTTATTCGCTCGGTTCCGATACAGGCGGCTCTATAAGACAGCCGGCTGCTTTCACAGGACTTACAGGTATAAAGCCGACTTACGGTGCAGTTTCTCGTTACGGTCTGCTCGCTTATGCGTCTTCACTCGACCAGATCGGTCCTGTAGCGCATGACGTAAATGATGCGGCTGCTATACTTGAAATGATATCCGGATCGGATAAAAAGGATAGTACATCTGTAATAGGCGATACAAAGGCAAACAAGGGCGCAGCCCTCGAAAAGAACGGCTTCAGGTTTGATTTCTCTGACTGCCTCGCCGATCCTGCTGACGCAGCGGCAAAGATAAATGGCATGAAGATAGGTATTCCTTCAAACTTCTACGGCGAGGGTCTCGACAGCGAGATTTCCGAGGCAATAATGGCTGCCGCAAAGCTTCTCGAGGATAACGGAGCTGTAGTAGAAAAATTTGAGATGCCTGTTATCGATTACGCTGTTCCTGCGTACTACATTATCGCGTGCGCAGAAGCAAGCTCAAACCTTTCACGTTACGACGGCGTGAAGTACGGTCACAGAACAAAGAATGCAGATGACCTTGTTGAAGCTTACTATAAGTCAAGAAGTGAAGGCTTCGGAGCGGAAGTTCGCAGACGTATAATGCTCGGCTCATTCGTACTTAGCTCAGGATATTTCGACGCTTATTACAAAAAGGCTCTGCAGGTGCGCAGCCTCATAAAGCGCGCGTTTGACGAAGCGTTTGAAAAGTATGACATGATACTCAGCCCTGTAAGCCCGACAGTGGCTTACGAGATAGGCGGCCAGATAAGCGACCCTATCGCAATGTACATGGCCGACATATACACTGTAGCTATAAACCTCGCAGGACTTCCTGCAGTTTCGCTGCCGTGCGGCTTCGCAAAGAACGGTATGCCGATCGGCATGCAGTTTATCGGCGATTCATTCGCTGAACCAAAGCTCATAACTATGTCATCAGCTTATCAGGCTATGACAGATTATCATAAAGCAAGACCTGCGATATTCGCCGAGGGCGGCGCTGCAGGACTTGCGTCACTCAAAAAGGGAGGTGAGAGATAATGGAATATGAAGTAGTAATGGGTCTTGAAGTCCATGTTGAGCTCTCAACTAAAACAAAAATATTCTGCGGCTGCTCGACTGAGTTCGGCGGTGAGCCTAACTCTCACACATGCCCTGTCTGCATGGGTATGCCGGGAAGCCTGCCTGTACTCAATAAGGGCGTAGTAGACCGCGCTATAAAGGCCGGACTCGCTTTCCACAGCGACCTGCAGTATTCGAACATCTTCGACAGAAAGAATTACTTCTATCCTGACCTGCCGAAGGATTACCAGATATCTCAGCTTTATCATCCTATCTGCCTTAACGGATACATCGAGATAGATAACGCTGCTCCTGGTCAGGATCTTGACGAATACGGCATGATCCGCGACAACGGCGCTTACGAGGGTGACGGCGCAAACGGCGCTGTAAAGGCTGCAAGCGGTCTTGAGCCTGTCGCGCCGGGCAAGAAGCGCATCAGACTTCATGAGATACACATGGAAGAGGATGCAGGAAAGCTCGTTCACGATGCAGGCGGTACTCTCTGCGACTACAATCGCTGCGGCGTTCCTCTGATCGAGATCGTTTCTGAGCCTGATTTCAGAAGCGCCGATGAGGTAGTTGAATATCTGGAAAAGATACGTGAAATGCTGGTATATATGGATGTTTCTGACTGCAAGATGCAGGAAGGCTCGATGAGAGCCGACGTAAACCTGTCAGTTCGTCCTAAGGGCTCAGACAAGTTCGGCACACGTACAGAAATGAAGAACATCAACTCGCTCAAGGCCATAAAGCGCGCTATCGAGTTCGAGAGCCACCGCCAGATAGAAGTCCTCCAGGCTGGCGGAACTATCCATCAGGAAACACGCCGCTGGGATGACGAAAAGGGTGAGACTTACGCTATGCGTTCAAAGGAAAACGCGCAGGATTACCGTTACTTCCCGGACCCTGACCTCGTACCTGTCAGCATCTCTGAGGAATGGGTATCGGAAATGCGTTCAGCAATGCCTGAGCTTCCTGCTGCGAAGCGTCACCGCTACATCAAGAAGCTCGGACTTGCGCCTGACACGGCAAAGGTCCTCACTTCAGAAAAGAGACTTGCGGCTCTGTTTGATGATGCGTATGCTATCTGCGGTAAGGCTCGCGAGACTGCAAACACTGTAGCAGTAGACGTTATCGGACTCTTAAAGGAAGCAGGAAAGCCTGCGTCAGAGCTCGAGATGGACGCAAAGAAGTTTGCTGATATCATAACTCTCGTAGCTGATGAAAAAGTAAACAGAAGCGTAGGTAAGGAGCTCGTAGCTGAATTATTCAAGAATGATATTGACCCTGTAAAGTACGTAGAAGAAAAGGGTCTTATGATAGTAGAAGACACAGCGCTCATCTCAGAGACTATAGACGCTGTTATCGCTGAATTCCCGCAGTCTGTAGCGGACTACAAGGACGGCAAGGAAAAGGCGTTCGGCTTCATGGTAGGACAGACTATGCGCCGCCTGCAGGGCAAGGGCTCACCGAGAACTGTAAACGGTCTTCTCAAAGAAAAGCTCGACGGCGTGAAGTTTGACGCTGACGCTGCAAAGGCAGCAGAAGCAGCTCGTGCTCAGGAAAAGGAAGAAAAGGCGCGCGCAGCAGCAGCCGCAACAGAAAATGCAGGCGAAAACGGCACAGGCGGAGCAGGCGCGCAGCGTGAATCACGTCCTGAACAGCTCACGCTCGCTGAAAAGGCTCTCAAGAGAGCCCGCGAAGCAGCAGGAGCAGGCAGCAGCGCAGGCGCTGACACAGACGATGATATTTCAAAGATAGCATTCCAGCCTAACAGATACAGAACGCACAACTGTGGAGAACTCAGACCGGATGATATCGGCAAGGAAGTTCGCGTTTCTGGCTGGATACAGACTATAAGAAACCACGGCGGTATCGTATTCGTTGACCTTCGCGACTTCTACGGTGTAACTCAGGTCGTAGTGACTGACGAGCAGATAAAGGATTTCTGCAAGGAAACTGTAGTCCTCGTAACAGGTAAGGTACTCGAAAGAGACGCTGAGACAGTAAACCCTAACATCGCTACAGGCCTCGTAGAAGTAAAGGCTGACAGCGTTCAGCTCCTCGGACCTTCTATGCCGAACCTGCCGTTCGAAATAGAGCGTTCAAAGGAAACAAGAGAGGATATGAGACTTAAGTACAAGTATCTCGATCTCAGAAACTCAAAGGTTCGCGACAACATCGTGTTCCGTTCGCAGATAATAAAATATCTCAGACATAAAATGGAAGATATGGGATTCCTCGAGGTACAGACTCCTATACTCGCAGCATCTTCACCGGAAGGCGCTCGTGACTACCTCGTACCGAGCAGAAAACACAAAGGCTGCTTCTACGCTCTGCCGCAGGCACCGCAGCAGTTCAAGCAGCTTCTCATGACTTCCGGATTTGACCGCTACTTCCAGATCGCGCCTTGCTTCCGTGACGAGGACGCGCGTCTCGACCGTTCACCTGGCGAATTCTACCAGCTCGACTTTGAAATGGCATTCGCTACTCAGGAGGACGTTTTCGCAGTAGCTGAAAAAGTAATGTACGATACGTTCACGACATTCTCTGATCTGCCGGTATCAAAGCCGCCGTTCAGAAGGATCCCGTTCAAGGAAGCTATGCTCAAATACGGTTCGGACAAGCCTGACCTGAGAAACCCGCTCATCATAATCGACCTGAGCGATTTCTTCGCAAAGGTAGACTTCCCTGCATTCAAGGGCAAGATCGTCCGCGCTATCCGCGTACCGGGCGCTGCAAAGCAGTCTAAGAGATGGTTCAAGGACATGGAAAAGTACGCGCTCAGCATCGGCATGAAGGGTCTTGGCTATATCAGCGTAAACGCAGACATGACTTACAAAGGACCTATCGACAAGTTTATGACTGACGACCAGAAAAAGGAGATCGCTCAGCTCGCAGAGCTTCAGCCTGATGACGTCCTCTACTTCATAAGTGACGAAAAGGACGTAGTAGCAAAGTACGCAGGACAGATAAGAACAGAAGTCGCAAAGCGTCTCGATATGATAGACACAGGCAGATTTGAGTTCTGCTACATCGTTGACTTCCCTATGTTCGAGATAAACGAGGAAACAGGCAAGATCGATTTCACGCACAACCCGTTCTCAATGCCTCAGGGCGAGATGGAAGCGCTCGAAAACATGGATCCGCTTGAGATAAACGCTTACCAGTATGATATCGTCTGCAACGGCTACGAGCTGTCATCAGGCGCAGTACGTAACCACCGTCCTGACGTAATGGTAAAGGCGTTTGAGATAGCAGGCTACGACGAGGAAGTAGTAAAGAGCAAGTTCGGCGCTCTCTACAACGCGTTCCAGTACGGTGCGCCACCTCACGCAGGCATGGCACCTGGCGTGGACCGTATCGTGATGCTGCTCACAGGCGAGGAAAACATCCGCGAAGTAATAGCATTCCCGCTCAACTCAAATGCTCAGGACCTCATGTTCGGTTCACCGAGTGAGGTAACGGAACAGCAGCTCCGCGAGGTTCATATAAAAATCAGATAATTAAATTATCAAATATAAAACTGCAAGAATGCAGTAATAAGGTCAAAAACCTGCCGTGCGCCGGCGCACCCACAGATCAACCGACCAACTGATAAAAAATAAGGCTGACACGCAATCGTAAAGAAAGCGTCTCAGCCTTTTTAAATATATATGAAGTTAAGTACTTACTGCTTTTTATGCCCGTTGCGGCGCTTTAAAAGCACGAGGATACCGCCCGCAGCGCCTGCAAGCACACAAGTCATAGCCGCACCGACTATACCCGAAACGCTCGTGCCGCTGACATGGCTGTTATCGGACGTTCCGTCTGCAAAATCATAATCAGGAAGTATGGAAGTCTTGTCCTGTACAGACTGCGCAGCGTTATGCGCACTGTCTCTCGATTCAAGCTCAGTTGACCCTGTTATCCTTTCTATAGACCATTCGAGCCCGTCAGGATGCGAAGAAGCAAAGAGCGAAAGCCCGCCGCCGATGAGGAACGCAAGCACAGCAAGGACGCATACAGTCTTTTTCATACTTCCGTGCGTGCCGCTGACAGCGGTATTATCAGCGCTGTTTACACCGATAGCGGAAAGCAGTATTTCAGGACGCGAGTTATTTACATAAGTAAATATTGCAGCAGTTATTATACCCTCAACAGCTCCGATGGCAAGGTGTATAGGCTGCATAAGCAGCAGGAACGTAGAAAAAGGAAGCGCCGTTATTCCGGATGCAGCAGTTTCGAGGACAACGCAGAAAGCGCCGAGCTGCAGGCCGATGACCGCGGATAGTACAGTTGCCGCGCTCATCCGCCCGGATAAAAGCCTCCGGCCGGCTCCGCCGCGTGCCGCCCATTTCATGAGCGGCCTGAAGATCAGCGGATAAACGATAAGACAGGGAATAACACCCATATTAAAAATATTGGCGCCCAGCGCCAGCAGCCCGCCGTCAGCAAAGAAAAGGCACTGTATTATGAGCACCGCTGCTATAGTCAGCAGCGCCGGACACCCGCCGAGCATCCCCGCCAGAAGCACGCCGCCTCCTATATGCCCGCTTGAGCCTGTTCCGGGTATAGTAAAATTTATCATCTGAGCAGCGAATACGAACGCACCCGCGACAGCCATCAGCGGCAGCTTACCTGAATCAAAGCCGCCGTCAAAGCTTCCGGCAGAGCCGGGATCCGCCGCATCATCTTTTTTCATTTTATATATCGACCAGCCGACAGCGGCCGCCGATGCTGCGTACATTATTCCCCCGACAGTCGGAGAAAGCAGCGCGTCTGACATATGCATATAAAGATTACCTCATTTTAATATTTAAAAATACATGTATTATTCCGAAATTCAGATAATGGCTATTATAACACTTAAAGCTTACTTGAAGTCAAGGATTTTGTCGTCACACTTGATTCGCTGCGCCGTTCGTGGTAACGTAAACTGAAAAAGAAAGGCATGATATGGCGGATATACGAAGCAAATTAAACGAAATGTATTCGCTGGAGCAGCTTGCGGCGGGGAGGACGACCGTACACCGGCTGCATCCGGCGGTAAAGATAATTGTCACTGTAATATATATAATATGCGTGGTATCGCTTGAGCGCCATGCGCTCGGAAGGCTTGCGCCGTTTCTGATATACCCGGCGGTCGTTATGGCGGCTGCCGACATACCATACAGAATGATACTCCCGAGAGCGGCAGCCGCGCTGCCCTTTTGCGTCTTTGCGGGCGTGAGCAACCTTATAATAGAGCGAGAGCCGTGGGCGCGCCTGGGCGCGCTTACGCTGACAGCAGGCGAGATGTCGTTTCTCGTGCTGCTCGCGCGGACTGTACTGTGCGTCAGCGCGGTCCTCATACTCGTAGCTGTAACGCCATTTTCGGAGCTTACGGCGCAGCTGCGTCGCATGCACGTTCCGGCGCTCTTTGTGCGGCTGTTTGAGATGATATACAGGTATATAAGTGTGCTTGCAGAAGAAGCGTCGACTATGCTGACGTCGTACAGGCTGCGCGCCGGAGGCGCGCAATGGCCTGAAATAAAATATTTTGGCGCATTCATAGGACAGCTGCTGCTGCGCAGCGTAGACAGAGCCGAGCGTGTTTATCACGCTATGCTCTGCAGAGGCTACACGCTCGACAGAGCCGCGGGGACGCGGCGCAGGATGACCGCATCGGATCGGGCATTTATAATACTCGCAGGCGGTTCAGCGGTCATTTTCAGAATTATTGATATTTCACTTGTTATAGGAAACACGATATTATGGTAAAAATAGAAGAACTCACTGTAAAATATCCTGACGGCACGACTGCCGTTGATAATATAACGATGAATATAAACGATGGCGAGCATCTGGCACTTATCGGGGCAAACGGCGCAGGAAAGAGCTCGCTGATACTGTCTATGGTGGGAGTCCTGCCGTCGGTCGGCAGCGTAGAGATAGACGGCGTAAAGCTTGGAAAATCAACGTTGACGGATATAAGGCGGCGCGCAGGCGTAGTGTTTCAGAATCCCGATGACCAGCTTTTCCTGCCGACTATATATGACGACATAGCATTCGGCCCGCGCAATATGGGACTTGATGAGGAATCTATACGCTACAGAGTAGAGGACAGACTGAAGCTGCTTGGAATAGAGCATCTGCGCGACCGCACGGCGCTCAAGCTTTCAGGCGGTGAAAAGCGTATGGCTGCGATGGCGACAGTCCTCGCGATGAAGCCTTCGGTAATGATACTTGACGAGCCGACTGCGTTCCTTGATCCGAAGGCGCGCAGGAATCTTATAAATGTATTGAAATCGCTGCCGCATACGATGTTGATAGCTACGCATGATCTGACGTTTGCGGCAGAGGTATGCCGTCGCGCCGTAGTGCTGCGAAAGGGCAGTGTTTTTGCCGACGGACCGACGGACGAGCTGCTTTTTGATGATGAGCTCATGGACGCTGCAGGCGTAGAATCTATAAATGTATATATTGGTGATATATTCAAAAGGAAATAATTAAATGAATAAGGATGAAATAAAAAAACTGCTGGAACAGGTGGCGGACGGCACTGCGTCTGTAGATGACGCGATGCTTAAAATAAAGGAAGAGCCGCTTGAGTCATACAGAAATATGGGATTCGCGCGCCCTGACTTTCACAGAGGCGTGCGCCAGGGCGTGTCGGAGGTAATATACGGTGCGGGAAAAACGCCGCAGCAGATAGCCGACATAGCGGCGGCGTTGCTCGAAAGCGGACAGAGGACCGTGCTTATAACGAGGATGAGCCATGAGGCGGCTGAACTGGCAGGCGGGAGTCTGCGGGAGCGTTTCGGATTTATTAGTACGGGAACGGAAGCCTCAGGCAAGTGGAGCGAGGAAGCATACGGGAAGAATGTTTTTGCTTATGATGAACTCAGCAAAATAGGCATAGCCGGGGAAATGCCGCAGCCGTCCAACGTAGGAAATATCGTGGTCGCAACTGCCGGTACAAGCGACATGCCTGTAGCTGAAGAGGCAGCAAAGACGTCAGAAGCGCTCGGAAATCGTGTCACGCGCCTTTATGACGTAGGCGTGGCAGGTATACACAGGCTTATGGCGCAGATGGACGTTATAATGAGCGCAAAGGTAATAATAGCGATAGCGGGCATGGAAGGCGCTCTTGCGAGCGTAATAGGCGGTATGGCGGATTGTCCGGTAATAGCAGTGCCGACGAGCGTAGGCTACGGCGCGTCCTTTAACGGACTGGCAGCGCTTTTATCAATGTTGAACTCATGTGCCAGTGGAGTAAGCGTCGTGAATATCGACAATGGCTTCGGCGCAGGGTATTTGGCGAGCATGATAAATAAAGCAGGAATCAAATCGTAAATAGACGATGTATAAAAATAAAAGATACGGCGCGCATGACGCATAAAAGCAGAAAAGACCTGATAAAGCTTAAATACTGCGATATGCGATATTGCGCGCCGATTTTTTGTGTAAGATAATAAAAACATCACTGATCAAGCGAGCTTGTCAGTGCTCTGCTACGCTTTAAATGTGCTATTTACAGCAGAGTTACATATCAGTGTTTTCAGAGTTGCGTATGCTGTCGATAAATTCCTGAGTGCATCCGGTGATCTCGCAGATATCTTCGTCTGTAACTGTACCTTTGACAAGCAT
>CAVGAH010000040.1:0-18001 GCA_963627215.1 bacterium | reverse complement strand
GAACATAGCCGGTTCCCTGTATCTCACCATTAACTTTTGCTGCAACTGCTTCCTTAGCAAGACCTCTGCTGATGCTCTTGGCAACGTCGAGGACACTGCTTCCGTCTTCCGCCTCTCTGACACTTCCGTCAGCCAGTGTAACTTTAATCATTTTTATCCTCCATCTACTTGCCGGCAGGCTTTTTAGCCTGATCTGATATATTTATGCCTTTCAGCCGATATACCGACAAAATTCTATCTCTTAATTATATATGATGAATTCCTTCATATCAAGCTAATATCCTTTTATTCTAAAGGCATATTTGTATCTTTTACATAATTTTCAGGCCGGCTTATTTCCGTAGACGCAGTATCCTGTCACTGTCTCAGTGCCGATAAACGGCTGACGGAACGGATCCCTTATCTCTGCTTTCACAAATACCCCGACAGAGGGTTCATTTATAATGATCCGTTCTCCGCCGCCGTCACCGGCGCTGCTGTGTCCTTCGCTGTAATACGTATATGGGAATTCAAATCTGAACTCCGCCTTTTCTGTCCCGTCCTCGACAACATGACATATACCCGATCCGTCGTAAAAATACGCTGTAATATGAAGCTCCTTTATATGACCCTTTCTGTCGCTATCAATACAACGAGCCTTTACATCATCTATAAGACGCGCCGCTTGCTCTCTGTCATATTCAAGGGTTCCCTCCGCATACTTTTCAAGGTCAAAATATGTTGACGCTCCATGGGCGCAATTTTCAGCTGCACTCTCTATATCCCCCTTGATATTGTTGTATATCCTCATATCGTCATGAAACACCATCATATTTATGTTGACTATAAAAAGAGCCATAAATGTTAAAAACACTTTCATATTACATCATTCCTTAACTACATCACTTTCTCACTCGCAAACTCATTCTCCAGCACATATATCATACCGTTATCCTCTGCAGATATTCCAAACAGACCCGGCATGGCCATAAGCCCATCTATCGGAACGGCGACACGGTACTGTATCATTTCACGCTCATCGTAGCGGCCGGTCCTGTATTTCGTTTCCTCTGAAACGCTTATCTCTATGTCTTCCTCGCTGCAATCGGATATATCAGCCAGTGAAGCCCTGAGCCCGCTCACATTATTTTCAGAAAAACGCCCTTCAGTTTTCGCTTTCTCGCACGCATTTTCCACAGCATTATTTATAAGCTGTATCCTGTAATCAGTTTTCTGCTGAGCCGCAAACTGAAGCATAAAAGCCAGCATGAGCGGAAACACGGCCAGCAGCACGATAAACTGCTTCATTTCGCCATCTCCAGTTCAGCGCACCATATCCTTCCGGCGCTGCTGTAAAACGAGCCCTCATCATCCCCGGCAATAATGTTAAACAGCACACAGCCGAGTGACACCATCGCCAGGAATACGATAAACTGCTTCATTATTCAACAGCTGGGACCTTTACTATGTCTTCCACTACAAGCTTCTCCTGTGTTGCTTTTCCAAGATTTACAGCCTTGTCTCCGAAACCTGAAACAATACCTGCGATAGCGATTCCGACCATGATCATTGAGATCATAACTATCAACTGCTTCATACTTTACAACCCTTTTCCTTTCTTGAAGGCCTCTGCCTTCCTTCAAATAAAAAATTAAATAAATAAATCTATGATATTCGCTCTGCATCAACTCATTACCTGTATACAGTCCGCTATATCCCTATGATGCTTCACATAATATCCTGTTTAATAAATGTGCCTCACGGCACCTGCTGCGTGCTTCCTCAGCGCTCAGTACACCGTTTCTATATAAAAAACTCGAGCATATCCTTCTGCTGCATGAAATATGCAATATAAAGAAAGTTAAAAAACACGAGCAGCAGGTTAAAAACAACAGGAATATAAAGAATATCGCTTATGGCTTCATCGCGTTTCTTTATTTCCGTAATACGCTCCTCCTTCATGCTCTTCTGAAAAGAAACAACACTTTCATACACATCAGAAGGCTCCATATCATCAAGCATTATTATCATCCGCGCATATCCCTCTGCATCCTTATCTCTCACAAGCCCTGCAAATTCATTTACAGCACGCCCGCGTTCTTCAGTCCGCAGCAGTGACAGCATCCTTGCGTACGGATATTTCAGTACATCCGACTCTGCCATAAGCTCCTCGAGCATCACATCAGTAGTCAGCTTCGCTCCTTCACATGATGCCAGCCTGTTTCTCATCAGCGCAGTGCCTTCTGACATTTCTTTTTTTATATGTCCGGCACTCAGTATCCCTCTTACTTTTTTCAGAGACCTTATCTCATCGCGCGCCTTCGCAGCCTGCTTCCTGAAAAGCCTTATGAATCGTGCCGCAGAGCCGCCTTTGATCATTTTCTTCAGCTCACTTCCAGCAAGCGCAGTACCGCACACTGCCGACAATGCTATGCACGCACTTACTGCTGCCGCAATTATTTCAATGTTGTTCATACAATATTTCCTCTGACATTACACATAACTACAGATCTGTCCTTTTTTTAAGAAAAAGCTGTGTAGACGCCAGATTAAAGATAAACAACACTATTATCGCAATAAAAAGCATACAGCCGGTGCTGTCACTGAACTGAGCTTTCACTACCTGCAGCAGAGACATATTCATCTGCCCGGCTGCAAGCGCCGCAGTTACCGCTATAGTAGCGGGGATCATAAACGCAGTCATACGGATGCTTTCGTTATTTGACCGCATCCTCTCCTGCATGAGCTGTTTAGTCTCAGCAGTCTGCTTCAGCTGCTCCTCAAGCGTTATATGTATATCGCGCCCGTGAACATACGCCAGCCTTATATTTACAGCAAGAGACCGCGCCCACGAGCCTCCTGTCGCCTCTGCAAAACCATCAGTCACTCTTCTTACATCATCTTCATTGCTGCACTCACGGAGTCTCAGAAGCATCGTCGACAGTACAGGGGATGTATGCGGCAGATCTTCTGTCTGTGCAGCGGCATATTCTATTGCTTTTTCAATATTTAAATTATTCATTCTATATGCAGACAGCATAAGCGTCATAAGCTTTTCACGCTCACCGCTCACCTCAGCTCGCAGTTTTTCACATCTGAATCTTAGAAAAACATACGGTACTGCAAGAGCTAATGCTGCTGTAATAAAACATACAGGAGCTCCCACGCCGACAGCAGTTATTACAAACACAACAGCCGCTGCTGTCACAGACACCCTTATAAACCCGGAAGCGCTGCGCTTCCTGCCGGGAAGCATATCGAGCAGCTGAGTTATATGATGACTTATGCTTCCGGTCTTTTTCACATTCATCTGTTCCATCCTGAGTGAGCGTCTGAGATCAAGCCGGTTTACAAGCAGCTTTATATCATCATCTATAATAAAGAATATTCCGGACACGAACATCGCAAGAAAAACGTGATCAGCATAATCGCGAAACATCGACAGCATGTTCTCCACCTCCCAGCTCAGCCAGCAGCTCTCTGAATCTTAAAAACGTCTCAGCATCCTCGTCCTCACCGGTCTTCTGCTTATCATCTGAAATATGATAAGCCCACTTCCAGGAATCAGTTTCCGGCTCATATTCGCACAGCCTGTGGTAATGTACAGAACGCATCGTATCGTCATACGATATCTCATATATAGAGTTCAGTCTTTTCTGGCTCTTGTCCTTAAGCTGCACAAAGTGAAATATATAATCAAAGCTCTTTGCGACGGCTCGCGCCGTCATCTGCAGGTCACCGCCCATTGACTTTACTATTTCGGCCGCTGCATCCATGCAGAAATCACACGGCTCCCTCTCGTGAAACGTCATCTTGAGCCTTCTGTTCCCTTTTGAGGATATCTTCACCGCAGTATCGACGGCAATACCATTCCTGGCCTCTGCAATAATGAAATAATCAGCATCACTTCTCAGAAGATTTTTTATTATCCCTCCGAGCTTGTCATCATCGGCAACGAGCTGGACTATAGGAGCCTCCGGCATAAGCTGATGCATCCTTATCTCAGGGTCTGTTTCTACCATTACGCCTTCAAGCGACTTGTCCTCATAGCTCTGCCACGTCGATAAAAACGATGACTTTGCCGTCCTTACCGCACCCGAGAAAACTATATTGTATCCAAGCTTCACCATACTTTTAAAAAGCGGTATGCTTTCCATCGGTATAGTCTTTCTAGCCGCCTGTTCCTCAAATCTGTACACCGGTACAGTGTATCTTCTGAAGATCATTACATCCTGGTCAGGCTTCGTCAGACTGCCGTTAAATATAGTCACTCGAGTCCCATCGAGAAGATATATCTCATGCACGTCTTTATTAAGGCGCTCGTCAGGCGTCAGCAGAAGAAACGACCTTATCATCTGCCGCCTCCTCTCGGTGCTTATGCGCTGCGGCTGCAGCGTCATTTTTCCATTATTCATAAAGTACACTCTGTCGCCTATTATCTTAGCCGAGCTGCTTTCTCTGTACCTCGGAGTAAACCATTCAGCAAGTCCGCAAAGCCCCCAGTTTTCATGATAGACCGCTAGCTCCGGGGAGCTGTACCAGCGCGGATATATCATTCTGGAATTTCCTGTTTCACTCAGTATTTTTGATATGCGCTCAAGGAAATATTTCATTTCATGCTCATATCCGATTATCGCCCTTTTCTGTATACGCAGAGCCGCCTCTGTATTCAGTCGTTCATCCTTCCATGCCGCGTCAAATACCTGCTTTACCATTTTGCATATATTTTCAAAATTTCCTTCAGAAAGTATTTCCGGCATATACTGCTCGCCTACTCTGTCAGCCAGATAGAACCTGTTCTCCACAAGCGTTTCCTCCTTTCATTTTTTATCGTTATACCGGCCTTTGACATTATGCGTTCAGACAGAGCCGCTATATCGCGCCCATAAGCATCGTTCCTGTACTCAAGCAGCGTCTGATGATCCATCTCAGCCTGTCTTCCATATCCCGCCATCCTTACGGTCAGAAAATCCCCCATTCCCTTTCCCAGTCTTTCTGACAGATACTCCCTGTCATACGGGTCTTTGGGGAAATATTTATTCAGCACGAGCGCATCAAAATCTATGCCAAGCTTTTTAAAAAGCCATCTGCGCCTTTCAAACTCACTCACGCTGCTCTCGCACTGTGCCACCACACAGTACGACTGCCCGCTTCCGTGAAGCGCCCCTATAGCCAGACCGTTATCCGGATCGTTTCCCGTATCGCATACTATAATGTCAAAGCACGCCGCTATAGTCTTAAGCAGATATTCCGCCGTTTCCGGAAAAAATTCACGTTCTCTGATGATATCCTTTATCCCAGACAGCAGATAAAAATTCTGTTTATTGCGGCACATCATTTTGATTTCCTCAGCAGTAAGCGTCCTGTTGTCCAGGTGCAGCTTTATATCCTCTATGCTTGACGCTTCCTCTTTAACGTACTCGCAGCTCGGACGCCCGTTCATCCCTATGAACATAACGCTTTTATCAGGATGCTTCCTGCACATATCAGCGCATACCGAAAGCGCCAGCATCGTAACGCCCGTCTTGTGGTCGCTCCCATGAAATGAAACGACATTATCGTATTTCTTTACGAATGACGGCATCAGCCTACCTCCTGAACTATCGTAAGCGTTTTTTCAGAATCGACCACATAATCACTAAGCTGTGCATACGCATCTCGCGTGCATACTATTTCTATACTGCTTATGCTGTAATTGCTCTCTTCGCGCGCCAGCGGCGTGTCATTTTTAAGCTCTTCCGCATTTTTCACCTCGCGGTCTGCATTATCCTTTACAAACGCTACTGTATATGAGCCCAGGTCCTCTTTCCCTGCACCGCCGTATATATGCACCCGGTCACCCCTTCTGAGCGAGCTGCTGACCATGCCTATCATATCCTCGCCTATGCAGTAGATAGATTCTCCGTCCTTCAAAACGATATCATTTTCATCTGTAAGAAAATCCTGAGATATCTGTCCTCCTGCCGGTATATACTGCTTTGCTTTCTTTCCCACGATGTCGCCTACACGTTCACCTTTTACAGCTCCGCTCATCACATAATCACTTCCGATCCCCCTGATCTCGACGTTCGCGTCAGTTATGAGCTCGCCCTGCCGTATATCAGTCGAAGCCACCGCAAGCTCAGTTTCATAAACCATGTCTCTTCCGTGCGACTCCCAGAAGGTAAACCCTGTTATCGCCGCTATCATAAGGACTGCGCCTATGATAAGTTTAGTATTCTTCATTCCTTTCCGCCTCCCATTTCGAAGTAAGATTTACATATCCTGTAATCATAGGATAAAACAAGGTTATTATAATGTCAACAACTTTTTTGGTTTTTTATGTAATTTTATATTTTTACTGGAAATTAATAATGACACATTCCCTCATATGGAATCAATAGATTTATTTATGACAAAAACAGGAATAATTAAATGAATAAATACCAAAACCGCGCCGGCCCGCCGGCCCACACTCACCGTACCGACCGGTGTCCCGGCCGCTTTTTCATAAAGACAAAAACAAAAAAGCGGCATCACATATACAATGCAATACCGTTTCAAAATATCATATTATTTCATAAGCCCTATAAGATTCTTAACACGCGCATCAACATCCTCAGCGCCAAATACGGCGCTTCCGGCTACAAATATATCGACGCCTGCATCGCTTACTTCTTTTATATTGGCAAGGCCTACACCGCCGTCTATCTCTATCTCAAAATTATATCCGCCGGCTTTTCTCATTTCTGCGAGCTTTTTAACCTTTTTAAGCGACGACTGTATGAATTTCTGTCCTCCGAATCCCGGGTTTACAGACATTACAAGCACCATATCCACATCACTTAGTATATACTCCAGCGTTTCCGGCGGAGTTGCAGGGTTAAGCGCTACTCCTGCCTTTACTCCGAGAGCCTTTATCGCCTGCACAGTCCTGTGCAGGTGCGTGCATGCCTCCTGATGTACCGTTATAAACTCAGTCTGCGGAGTTGCAAACTCAGCTATATATTTATCCGGATCCTCTATCATAAGATGAACATCGAGAGGAAGGCCTGTTTTTCCGACAAGGCTTTTAGCAACGAGCGGACCTATCGTTATATTAGGAACAAAATGACCGTCCATTACATCTACATGAACAAGATGCGCTCCTGCATCCTCTATCATTTTTACATCGCTTCCGAGTGTTGCGAAATCAGCCGATAATATCGACGGCGCAAGTCTTTTCATTTTGTTCTTCCTCCATTAAACTCTCTTACTGATATTTTCTCCGTTCACGCTCGCGCAGCTCCTCAAGCTGCGACAGATAAGACGCATAACGCTTTTCGTGTATCTCACCGGCTTCCACAGCCGCTCTTACAGCACATCCCGGCTCATTTACATGCCTGCAGCCGTTAAACCTGCACTGCCCTCTGTAGTGCGCTATATCAGGGAAGAGCTCCTCAAGCTCGTCCTCCTGAACATCCGGCGCATCAAACGACGTAAATCCTGGCGTATCGAATACAGCACCGCCGAAATCCATTTTAAACAGCTCGACATGACGCGTCGTATGACGGCCGCGTTTCGTCTTTTCGCTCACCGTGCCAGTCTCCGCCTCTTCGTATCCTTCGCTCTGCTTGCTTCTGAGCGCATTCAGTATCGTAGACTTTCCTACGCCTGACGGACCTGCAAGAGCGCTTTTTTTCTCAAAAAGATACGGCATAAGGTCATTTATGCCGTTTTCCTGCTTTAAATCAAGAAATACGACCGGATAGCACTTACTGTATACTTCCTTCATGTATTCTATTTCTTTTTCGGAAACGAGATCGCTCTTTGTAAAGCACAGAACTATGTCAACGTTGTTCATCTCCGCCACTGCGAGGAATTTATCTATTACCGAAAAATTAGGTTTTGGATCGGTCAGCGCCGACACTACCACAAACTGCTCTATATTTGCTACAGGTGGGCGCAGGAAATTATTCCTGCGCTCATGTATCTTTACGACAACGCCTGTATCCGAGCCGTCCTCCGCTGCATCTATATCAACATTATCGCCGACAGCCGGCTTAAGCTTCGCATTCTTAAAAGCGCCGCGCGCTTTGCATTCATATACCTTTTCACCGGTATCCACATAATAAAATCCGGCTATTCCCTTTACGATCGTACCTGTCTCTATCAACTCAGCGCTCCTGTATCAAAATCAGCAGTTCCTTCGTAAACTATTTCATTATCCATTATTACTCTTACAGTTCCTGTTCCTGTTCCCGTAAGCGTCACAGTTTCACTTCCGTCATGCTTTATCCTTGACTGGTTATTTACTATATAATGAAGGCCGTTTCCGTCAGTAACTGTTACGGTAAGCGTAAATACTTCGTTCTGCGCCTCGCTGTAATCTATCTTCATAGGGATCGAAACAGGCTCAGACTTCTTTTCAGGACCGCTGCTGACAGTAATACCTACAGAATCTCCGCTTTCAGCTGAAGATCCTGCGGCCTTAGTCTGACCTATAATAAGTCCTTCATCAGTATCTGAATGCTCAGTAGTGACCTTACCGAGCTTAAGGTCTACAGCCTCGAGCATCTTCTTAGCTTCACTCTCAGTCTTGCCCTTCAAGTCAGGTACCTCTATACCACTGTCCTCCGCTCCCTGGCTTACAACGAAATTGACCTTTTCACCCGTCTTTATCTCAGTTCCGGGTTCAGGATCCTGACTTATTATATACCCCTCAGGCATATCGCTCGCTTCATAAGATATATCGCCCTTCTTGAGATCATACGACTCGAGCAGCGATTCAGCATCCTTGAGCTTCTTGCCTACAAACGTAGGAGTCTTTACAGTTTCACTGTCAGAGCCGCGGCTCAGTATGAGCGTTACAGTAAAGCCCTTCTTGACAGATTTCCCGATATCAGGGTCTGTTGATACTACCTGTCCTTCCTGATATTCATCACTTATTGCCGATATTCCCAGTTTGTATTTAAGGCCGTACTTGTCGAGTTCAGCGGCAGCCTGTTCCTCAGTCATACCTGTAACATCAGGTATCTCTACAGTTTTTCCGCTGCCTCCGCCTACAACGTTCATCAGCAGTAAGCTCAGCGGTACAGCACATATGAGCGCAAGAACTATACCGAGTATCTGCGAACGCTTATTTTTCTTCCTCTCGGCAGCATTTACAGCCGCTCTGCTCTTAGCTGCAGCTGTTTTATTATTTTTCTTAGGCTTTACATATTCATCGGCAGAGCCGTCATTATAATCCTCATAATCATTATATCCGTCATAACCGCTCTGCTGAGCCTGACCGTATGTGCCGCTGTGCGCGCCTGAATGCGGAGTATCCACATCATCCATAAGATCTTCAAAGCTGCTGACCTCTATCTCATCAGCCGCTCCGCGGTCATATCCCGCAGCATGAATGTCATTCACGCCGTACATCATCGTAGGCCTTGACGCAGCTGCAGACATTACTATGCCCTCTTCTGCATCATTAAGAGCCACTATAAGCTCATCAGCAGACGCAAATCTGTCTCCCGGCTGTCTTGCAGTCGCCTTCAGAACTATTGCATCCATAAGCGACGATACAGCAGGATTTTCTATCGAAGGTGCAGGCACCTTACCGTTTATATGCATCATTGCAACGCTCACAGCATTTTCACCGTCGAAAGGCACCTTGCCTGTAAGCATTTCATACATTACTATGCCGAGCGAATATATATCTGATTTTGCATCTACAAAACCGCCGCGCGCCTGCTCAGGCGACAGGTAATGAACAGAACCGAGCACTGTAGTATTTGTATTTACAATAGTTCCATTTTTAACTGCTTTTGCAATACCAAAATCTGTTATCTTAGCGACGCCGTCATCAGAAAATATTATGTTATGCGGCTTTATATCCCTGTGAATGATGTTCTTTTTGTGAGCAGCGCTGAGACCGGCAGCTATCTGACGGCTTATTTCGATAACGCGCTTTTCTCCGAGCGGAGCTTCATTTCTGATAACATCGCTCAGTGTATCGCCCTCCATCATTTCCATTACTATGTAATATATATTTCCTTCCTTGCCGACATCAAAAACGGAAACCACGTTCGGATGCGAAAGCCCTGCCGCAGCCTGAGACTCTCGCCTGAAGCTGTCAACAAATTTAGGATCTCTTATAAATTCAGGCTTAAGGATCTTTATAGCCACAAATCTGTTAAGAAGTCTGTCCTTAGCCTTATAAACAACGGCCATACCGCCGTCGCCGCGCTTTTCAAGCAGCTCGTATCTTCCTGCAAGTATTTTGCTTGCCATTCTGTTTCCCCCTCTATATCTTAACACTTACCACAGTGATGTTATCACCACCGCCGTTGCTGTTTGCCCTGTCTACAAGGTCAGAGCACAGCTTTCTCATGTCATCCTCTTCGTTTACCATCTGTACCACAGTATCAGATGAGACCTCATTGTACAAACCATCTGTACACATTATGATGACATCGTTCTCTTTTATGTCGAAAGTATAGAAGTCCGGCTCAACAGTCCGGTCAGCTCCTATAGCTTTTGTTATCATGTTTCTGTCAGGATGAGTCTTTGCCTCTTCCTCTGATATTATGCCCTTTTTTACAAGCGTATTTACAAATGTATGATCCTCAGTTATCTGAGTCATCACCCCGCCGCGTATCAGATAGATGCGGCTGTCGCCCACATTGAGCGCATGAGCTTTATCGCCCTCTATATAAAGTATTACAAGCGTCGTAGCCATGCCCCTCGGAGCCTGCTCACCCGCAATAGTGTATATATGCTCGTTCACGAGCAGTGTCAGATCGCAGAAATACTGCTTTATCAGCTCATCCTCCGCCCCATACGGAATAGGATTCTCACGCACGAATGCTGCAATATCAGACATAGCCGTCCTGCTCGCAAGCTCGCCGTGCGTATGCCCGCCGACCCCGTCGGCCACTAGAAATATTCCTTCCTCAGGCATTAAAAAATATGAATCCTGATTGTTGTCTCTTACTTTTCCTCTGTCACTTTTAAATCCGAATTTCATCATAGTCAACAGCACCCTAAATACATCCAAATACCGAATAAGCGATTGCCGGAAACCGACAATCGCATTATTTCTTTTAGTTTCACTATTCTATTTTACATCAATGTTGACGGACGGGCAATAGTTGAAAAATGGTTTGCCCAGTAGCCTGATGTTATATTGTCTATCGAAATACCGTTGCTTGAAGAAGCATGTATCATCTGTCCGTTTCCGAGGTAAATACCTACATGCGTGTAAGCATGTGATGTCTTGTATGTACCCTTGAAGAAAACTATGTCTCCCGGCTGTGCATCGCTCATTGAGACCTTTGTACATCTTGAAGCTACACCATCGCAGCTGCCAGGATGTGAGCTCCATACACCGCTTTGCATCATTACGTAGCCTACGAAGCCTGAGCAGTCAAAACCAGTGCCCGGAGACTTGCCGCCGCTTCTGTATCTGATGCCGAGATTCGGCTTTGCCTTTGAAACTATCGTATCGCCTATCGAAGTATTCACAGCAGCTGTCTGCTGAACTGCAACTGAAGTTTCCTCAGGATTTCCGTACTTTGTAATGCTGTCCGGAGCCGGAAGGGATTTTATATGACCATTCGCCTTAAGCTGTTCAAAAAGTGTTGTTTTTGTTCCTGCTACGCGAGTGTTGAGTGCCTTATGTGCAACATATACCATAGTGCCTCTGTCAAACTCTGTATCCTTAAGCTGAGCCTTTTCAGCCTCTGTAAGAAGTCCTATCTGAATAGCATAATCGAAAACATCATCTGCTGATGATGAAAGTGTAACACCGTCATATCCTAAAGACTGGATAAGAAGTATAAGGAATTCATCGAGGTCGATATTTTCTGTTCCGAGAGCAGTCTTGCTTTCTGCAATATCGATACCCTTCTGATAAAGATATCCAACATAATCAGAAGCCCATGCAGGAACATCTGAGAATGGATGAGAAAAAGAACCGTTGAGGACTTCATCCTCAGCGCCTATAAGACGTACTACCATGATAGCTGCCTGAGCTTTTGTAGAATCGCCTGTAAGATCGAAACCGTTTGAACCGCCCTTGAACAGTCCGTGCATATATAACACATCAGCTGCGGTCTCGTATAAATCAGTAATATCAGCCTTGTCGCCTGCCTGGTCACCGCTCACTGTATCGTCCGCAAAAGCGATGCATGAAAAAGACAACAGCAAACACAAGACTAAACTAAGTATTCGTTTAGAGTTCATAATTACTCCCTTCGTTCCAAAAAGGTATTAACTTATTTTCAAATTGTAACTTTGTGTTGAGACTAAAATCATTGAAAATTGCCGATTTTCTCAATGAAGCTTGCCGATAGCCGCAACCACGTTTCGAATTATACATAAAAAAAAAGAGTTTGGCAAATCCAGTTTTTTACAATTTACCGTTTTCAGCCTACCAAAACACCCTGTTTTTTATTGTTACGTTTGTGTTACAGCTTTGTTAAAATCGCTGTAACACAGTAAAATAAAAGCCGTCAGCGTTGTCAGAATCTGGCAGTAATTGTACTGATTTCAGTACAGAAAAATTTTTGTTCTTTTTTAAGAACAATTTAAGAACTTCATCATTTTCATACTCAGACACAGTGCATGTACTGTAGACGAGCCTTCCGTTTTCCTTCACGTAACGCGCTGCATTGTCCAGTATCCTCAGCTGTATCTCTGCAAGCTTCCTTACATCATCAAGCGATGTATGAAGCTTTATCTCAGGCTTGCGCCTGACAACGCCAAGACCTGAGCACGGAACGTCAGCTATGACACAATCTGCCATGCTGTCAAAATGTTCATTGTACGCAAGCGCGTCATTCATCTGAGCTCTCACGCAATTCAGTCCCAGACGCTCTGCAGCCTTTTTCATGAGCTCTACCTTATGCTCATATATGTCGCACGATATCACACGGCCCGTATCTTTCATAAACTCAGCCGCGCACATCGACTTGCCGCCCGGAGCCGCGCACAGATCGAGCAGCGTATCGCCCGGCTGCGGCGCGAGTGCAGACACCATGAGCATGGAGCTTATATCCTGAACAGAAAAATATCCATCTCTGTAAAGCTCGGACGCTATGAGCCCGTTGCCTGTAACATTCAGAGCAAGACCATCGAGCGCAGCATCGTATTCATCATTTCCCGTACATGCAGCCTCGACACCAAAGCCTCTTTCCTCAAGCATCGTTCTGAGCATCTCAGCGTCCGTTTTAAGCCTGTTTACACGTATCGTAAGAGGCGGAGCCTGATTACCTGCTTTCATTATGCTCTCAGTCTTTTCAAAGCCGTACATGCCGAGCCACATCGACGCTATATCTTCATTGTACGAATACTTTACAGACAGATACTGCGACGGCTCCGCCGACATGCCGGGCATTTCAAAATCACCGTTCCTGCGCTCATACGACCGCAGCACGCCGTTTACAAAGCCGTCAAGTCCTCTGCATACTTTCTTTGCTATATTTACTGACTCACTTATAGCTGCATAAGCAGGAACGCTGTCGGCAAATTCCAGCTGATACGCTCCCATACGCAACAGCGTAAGCGCCTTCGGATTTACTTTTTTTAGCTTCTGCTTCATGAGCTGTGAAAGCCTGTGATCCAGAAACATTTGATTTTCAAGCACTCCGTAGACGAGATTTCTCACGAAAGCCTCGTCATCCGGAATATTTTTCGTCACAGCGCGATTTACCGCAATATTTGAATAAGCCTTTTTTGTCTGTATCTCAAGCAGCGCGTCAAAGGCCGCTTTTCTGTTTTTATCCATATCACACCATTATTTAACAGTAAGTCTGAGCATCGGCAGTTAGCCGAGCACAACACCCTTTTCGATGCTGTTTCCGCGCAGATAGTCTGCGACCTTTACCGCTTTCTTACCGGGCATCTGTATATCAGTCACAGCGAGCACGCCCTCACCGCAGGCTACATAAATATTTTTTTCGTCAACATCTACTATAGTTCCCGGCTCAGTGCCATCAGGAGCAGTCCTGTCCGATGCGACCGCACCGCGTATCTTCATCTGAGTGCCGCAGTAGTCAGTATAAGCACCCGGGCGCTTAGGCATTCCGCGCACAAAACAGTCTATTGATGATGCACTGTTCGTAAAATCGATATGTCCCTCTTCCTTCGATATCATAGGCGCATAGCACGAAAGCGCGTCATCCTGCTTTTCAGGCGCTATATCGCCCGAAGCGATACGCGGCAGATATTCAGCAAGCAGCTCAGCCCCCATCTCAGAAAGCTCATCATGAAGCTCCTCAGCATCCTTGCGTCCTGTTTCAACAGAAGCCTTAGCTATCATATCACCGGTATCCAGCCCCTCTGCCATATACATAAGCGTTATTCCAGTTTCCTTATCGCCAGCCATTATGCTCCTGTTTATAGGTGCAGCACCTCTGAAGCGCGGCAGCAGCGACGCATGGATGTTCACGCAGCCGAGCCTCGGGATCTCAAGCAGCTCCACAGGAAGTATCTTGCCGTATGCAGCTACGATGATGATGTCCGGTGCTATTTCCTTAATTTTTTCGATAAATTCCGGGTTATTCTTTACTTTTTCCGGCTGCGCTACTTCTATACCTGCATCTACTGCAGCAGCCTTTACCGGCGTAGCCTGTACCTTTTTTCCTCTGTCGCGCGCCTTGTCCGGCTGCGTGACTACGAGCCTGACATCATAGCCGTCCGCAACGAGTCTCTTAAGCGGTGGCACTGCAAAATCAGGCGTTCCCATATATATTACTTTCAAATTTCCTGCCATTTTTATTCCTCATATTCCCATGTTTCAGTAGCCTTATCGATATAAAGCACACCGTCCAGATGGTCGTTCTCATGCTGGAACGCCCTCGCAAGCAGCTCCGTTCCCTCGTATACCTGCTCGTTGCCGTCACGGTCAAGACCCTTGATCTTGACATAATTTGCACGAGTTACAGTACCTGCCTTGCCCGGAAGGCTCAGACATCCCTCTTCACCCGTCTGCTCGCCTGACATCTCGATTATCTCAGGATTTATCAGCACTATCGGACCATCGCCGATATCCACAACGAATATCCTTCTCATAACGCCGACCTGCGGCGCAGCGAGTCCTACACCGTTAGCATCGTGCATAGTTTCTATCATGTCGTCAACAAGTGTCTGTATGCGTTCTGTGACCTCACTTACAGGTCTGCATTTTTTTCTGAGCACCTCGTCTCCGAGTGTAACGATATTTCTGAGTGCCATGATCTACCTCCGTAATTCTTATGAATAATTCAAATTTTTAATATGCAATAAATTTCAAAAATACCCGTGCGCCCGCACACCCGCACATTACATTAAGTAAAGCTGTAAGGATCGACCTCCACGAGCATAGTACATTTTGTATCCGGCAGCGACAGCCTTTCTGATTTTATCGCCCTTATGAGCTCCAGATAGCTCTCAGTCTTTTCTACCGGACTTTTTATTATAACATGATAACGCCACGTTTCGTTAAGAAAAGCCATATATGCAGGCTGAGGCGCAAGTATCTCGCCGCGCTCGACTATTTCAGCCCTGCTCACATTACGGTAAACAGCGTCTGCCTCCGTTTTGACCATGCGTTCATCAGCCCCGGAAAACACGAGCCTTATTATATTAGTAAAAGGCGGGTAGCGCGTTATGCTGCGCAGCCTTATCTCACTCTCATAAAACGCCCTGTAATCATTAGCTGCAGCCGACAGCAGCGCTTTATTGTCCGGGGAATAAGTCTGAATGACTACATGCCCTTTTTCCTCACCGCGCCCTGCGCGTCCCGAAGCCTGTACTATCAGCTGGAACGTCCGCTCGGCGGACCTGTAATCAGGGATATTAAGCGTTATATCGGCCGCTATTATGCCTACAAGGCCAACATTTGCGATATCAAGCCCCTTTGCCACAAGCTGAGTGCCTACGAGTATATCAGTCCTTCCCCGGCTGAAAGCGGAAAGTATGCGCTCTGCTTCGCCTTTTTTTCTGGCAGTGTCAAGGTCAAGTCTGGCGACAGATGCTTCCGGAAACATTTCTTTTGTTATCTCCTCGACCTTCTCTGTGCCTATACCAAAATGCCTTATATGCGGACTTCCGCAAGTCGGACAAGTCTGCGGCACGCGCACTCGGCGACCGCAGTAGTGACACTCCGCCATACCGCTTGACTTATGATACGTCAGTGAAACGTCACATACAGGACATTTCATCACGTAGCCGCACATCCTGCACGATACGAATGACGAATATCCTCTTCGATTTATAAATAATATGACCTGACTTCCGGCTGCCAGGCAGCCCCTTATGCGCGTGAACAATTCTCTGCTGAATATGCTCCTGTTGCCTTTTTTAAGCTCGTCCCGCATATCTGCTATGCTCACATCCGGCAGCGGTGTTTTATTATATCGCTTTCTGAGAAAAAGCTGCCTGTATATGCCCTGCTGCGCCCTGTACTCCGACACTATCGATGGTGTTGCAGTTCCAAGGACCACTACAGCGCCCGATATCCTCCCGCGCTCGACAGCAGCATCTATCGTGTCATATTTCGGCGTCATATCGGATTTATACGACGCTTCGTGCTCTTCGTCTATTATAACAGCTCCGAGGTCCTCAAACGGCGCGTATATGCCTGACCTCGCGCCTATAAGTATGCGCGCCCCGCCGCTTCGCACGCGCATCCACTGGTCATAACGCTGTCCCTTTGTAAGCTTGCTGTGCAGCACTGCTATCTGTTCGCTGCCAAACCTGCTCATAAATCTGTTTATCGTCTGAGGTGTAAGCGATATCTCAGGCACAAGTATTATAACGCTGCGCCCCTCAGCGAGCACCTTTTCCGTTATACGCATGTAAAGCTCTGTCTTTCCGCTCGATGTGACACCGTTTATCAAAAACGTCTTATGACTTTTTTCCTTTATATACGGCGTTATCTCGTGCAGTGCCGAATCCTGCTCCGGCGTAAGCTCAGGAACCTGTGACAGCTCGATATCCATAGCCTCGTAAGGGTCGCGCCTGCGGCCTCTTTTAGGCGCTTCTCCCGGCGGTATGACGCACTTTATACCGTCTATATAGCGGCACAGATATTTCTGCTTCATCCACTCGCACATATGCACCAGATCATCCGGCAGTGAATACTCCGGCAGTATCTCTTTTACAGATTTCAGCCTTGGTACATTATCGACATTTTCATCCTGAACGTCAAAAACATACGCAGTCTTTACTCTGTTGCCCTGACCGAAGGGTACTTTTACGACTGATCCGCGCTTTACGCTGTCGTCATCGCATTTATATGTGTATAAATTATCGGTATGATCGCTTACATTGTCGATTATTACCTTTATATATTTCAACCGGGCAGCCTTCTTTCTTTTGACGGGTCCTCTGCTCCTGCTCCCGGTCTTTCTGAGAATATACATCCGCAGTAATTCTGCCTGTACAGGCCGTACTCTCCGGAAAGCTCTGTAGAACGTTTAAATCCGTCCTTTTTCTTAAAGCTCTCATCCAGAAAATCAGGAGCAAATTCCTTTTCAAGCTCGTAGCCTATTTTATTTATACGCTCAGTATTCTTATGCGGACTTACAGAAAGAGTTGTAGCAAACGTTTCAAATCCGAGCCTTTCCGCTTCCTGTGCCGTTTTTCTCATACGCACCTCAAAGCATTTCGTACATCTGTCGCCGTTCTCAGGCTCGTTTTCAAGTCCTCTGACAGCCATCAGATAATTTTCAGGATCGTAATCGCCCTCCTTCAGCTTTACGCGGCGATCCTCAGGGAGCGTTTTGTTGTATTCATCTATAAACTTTTTTTCAGTTTCGAGACGTTTTTCGTATTCGCCTTCGTTCGTTATATTTGGATTATAAAAATACACCGTGAGATCATACCTGTCTACAAGCCTCTCTATAACGGCCGTGCTGCACGGCCCGCAGCAGCTGTGAAGCAGCATCGTCGGCCTACTTTCCGATGTCACCGGGGTTTCCTGTTTTTCCTTATCCTTCATCTTATACACCTGCTATATATACATCACTTATAAAATTATAACGTAGCGCCAGATGTCCCCCGCCTCTATAGGCGGCGGGTTCCATTCCCG
>CAVGAH010000039.1:2201-18305 GCA_963627215.1 bacterium | reverse complement strand
TTCATTTCTGGTTACCTCCTAAATTTTTTCTGTCTGCTTGCTTTGGAACACTTTGCGAGTGTTTTCCAACATTAGTTATAGGGAAATTCTAAATTTATCACCACCTTTACTCCGCTGCGCCATCAGGGTTCGGTCAGCCCTGCGATCAGCGCGGCTCCGGCCTCTTCCTGTCCTGATCGGGTATTCCCGGAATCAATATTCCGTACTAAAGCCTACAGCAAGCACGCCGTCAGAACTACATATTTGGTTCTATCATAGCATTCCCCCCCCCCTAAAAATCAAGGAAATCCCGGCTTTTGAAGTAAAAAATAGAAAAAATACTACATTTCAGAGGATATTAAAAAAGCGTCAAACCAAGTTATACCAATGGTTTGACGCTTTTTACCCTTAATCAACTGTCAAAGGCGGGATTATAAATCATTTTTGAAGAGCGGGCAATTATCTATTCACCGAATATCGCCGTAAGCTGCGAAGCTGAAAGCGTACATCCGAAGAACTTCTGATAGAAGCTGCTCGTCTGCTGCTTTACTTCACTTATTGAGTAACTTCCGGCAAACTTTGAAGCGACCCAGTAAGCCTCAAGCGGCGATTCCACACTGCCGTCAGCCCAGCTTACCATGCCCTGTGGGTTGACATATATATTGTATGGAGCTTCTACACTGTTTACAGGTTTAGCTACTCCTGAAACAACAATGTCCTGTGCTATAAAGCCATCACCGGAAGTTTCATGATAATTCCAAAACCAATTATTTTTAATCTTATCCTTAATATCATCATCCTTCACAATTATAGCCGGATATGCAGATGAACCAAGCCTTGTATATACAGAGCTGCTATCCTGACGCGCAATGAATAAATCAAACTTGCTTCCATATTCACCATCACCACTATAATAAGTTGCTTTTGCCCCACTGACAATTGCTTTAAAAAGTCTAAACTGAGGGCATACATACACATAATCACTATCTCTGTGCATGCTGCTTTCCCTTGTAGACTCATTAGTTACTCCTGCCGTATCCATAAACGTCGAAATAAGCTGATTCATTTTTGGAGAATAAGCAACCGCCAAACCACTGCCTTTATTTGTGTTTCCAAGAATTGTAAG
Organism: bacterium; assembly: GCA_963627215.1. Lineage (GTDB taxonomy): Bacteria > Bacillota > Clostridia > Peptostreptococcales > Anaerovoracaceae > CAKQOE01. The sequence continues at coordinate 17,200 of CAVGAH010000039.1, read as the reverse complement.
AACAGAGTTAAGTGTATATTGCGCATTGTCATCCCATTCACTTATATAAAGACCTGTCATACCACTTGCAGCTTTACCGTTTACTGATTTTACTGTACTTTCCACCCATGAATTATATTCCTGAGCTTTAGCCGCACCCGCATCTCCGAACATCTGACCGACAAGAGTCACCGCATTCTCAAGATTCTTCTGTGATGACAGCGCAGGAAGCACTACGTATGCTATGCCTGTTTGCGTGAGCTGTGACGTCTGAGAAGAGCTGAACACATTTGAACCGCTTATCTCAAGGCAGACATCAGGCTTCGCTGCAAGCAGCGCGCTGAAATCAACAGCAGACATACCTTCATTGCCGTTTCCGCTCCACCATGTCTTTACGCTTGAAATATCTGAAAACGCTGTCTTTGCAAGAGAAGAGGAAAGCAGTGCGCTGTCGGCAGCCATGAGCTTACCCGCTCCGCCTATCATTTCCACCATCTGAGCAGCTGCCCCCGCTGCAACTACAGAGCCTACATTTTCAGGAACTGTAACAGTACGCCCCGAAGCGTCTACTATCTGCTTGCCGGAATTCGGATCGCCGGGTACGTACTCAGGCGCATTTCCGTCACCCTGTGTCGTTCCGGCGCTGTCCTTGTTTCCGTCAGCATCAGCCCTTCCGTCCGGTGATTCATTGCTGTTAAGGTCACTCGCCTTATCCGGTCTGTAGTTTATATCTGATGTATCTTCATCGCTATTTGAATCATCGTCCTCAAGAGCGCGTTCATCTGTTTCATCTCTGTCAGTCTGCGAATCATCGTTCTGCTGATTTTGAAACTGTTCTTCGAGCTGTCCCCAGTCCTCCGGATCGAGCTGGCTTATTTCAGTATCCACCTGCGAGACATCGTCAGTGTAACGCACCTCCTGCAGAGTCGGGCTCTGCTTACAGCCTGCCATTAAAACACTTACGAAAAGCATCGCCGTCAAAAATATACATATTTTTCCTGTTACTCTGTTAAATATCCTGTTCCTTCCGAAACACTTATATTCCTTCATGTTAGACCTCTTCTGACTTCTGCTTTCGACGTTTTTCCGTCCGATCATGATACCTTTCGTAAAATTTTAATTCAGCTGCCGGGCAGCTGCCGCCTTTACAATGGCAGCCGCCCACCGCTGATATATTTATACTGCATTCAATCTTCTGTATGCTGACTGCATATACAGACCGCAGTTTTATTTTTATGCTGCAAGAGTTACAGTCACAGTCTTCGTTGCCTGATCCCATTCAACGCTGCCGCCGAGAGCTTCAGTGATGAATCTTGCAGGTACGTAGATCCTGCCGTTGTTGTTTACAGCAACAGTATCCATAGTAGTAGTTCCCTTAGATGTAGTTATAGTCTTTGAGCCTGTAGTTATCTTAGCATCGCCGATAGTAGCTGTTCTTGTAGCATTGTCGTAAGAGATAGCGCTGTCAGCGATACCGAGAGCGTTACCTATGTAACGTACAGGAACCATAGTTCTCTTGTTTGTATCGATATAAGCAGCTGCGTCCATTGCTACAGATGAACCGTCCTTTGTATAAGACTCAGCGCCTATAACGAACTTAGCAGAAGCTGTGTTCTTTGTATAGTTATGTCCCCATGCAGACAAACCTATCTTTGTGCATTCAGCATCAGTAAACTCTGACTTGTGAGCATTGTAGTATGTCTTGCCCTTTGCAAGCTGTGATTCTATTGCTGATGAGCTGTAGTCGTTTGAAAGTACACCTGTAAGACCCTTTGGAAGTATAGTTTCAGCAAAGTTAGTCTGGATCACTGTAGCAAGACCGCTTCTGTCTGTTACATGGCAGAAATGCTCATAGAAGTATGTGCAGAGATCTACAGGGTTTATATCGATAACATCGCTGTAGAGAGCACCGAGAACATATGCATAGCCCATAGCATTCTCAACAGAGTTCATAGTTACGCCGTACATTGCTGACGGTGTATTTGAAAGGATTATTCCATCATACTGAGAATCACCGAATGACTTGCGGAGAGTAACCTGGTCGATATTTTCATTGTTGAATGTCAGGATAGCATCAGCCTTAAGGAGCTGGTCCTTAGTTACCTTTGTGCCATAGTCATCGCAGAGGTTAGTCGTAACTGTCATAGCGTATTCATAAGCTCTTACGAGTGATGTAGCTGCCTGTGAATAGTTGTCAGCGATATCATATGTACCGTCATCATTTATTGCAGTTACTACAGCTATCTTCTTCTGGCTTATCTTCTTAGCAGCGAGCTCCTCGCGTACATATGAGATCATACCGTAAACGTAATTCTCATAATCGCTTGCGATAGTCTGAACATCTCCGTAACGAGTAGTCTTACCTGTCTTGTCCTCTACATTCTTTATGCCTTCTGCAAGCGCATAAACAGACTGTATCATTTCCTTTATAGTTGTAGTCTGATAGCTTACGAGCTCAGGAGAGTAATTTTCATCACCTTCCTGATAGTACTGGCTGTCCTTTGCAAAGCCGTTGATAGTAGCGAGCTGAGCATCGTAGCCGTTTGTATCAGTTCCGCCGTTTGAGCTTGCGCAGCCTACTACTACGTCAGGACGCTTTGAAAGTGAAACAGAAACGTTGCCGTATTCTGCCTTGAGAGTAGAGTCAGCAGCTACAGGGCTTGCAGCTACGTTGTCATTTATGAGTGCATCGTCAGCGAGCTTAAGACCGTTAGCCTGAGCATAGAAGTTGTAGAAGTAGTTCCAGTAATAAGGGTCAGCCTTTGAGTTTATGCTGCTTCCCCAGATACCGAGAGCTGTACGAGTCTTTGCATCAGCAAGATCCTTAGGAGCTCCGCCGTTTATCATACCGAAGCCTGATACAGCATTAACACCCATCATACCGAGTATAGGAGCTGCAGCACGGTGAGCTGTAGCCGTAACGATGTTTTTATCTACTGTCATAGCAGATGTAGGAGCATTATACGTCAGTCCCCCCTTAGTCGCTTCCTGCGACGCATTTATATCATCAGCGAACGCAGGCACTGCCGACATAACGACCATAGCAGCCGCTACTGCGACGGCAGTAGTTTTCTTTAAGATCTTTTTGGAAATCATAAATTTTCCCCTTTCATAAAATTAAACTTTAAATGAATAAAATATATTATATCGGCACCTGCCGCGCGATAACACGCAGTTATAACCGTATATAATTCAATAAATACTTAAGCGCGCCCATGCGCTTCTTAAGCCCGACGGCCAGGCCGTCATAAAAGCGTTCAAACATTCCGCGCTCCTCGTCAGAGATATTCATACCCCCGTAGAGCACGCGCTCGTATATGTCAGAGAGCTGCCCGAATGTCACAGCCCCGGCGCCCGAATGCACCTCCGCGCCTGCCGCGGCGTCACCGCCGCCCGCGCTTCTGCCTTCAAACACCTCAAGCTCATGAGACGCACTCTCAGCAAACTCCCTCAGAGTCTGCTGGCTCGGCTTCTTAAGTCCTGCTATAGCCATACAGCGCAGGAAGTACGCATAGTAATTAAGTACAAGCTCTTCGTTGCTGAGCTCCTGCACCGCCTTTCTCCAGCGTTTGCGGCGCGACATGACAGCAGCCACAGCGACAGCCAGTATCAGTATGATGACTATCGGTATTATCCAGCCGAGATGGTACTCCGTAAAGGCGTATTTTATAGCATCTGCCTTTATCTGCAGCGAGCTGTCAGTCAGAGCGTTGTCCTCCTGGTCCTTCTCGCTGTCCTCGTCCTGCCCGTCGAGCGCATCGCTTTCATCATCGCCTTTCCGGTCTGAGAAATCAGACTGGTCAGGCGTTTTCGACGAATCCCTGAACGGATTCAGAACAGTTTTTACATTATATATGCCCAGCACCTCAAGCATGTCCATCTGCTTAAGTATGCGTATGAGCTTTAAATCATGCGTCGGCGGGGCGAGCGGCCTTACTATGCCTGCAAATATCCCCGACGCGAGCAGCGCCGCAGCCAGACAGACGGCCACAGTCTGCGTCATGTATTTTCCCGTCCTGACGCGCCCCATATCGGCGTTCATAAGGGAAATTATGTAAACTCTGTAAAAGAACATTATCAGAACTGCCGCCGTAAACAGCAGGAAGCTCCAAAGCGGATTTTCAAACTGCAGGAAGTGCGCGCCTGCGCCGATAAGATTTCCGACAAGGAACAGTACGATTATACCGAAACGCGACCTGCTCAGCAGAAACACGAGTATACCCGCAATAATGCACACCAGCGCAAATATGAATCCTGCATGCGCCGCTTCATCCGCCAGCGGATGCACAGTTTTCAGGTAGGTCACCGAAGCAACAGCTATTACTGCACCGGCCGCTATACCTATACCTGTAAGCACGCGCCTGTAGGCGAGCACCGTCATAACGAGCGACACGACAGCCGCAGCTGCCAGAAGTGCCGCTATGCTGTCCTTGCCCGGCGAGCTCATCTCAAATCCTGAGCATACAGCCGATGAAAGCGCGGCTGACATCAGCGTACACAGCAGCCAGTCAGGCAGTCTGGACTTTAAATACTGCATCATGAAACGCCACCGTCCTTTCCGTCTGCCGCCTCCTGCTGCGCGCCTGCCGAAGTCCCCACCGAAGTACCGATCAAAGCGCCCGCATCAGCCTTCACCGACTTAGCCTTTATATTTTCATCAGTAGTTATCAGATGATAAGGTATCTCCATACTGTCGAGCCTGCGGAGCGGCGCCGAAGCGTCCTTTACCTCGCGCTTGCTCCACGCGGCCGGTACCACGAAATACATCTCCGGCATACGCCTCTGGCGGCGGACCTTCAGAGTTTCCTGTATCAGCTCGTCAGTCAGACGCGACGTGACTATGACGACATTTGTGCTCCTGTTTCTGACGCTGCTCTCCTGCTGGAGTATCTGCGCACCGTCAGGATAGAGCGGCCCCGGTGATGTCGTTATTACAGAGAATGAACGCACAAGCTCCATATCCGTGTCGCGTCCCGTCGGGGTAGTCCTGACTACCTTTCCTGCGCAGTCGCAGAACAAAAGCGTGTACGCCGCGTCGTGACGCGATATATCGTCTATTATCGATAAAGCCGTCTCTATCAGACAGTCGTTTATATCCATCATAGTTTCGCGGTCGCTGCCGCTCTCCGCAGCGAAATCAAGAATTACAGAAAATTCCTGCTGCCTGCTGCTCTCCTGCAGCTTAGTGACATACTCGCGCGAATGCGCCGACAGCTTCCAATGTATCTGCTTCATCGGGTCGCCGAGCGCGTACTCACGTACGCCCGTATAATCAGTACCGCCCGCAACAGTTATCCTCGTATCGGTCGAAGCCTCGGAAAGGACTTCATCGACTACGTGGAATTCATCGAGCGGACGTATGCGCGGCGTCACCGCCGCCGTAAACCTGCACGACACAGGCACACGCAGCCTCATCACGCCGAAAAAGCCGTAAATATCAACGTGGTCGAGACCTACAGAGTACAGCCCGATATGCGGCATATCCATGCCGAAACCGAAATCTACTTCCTCGTGTCCCGATATCGTAAAGTTTATACGTCTGACAGAATCATTTCCGCCGAAAAGATCCGATATATACAAGTCTGCAGATGCCTTCGGACAGAAGAGTGCCGACTTGTTTACGAGCCTCAGCGCTATATCGACGCTGCTGCCCCTCTCGCAGCTCACATCGTCTGCAGCCGCCACAGTTTCCATTTTCTTCCTCATATAAAATGTTCCGCCCGCAGATATCGCCATAGCCGAAAGCAGGAACAATACAGGAATGTAGCCGTACAATGAATTCATAAACACTGCCGGCAGCCCGGCTGCCCCTATGACAAGCAGCCACAGCACTGCAGCGCCGCATCTGCGAAGCGCCGACGTGACGGCGCTGCTGCGCCCGCCGTTATCAGCTCTGCGCCTTCTGCCTCCGCGCCGCTTACCGCGCGCTGCGCGCGACATTCCCGTTTTTTCTTTTTTATTTTGTAGCACCATTATATGACGCTCCTTTATCTGACATTAAGCTTACTGAGCCTTGCTCACAGGAACTACTACCTGGTTTACAAGAGTGTTTATTATGTCCTTAGGATCCTTCTTCTCAGTCTTTGCCTCATGAGTAAGTATGAGACGGTGCGCCAGCACGTAAGGCGCGAGATACTTTACATCGTCAGGCGTTACGTAAGTCCTGCCCTCTGAGAGCGCGTAGGCGCGCGCAAGAGCGTAAAGAGCTATACTTCCTCGAGGCGATGAACCGAGCTTTACGTCTGCATTCGTTCTCGTCGCTTCTACTATATGTACGATGTATGAGCCGACAGTCTTGTCTACAGTTACACGCTCCGCGTCAGCTATGAGGCTGTTTATCGCGTCGCCGTCAGTCATGCTCATTATGTCCTTCTTTGCTTTCTTTCCGTGCATCACTACTTCGAGCTCGTCCTCAAACTCAGGATATCCGAGCGAGAGCTTTATCATGAAACGGTCTATCTGAGCCTCCGGCAGCTGATATGTACCGAGAGAGTCGATAGGGTTCTGAGTAGCGAGTACCATAAACGGCTTCTGCATCTTGTATGTGTTTCCGTCTACAGTTACCTGGCGCTCTTCCATTATTTCGAGCATCGCTGACTGAGTCTTTGCAGACGCTCTGTTTATTTCGTCCGCAAGTATGATGTTGCTCATGGCAGCGCCCGGTCTGAACTCGAACTCGCCGCTCTTCTGGTTATAAATGGAAAATCCGCTTATATCGGACGGCATAACGTCAGGCGTGAACTGTATACGCTTGAAGCCGCATCCTATAGACTTTGCGAGCGCTGATACGAGGCTCGTCTTTCCTGTTCCCGGTATGTCCTCTATGAGTACGTGACCCTCGGCTATCATGCAGAGAGTTACGAGCTTTACCTGCTCATGCTTGCCCTTTATGACCTGCTCGACATTGCTGATGATGCCATCGATGGCAGCCTTTGCAGCCGCTGCTTCCTGCTCAGAAAGCTGTCTCTGGTCTGTGTCTCGTTCTTCCATTCTTATTATCCCTTTCATTATATTTACCTGCCTTGTTTTTACATTATATTTTCCTATGCTATCTGAAGCGAGGTGTCGCCACTCTTACAGGCTTGCCGTTCGCGCCTATTATCTCAAGCACCTGTATGTCAGTGTCATATGCTGCATTCAGGTTCTTTTCTGTTATTATCTTTTCGGCCGGGCCGAACGCCATCGGTTCATTTCTGAAGAGGAGTGCCGTCTTTGCCTGACACATGAACGCCTGATCCGGCATGTGGCTCGTAAATATAACGCACAGTCCGAGCTCGGCAAGCGTCCTTATAGTCTCCATGACCTTTACCATATTTCCGTAGTCGAGATTGGCTGTAGGCTCGTCCATTATCAGTATCTTTGGCTGCTGCGCCAGCGCGCGCGCTATCATGAGCAGCTGTCTTTCGCCGCCCGATATGTCAGTATAGACCTTGTCGCGCAGATGTCTTATGCCTACGTCCTCAAGCGCCTGCTCGACTATGTCGTAATCAGCCTGTGAAGGCTGCGACGCTATTCCCATTCGTCCCATGCGACCCATCATCGCTATCTCCCGCACTCTGTAAGGGAATGCCGGGATATGCGCCTGTGCCACGTACGCTATGTAGCGCGACAGCTTTTTAGACGGCCACTTGCTTATGTCCTCGCCGTCTATGCAGACCTGACCGGATATCGGCTTTATGAGATTGAGTATAGTCTTGAAAAGCGTAGACTTTCCGACGCCGTTCGGACCGAGTATGCAGCACGCGTCGCCGTCGTTCAGCGTCATGTTTATGTTTTTTATAACAGGCTTGTCGGGCGAATACCCGCAGGTCACATCGCACAGCTCAAGTCTCATATGTCATCTCTCCTTTGTCTTGCAAGCACGACCATAAATATCGGCATAAGTATAATATTCACAACAAAAGTAACCGGCAGCGGTTCCTCAGCCACAAGCACGAATGAAGTCAGCATCCTGCACACGAGGAGCACGGCTCCTCCGAAAAGCCCGCTGTAAACGCATACGTGCCTGAAGTCAGAGCCTATGAATTTTCTGACTATGTAAGGTATCAGCATAGATATCATGCCGACCTGACCGCAGTGTATCATCGCAGACGTTACCATCAGGACGCCGCATACCTGCGCCACCGTACGCAGCGGCTTAGGATCGAGCCCTATTGATGTCGTCTCCGATACGTCGAGGCCGATTATATTCATCCTGTAGCGCATTATGAGCACAGGCAGCACAGAAACTGTCATTACGATCATAAGGACCGCTACATTGAGGTTGTCTGTTTCAAGATAAGTTCCGAGGCTGAGCTGCTGGAATATCAGCATGTCCTCGTCCTCCATGTTGTACATTATATACATGGAAATGACGCCGAGCGCCTGTGAAACTATCGAACCCATCATGACCATTTCCATGACAGAATAATTATCGCGCTTGTCGCCCGCCAGGCGGCCCATTATGAGGACGGCTATGACGCAGACAGCTGTAAGGCCATAGCAGTATTTGTACCTCAGGACTATCTGGCTCGCAGCTGCCGCTGAGTAAAGCATTACTACTATGACGTTTCCAAGCTGGACACCTGCTGTCGCGCCTATGATATTAGGCGATGCCATAGGGTTTCTGTAGGCGGTCTGGAATATCGCGCCCGCTATCGAAACGCCCGCGCCTGCAACGAACGACATAAGTCCTATCTTTATGCGCGCGAACGCTCCGGCGTATATTACCGTTCCGCCTACGCTTTCTATGAGCGCTTCTGCTGCGCTGTCGCTGTATGTTCCTGTAAGCTTTGCTATAAGCAGCCTGACGCCGAGCGCCCAGCTTTTTACATATTTTACAGGTACGAATTTATCATCGAAATAATACGCATCGTAACGGACCATTGAGCAGAGCAGGAACAGTACGGCTACGATGACGCATACAGTTATAAGGCGCTTTCTTTCTTTTGCCTTATCCTGCTGCCATATCTCCTGTATATCATATGTAGATAAACGCCTGCGGTATATGCCTTTTCTGCTGATGGATGCAGGCGTCTGCTGGTTACGGCCTGATATACCGTCATAGCCTCCTCCTGCTACGGCGCTGGGCGCCGCCTCCGCGTATTCGTTATTCGTTCTTTTTGATCTTCTATCGAACATTTGAAAGCTTACCCCCTTTTTTCTTCATCCTTATAAGGGTGTAGACCATGTACAGCGAGCCGATCGAGCTCGTAAAGACATTCAGGTAGTCCGTCATGCCGACGACGTATGCGACATCGAATACTGCCGTCAGTATGATGCCGCCCATAAGTATCGACACCGGAAGCAGCGTTTTCATATCAGGCCCGCTGAGCTTGCGCGATACGAGCGGGACCATGAATCCAAGGAAGCCTACGTGTCCGCAGAATGCGACTACCATGGCGGTCAGCACTGTGCCGACGCCTATCATTATCCTTCTGTAAAGCTGGACGTTCATGCCCATAGTCATCGCTTCCTCTTCTCCGAAGGAAAGCAGGTTGAGCTTGCCGCGTATGAGCAGCAGGACTACGAGGCAGACGATTATCGGTGTTGCGAGCAGCACGAAATCGAGCCAGTTTGTTATCTTGTTAAAGTTTCCCATGTTCATGTCTTTTATAGCCTCTATACGGCTGTCTGACGGGTCGTTCGCGATCATGTCATACTGCACGAACATGTTGATATTTGAAACGAACGCCGAAAATACAGTTCCCGACAGTATCATAGCCGACGGCGAAAGCCTGCCGCGGCCCGCTATCGTCGCCACCGTGACTACGAGCAGCACCGCTCCGAGGCAGCCGAGCAGTATGCATATCTGCTGACCATATATCTCTGTGAAGCTCCTGTCGCTGTACGCCGCGAGGTCTGCCGTCGTGTTGACTGCCTCTGTAGTCGATGTCGTAAAGAGCAGCAGGTATATAATGAATCCCAAGCTGCCGCCCGACATGACGCCCATAGTGGAAGGGCCTGCCAGCACGTTTCTGAAGCTTCCTTGAAAAACTGCGCCTGTGGCGGCGAGAGCCGCGCCTACGACTATAACGGCGAGCTGCTGCCAGAACGACGGGCCGAACGCCGAGTTTTTACCGTATAAAAACAGGTACAGCTGTGAAAATCTGTCCTGTACCGTCTGAAATACCCATGCCGGAGAAAAATTCCATTCCGTATAAGGTACGAGGAAGAGCAGCGATGCCCAGAACAAGAAAAAAAGCGCGACGCAAAGCATCGCGACAGCGCTCATCTTATCACCACGTCTGCGCTCGTGCGCGCGGAACTGAGCCGTTTCCTGAGCCTCCGTATCTATATTTAAATGTATCCTTACATTTTCCTTATCTTTCATAGCGATCTTTTCCTGCGCGGCAGCTGTGTGCCGCTAAATGTAAATTTACGAACTAAAACGAATTATATAATAAATTTTATCATAAAAACACTATTCGTGATAACATAACAGCAATAAGCGATAGAATTATACCATTTATGAATTAAAAAAAGCTTTATATTGAAAAACATGCATCGATAAAAGTTATTGTTTACATTTTTGCAACTTGAAAATAACGTAACGCCGCACCGATCAAACGAATTTGCCGGTGCGGCGCTGCGCTTTACACAGAACACATTGCCGTTCTGACAATGGCGTCCTGATATTTTACATGTATATTATCGATTCTTACGATAACGTCTGAATCCGCCGAGTGCTGCCAGAGCTGCTGCGATGAGGCCTGCCAGTCCCAGCATCCACGGGTTTTCAGTTACTTTCTTTCTTACTACTTCGTACACCTTTTCAGGTACTGTTTCGACCTGTTCCTGCTGTGACTCTGCCTCCGGCTGTATGCTGTCAGGTACTGTCTCGCCCGAAGCCTGCGTTGAAAGGTCGCCGTCGAGCTCTGACGCCGTATCGCCTATCGGCACGCCCATCTCGCCAAATACTACTGACGCTGACTGCATGCCGTAAGGGACGTTCAGTCCTGCCGTGCCGGTCGATATGAAGTAATTGCTCTGGTTGTCGAGGCCCTTTCCGTAGAACTGGCCTACGCGCGCCGACACGTACTCGAGCAGCTGCGGAAGGACCGGTTCAAAGTGCATCTGGTTAGAATCATCTAACCAGTAATAATCTATATTTGTCGCGTCGCCCGTAAAGTGGTACGTAGTCCTGCCGCTGTCGAACGCCGTCGGCTGCAAGAGCTCCGTGCTTGCAGGGAGATACGCGTTCTTTATGCCGGTTCCCTTGAAAGCATAGTCGTCAAGCCACTTGAAGCCCTCGCGCAGCTTAAGGCTCGTAAGCGACGTGCAGCCCTCGAAAGCATTCTGATATATGTACTGGAGATTCGTTCCTGTAAAGTCGAGCGACTTAAGCGACGTACAGCCCTTAAACGCGCTCGTTGTTATCTCCTCGAGGACCTTCGGCCATATTATGGTCGTGAGCGACGTACAGCCTTCAAACGCGCTGCTTATATTGCCGACCTTTTTAAGGCTGCTTTCGCCCATATCAACAGTAGTGAGATTTTTACAGTCCGCAAACGCACTTGTGTACATATATTGTACATTTGCTCCGAGCTTTACTGACTTTATGCTGTTCTGTCCTTTAAAAGCACTTGAATCTATATCCGTTATAGGCACGCTCGAGCCTGCAAGGTAGTCGTCTATAACTACATTGCCTGCAGAAAAGCCGTCTGCAACGCCTTCTACTTTTGCTGTAAATCTCGTGCTGTAGTTTTTACGCCAGCCGCCGGCGGCTGCATTGTCGCCTTTATTAGTTTCGACTGTGTATTTCAGCCCGTTGAACTCAACGCCGTACGTGTCGGGACCGTGATACGATATGCCGCCGCCATTATCAAACTGCTCTCTCGTATTTATATTAAGTATCTTTATATCGCTGCGCTGCTTATGATACGTCGAGTTAAGATAAAGCACCGCCTGTGCGTGTTTGTCTGCCGCCGAATCCTTCGAGCAGTTAAGCGTTACCGCTCCCGGCGTTCCGCCGTAGAATGCTGAGAATGCAACGTTTTTAACGCTGTCAGGCACAGTCACCTGTCTGAGGTTCGCGCAGAATCCGAACGCAAGTCCGTCTATGCTCTCGACGCCGCTCTGTATGACTACGTTTGTCAGCGAATCGCAGCTTGCGAACGCGAACGGCATTATCTCCTTTACGCTGCCCGGAACTTTCAGCTCGGTAAGCGCGGAGCAGCCGTCAAATGCGTTTGAACCTATGCTCTGAAGCTGTGACGGGAGCGTGACTGATGTGAGCTGCTTGCATTTTGAAAACGCTGAATCGCCTATCGACGTTATACTTTCCGGTATTATCACGCTCTTTAAAGAGCTGCCCGAGAAAGCGCTTTTGCCTATAGCCGTGAAATTATCGGGAATTGTATAGCTGTCGAGCGACGTGTTGTTCATAAAGAGTCCGTCAGGCACGCATGTCCATGACTTCGGCAGATTTATCGTTCTGAGCGACGCGCATGCGCCTATCGCGTATTCGCCGAGGTTTTCCTGCGTTACGCTGTCGGGTATCGTTATGGACGTCAGGCCTGTATTGTAGAATGCATTTTTGCCGATCACAGTTACGCTCGACGGTATGTTTATTGATGTCAGTCCCGTGCAGTTTTCAAACGCTGAGCCGCATATCTCAGTTATATTTGACGGTATCGTTATCTCAAGCTTGCCTGTGCAGTCTTTAAACAGGCTCTGAGGTATCTTTTTCCAGTTAGAAGGTATGTTTACATATCTCAATTTGCTGCAGCCGGTAAATTTCGGCGATGCAGCTAACGTCTTGCACACGAAATCACTGCTTATTCCCTCTGCAAACGTGACGCGCTCGAGACCGCTGTTCTTGAAGACATCGCTTCCTAATAATGTCACGCTCGACGGTATCCTTATCTGTGAAAGCGCTTTGCAATCACTAAATGTTTTGTCACCCATAAACAGTAACCCTTCAGGCAGCGTTACTGATCTCAGCGATGTACAGCCTTCAAAGCATGACGAACCGCTTCCTGCCCTGTGCTCATAGAAAAACTCTGTCGTATCGCCTATATATTTCAACGTTGACGGCAGCGTTATCGACTCGAGCGCCGTACAGTCCTTAAATGTTTCTTCGCCCAGAGTTTCGAGCCCGTTTCCTATAGAAGCGCTCTTTAGAGCCGTGCAGCCTGAGAACGCGCCCTTTCCTGTTTCTGTAAGGCTTCCCGCACTTATGCGCAGCGATGTGAGCTTAAGGCATTCTTTAAATGCGTTCTCGCCTATCGTCTTTACTGCTGACGGTATCTCTACTGATGTCAGGGCGCTGCCCTTGAACGCTTCCTTGCCTATTTCTTCCAGTTTTGACGGGAGCGCCACACTCTCTATGCCCGAACCGTAAAATGCGCCTGCGCCTATCATCGTAACGCCTGACGGTATGCTTATGCTTTTTAGGCTCGCGCAGTCCTTAAATGTATCATCACCTATAGATGTGATAGATGTCGGTATATCGAATGACTTCAGCGCCGTACAGCCTGAGAATGTCTTTGCGGGAAGCGTCGTCCATGACGACGGGAGCTTTACATGCTCAAGCTTTACGCAATATGAAAACACACCCGTTCCCCATCCCGATACATCACTGTTTTCCGCTACTGTCACATCGATAAGAGATTTGTTACTAAAAAGGGCATTGTTTCCGACAGTTTCAATGCCTGCCGGTATGGATACCTTCGTTATACCATTATTTCCCAGAGCTGCTGTTCCCAGTTTTTTCAAGCCTGCGGGCAGGCGGAGCTCACCTTCTATTTGACATCCGTTAAAGGCTGATGCTCCTATTTCCTCGACCGTATCAGGTAGCTTCAGACCGTCAGCGCCGAATTCCGCGCTTTCAAATGCGCTTTTCCCTATGTATTTCAAACCGGACGGGAGCTCTACAGATTTTATAGCGTCGCCGTACGATCCGGTGTTGTAAAAAGCGTAGCTGCATATGCGCGTAACTGTAGACGGTATGCTGAGCCGACCTTTAACGGTCTTGCATCTCGCAAAAGCCGCGCTGCCTATCTCCGTCACGCCCTCTCTGAGCACACTCGAAGCGTCTGCTGCCGGGCATGACGCAAATATACCGTCAGGAACTCTCGTCCATGCCGCCGACGGCGTTATACCTGTAAGCGCGGTACAATTATAGAATATATATCCTCCTGTTCCTGAGTCTGCCAGTGCAGACGGGAATGTTACATTTTTAAGATTCGCGCATGAGTTGAACGAGAAATCGCCTATCGTCTTTAACGAATCAGGCAGCGTTACCGTCGTAAGGCCGCTGCAGCCTTCAAAAGCGTATGCGCCTATGGTCTCGAGACCGTTCTTGAATGTCGTCATAGAGAGGCCTGAGTACGCGAATGCATAATTTCCTATTTCCTTTATCACTCCGTAATCAAGTTTTTTGAGGTCCGGACATCTGTAAAACGCGTGGTCGCCTATCGTAATGGCGCTCGTCGCTGTGCCGCCCGCCGTTACAGACGCGAGCTGCGTGCAGTAGCAGAATGCGTAATCGCCTATATCCGTTACCGTCGCCGGAAGCGTTACCGCTGTTAGATTGGCGCAGTACAGGAACGCAAAATCATTTATGGCCGTCACCGGGCAGCCGTTTATGTAATCAGGTATGTAAAGCTCGCCCTTCACTGCGGGGTCGCAGCTCATTATCGTCGCTTTTCCGTTCTGTATGCTGTATGTCAGCAGGCCTGCCGCGTCGTACTGCGTGCCTTTCGTCACGAGGTCAGACTTCAGGACATTTTCCTTGAGCGCGTTTGCGGGCTGTCTGAGTTCATCCGCCTTTGTCGTATCGATCACGGGTACCTTCTCCGGCGCGCTCGTTTTGCTGTCTGACTGGCTGTTTGCTGTCGTTCCCGGCTGCGGCGGCATCGAAAAACCGCTCTGTCCGTTGTCAGCCGCTGAAACGCCAAATACGGTCATAGCAAACATTACTGCCGCCGTCACAGACACGACCATCAGCCGCTTGATTATAGAACCGATTATTTTCTTTCTTCCCATATAATCGTTGCTCCTCATATCAATATATAGAAAAACTCAGGGGACTGCAG
>CAVGAH010000039.1:0-2191 GCA_963627215.1 bacterium | reverse complement strand
GATCAGTTACCGTGATATATGATCATTTGTAAATATTCACAGTTTATCTGCTTTTTCTGTATCTTCTTATCGCAGCGGCTACTATGATAACTATGATTATAATTATCAGAAGCAGTGCGGCAAGAGGATTTTCCTGCATCGTCTTTGATATTACTTCAAATACAGCCTGAACAGGATTTGGTTCTTCTACCGTTTCAGGCGGTTCAGCTTCATCCGATCCACCGCTGTCTGCAGAAGAAAGCTCTTCTACCTCAGGAAGCTCTTCCTGATATTCTTCAGATTCCTGTGATGCTTCAACATTTTCAGTTGCTTCAGGAGCATTTGATATCACTTCTGTCGCATTGTTTTCAGGAACGTTCTGTGACGGTGTGCTTGGCTTTACTGTGCCAGGATCCTTTGCAGGAGTATTAGTGTGATCGGAATCACTATCGCTGCTTCCGCCACCGTTTCCTCCGTTATCTACATCACCTTTTCCCTGATCTTCTCCAGGCTTGTCGCCCTGACCCTGACCATTCTGATCACTGTCACCGCCACCGCCGTTGTCTTTGTCCTTGTCAGGAGCCGGTATTTCTACCGTTATATCCTTAGCTGATACAACAGATTCGCTTAAGAGAGACGCTACATCTGCCTTTGACATCTGAGTAAATGCAGCGCTGAATGCAGTATCTTCCAGAGAATTTATGTACGCTGAAGGATCTGCTGCAAATTTTTCCGCCTCTTCCTTCGAAAGGCCTGAAAGGAATGTCTTAAGCTCATTCATTGCCTTATCCGATACGCCGGAAGCACTTGAAGTAAATACAGCCTTTACTCTTGCATTGCATTCCTTCATTTCAAATGACATCGAAGAATCAAGCTTCTTTGTTTCTGTTACTTCTCCGTTCGCATCAAGATACTCAACTGACGCATCAGCTGATGAGAATGATACATAGTACTGTCTGTAGTACTCAGTCTTTGAACCATCTGAATGAGTAACTGTTTTTATATAAAATTCCTTACCTGCAGGTGAGCTGTAATCAGAAGCTTCAGCCTTTACGCTTACCTTGCTGCCAGGAGCCTGGTAAACTGTCTCACTCAGGTCAGCACCACTGTAGAGTCTGATGCTGCCGTTGCTTCCGTCAACAAACGCCTTATAGTAAGAAGGTGTTCCCTTTACAGGGTTTGTTGAGCCCTGTGTCCATACATTGCTGTGCGGCATGCTGTCACCGCCGTCTATAAGGTACGCTACCTCACCGCTCCTGAACTGAAGCGCAGTTTTGCCTGCCAGTGATGTACCCATTGCAGCGTCGCTATACCAGCCGCCGTCAGCATGGATAAGCTTTGTATTTGCCGGTATCTCAGCATCCTTTGCTGCTGTATCCACGTCGCAGAGCCAGTAGCTGTTAGTTATCCTGCATGCCTGCGGATATGTTTCCTTTATCGCTAACAGACCATACAGATATCTGTCACTGTAATCAGATGAGTCATATTTACTGTCATCTGTCAGATTCGTTTCAGCAAACTTTCCTACAGCATACTGACCTGCTATGCCTCCTATGCCGAGTATTGACTTAGCTTCGGATGATGTCAGGTCGTAGCTTCCGCTCCATGCATTAAGAGCTCCTGCACTCACGCAGTTCTTTATATCGCCTCCTGCTACAGCTACTATACCGCCGGCAGCATGTTTCTGCCACTGATTAAGCTGTGATTTAGAAGCAGCTGTAGTAGTTATAGCTCCTGTATTTATGCAGTCGCTTACAGTGCCTGCAGCATAACCTGCTATACCGCCTGCAAGACCGGATAACGTGTCATATTTTCCGCTCTGAGTTATACCGATATTTATATTTCCGTTATTTACGCAGTTGCTTACAGCTACGTCACTTCCTCCGACGATACCTCCGTAATATGCAATGCTGCCGCTGGCTGTATGTATATCCGGTGTATCATTAGATATTTCACCATTATTTACACAGTCAGATATATTAACGCCTGTTCTTGCAGCTCCGACTATACCGCCTACGAAGCATTCTGTATCAAGTGCTGTATTAACAGCTCCGTTATTAGTATTGCCTGTTATGACAGAACGGTCATCTGCCATTCCGACTATACCGCCTGCAGCCTGGCTGAGATTTCCTTCTATAAGGCTGTCATTATATGATATCTTTACGGTTCCGTTATTTTCGCAGTCCTTTATAGCTGCTCCGTACGCATGACC
>CAVGAH010000038.1:0-18321 GCA_963627215.1 bacterium | reverse complement strand
ATATTGAACCTTTATTTAAGATACCTTTCCATTTTTTTGAATGTCTAATAGTATACTATAAATAGTATTTATAATCAATATTACGAAAACAATAATATAAAAATAAGGTCTAAAAAAGCAGCAGCCGTCACCGGCTGAACAGCGGGTGCGCAAAGATAAAACAGGGGCGCGCCCCGAAAAGGACACACCCCACAGTATTTAAAGTTAATATTTATTTAACAGGCTGATGCATAAGTATTTCAGCTACTTTATAAATATCGCCTGCGCCCATAGTGATAACAACATCACCCGGCTGTGCGTTGTTTGCAACGAATGTAGCGATCTCTTCGAGGCTGCTGAAGTAATAAGCTTCCTTTGCAGGCTGCTCCTTCTTTATCTCGGTAATGAGCTCGCGAGAGCTTATCTTGTAGATATTCTTTTCACGGGCAGCGTATATCTCAGCCATTATGAGTACGTCAGCGTCGTTGAATGCCTTTGTGAACTCGTCAAAGAGCGCCATAGTCCTTGTATAGGTATGAGGCTGGAAAAGGCACCAGAGCCTTCCGTGAGGCATGTTCTTAGCTGCAGCGAGAGTAGCCTTTATCTCAGTCGGATGATGAGCGTAGTCGTCTATGACCTTTACGCCGTTTTCAGTAGTACCGATAACGTCAAAGCGTCTCTGAGTTCCCGTGAATTTCGCGAGAGTGTCGCGGATGACCTCAGGATCTACACCGAGAGTATGGCATGTAGCGAAAGCAGCGAGAGCGTTGGCGATGTTGTGCTCGCCCGGTATCTCAAGCTGAACGCGGCACAGAGCTTCGCCGTCGTGCATTACGTCAAACGCAGGATAGCCGTTATTGTCAAAGTTTATATTCTTTGCACTGTAAGAGCTGTTTTCAGTAAATCCGAAGGTCACTACCTTTGCATCAACATTCTGCATCAGGTTGGAAACAAATGGATTTCCGTCAAAAGCGACTATAAAGCCGTCGTTTGGAACGAGGTGCGAGAAGTTATCGAATGACTTTACGATATGGTCTATATCCTTGAAGTAGTCAAGATGATCTGAATCTATATTCAGGATTATCTCTATCTTAGGACGGAGGCTCAGGAAGCTGTCCATGTACTCGCACGCTTCAGTTACGAAATATCCGCTGTGACCGATCTTTGCGTTGCCGTGGAACTCAGGCAGGTTGCCGCCTATTAATATAGTAGGGTCTGTACCTGCATGCTCAAGGATCAGAGATACCATTGAAGTAGTTGTAGTCTTTCCGTGAGTACCTGAAACAGCAATGCTCGTTGAATAATCATGCATGAGAGCGCCAAGCGCTTCAGCGCGTGTAGCGAGCTGTATGCCGTTTTCCTTTGCAGCGATGATCTCAGGGTTTTCAGGTGAGACAGCGGCAGAGTAGACTACGATGTCAGCGCCCTTTATATTTTCAGCGGCGTGACCGATATAAACTGTAATGCCATGCTCAATAAGGTGGTCAGTCATTTCCGATGTTTTCATGTCTGAGCCTGATACCTCAAATCCGCGGGACTTGCAGATCTCAGCGACTGCGCTCAGGCCTATACCACCTATACCGATGCAGTGGATATGCTTGTAATCATTAATATTTAACATTATGAACACACTCCTTTAAAATGAGTCTTTTGATACGAAAAATATTTTCAGTCTGCCGGTAATGACAGCCTGAACGCCCTGTACTAAAAAGGCGCGGAGATAATTATATCCTTGCAGACCTTATAGTGCAACCCGTCAGAGCATCTGTCCGCTAAAAAATACAGAATATCAGTTAGTGATGCGCGCTGCAGCGCGCAATATGGGCGGGCGGGCCCGCGAAACGCGTCAGCGCCGGATGCCGCTCTGCGGCGCTAATTGCCGCATTCTATACTTATTTCATTAAATATGCCGAGTATGTCGTCGACTTCCGTTGCAGCCTTTTCATCGGCGTTCTTATCGAGGATTATGCTGCCCTGGTGCATCATTATCATGCGGTTGCCGTATTCAACAGCATAGCGCAGATTATGAGTTACCATTATGGTAGTGACTTTCTTTTCTTTAACTATCTTGTCAGTAAGCTGCATGATTATCTCGGCAGTTTTAGGGTCGAGAGCCGCAGTGTGCTCGTCGAGGATAAGGAAGTTTATAGGAGTGAGTGTCGCCATGATGAGGGCGAGCGCCTGCCTCTGACCGCCTGAGAGCGAGCCTACAGGGATGTCCATCTTGTCTTCAAGTCCGAGATTGAGCTCGCGCAGCATCTCGCGGTAATCGTTTATACGAGCTTTGTTTATGCCGCGTCTGAGTCCGTATTTCTGTCCTTTGTTATCCGCAATGGAAAGATTTTCAATTATATTCATGCTTGGACAAGTTCCCTTTGCGGGATCCTGGAAAACGCGCCCCATTATCTTGTGGCGTGTGTAATCCTTAGTCTTTGTAATGTCCTTGCCGTTTATAACTACACTTCCTGAATCAACAGGGATGCTGCCGCATATAACATTCAGCATTGAAGTCTTGCCGGAGCCGTTGCTGCCTATTACAGAAACGAATTCGCCGTCTGCGACCTTAAAGTTAAAGTCTCTGTAAAGCACCTGTTCGTTTACAGTGCCGGCGTTGTATGTTTTATAAATATGATTTAATTCCAGCATATCTTACGCCTCCCCGTTGTCGTTTCCGATCCGCGCGCCCGGCGCGCCCACGTTTGAATTTACGGCTGCAGTCGCATTCGTGCCGCCTGTACTGCCGTTGGAATTTCCTGCATTTGCAGGATCCTTAATCTTTGTCTTTCTTTCCATCGCTATTACGAGTATCGCGAGGAAGAGGACTGCTGTTATGAGCTTGAGGTCGCTCGAAGGCATGCCTAACTTAATAGCTATGGCAACGCATGCTTTGTATAAGATAGAGCCTATAACGACACTTGATGTCACTCTGAGTAATGTTACCTTGCGGAAAAGGCTCGTTCCGATGATAACGCTCGCAAGACCGATAACTACTGTTCCCGGTCCCATAGAAGCGTCGTAGAAGCGCTGCTGCTGCGCGTATATGCAGCCGCCTGTAGTTACGAGCGCGTTTGATATAGCAAGACCGATGATCTTTACCTTGCCCTCGTCAACGCCGGAAGAAGTAACTATAGTCTCGTTGTCGCCTACGGCGCGCAGCATAAATCCTGACTGAGTGCTGAGATACCAGTCGAGCAGGTACTTTGCGATAAGAGTCACGATGAGGATTATTATAACCGTCTTGAACTGCGCCAGCGGACCTGTGAATATGCTGTTCACGATGCCGTTGTCAAATATAGTCGCTTTGCCGTAGATAGGCAGGTTTGCTCTGCCGGCGATCCTTAAATGCACGGTATAGAGAGCAGTCATCATGATGATGCCGGAAAGAAGGTCACGTACCTTTAATTTTACGTGTATCAATCCGGTCAGGAAACCGACCACTGCTCCTGCAGCGCACGCCACAAGAACTGCCAGAAGAGGATTCATGTCGCGAGAGATCATGGCAGCAGCTATAGCCGCGCCGAGTGGGAAGCTTCCGTCGACTGTGAGGTCAGGGAAGTCGAGGATCTTGTACGTTATGTAAACGCCGAGACCCATTATGGCATATATCATGCCCTGTTCGAATACACTCAAAATTAAACCCACGTGTATTACCTCCTGAAAATAAAAAATAATAAATTTTAAAATTGCTTCTTTTGCCTGAACAATTTAAAGGGCGGGCATTTGATAGGCAGCCCGCCCTTACAGTTTAACATATCAGCCGATACAATTGTATGTTATTTTGTTTAAGCTTTGAACTAAAAAGCGTTTGAGTTAAGCTTCTATAGTATCGAATTTTTCAGCAGCGGTAGATACGTATGAATCGTCGAGAGTCATGCCGATCTTTTCAGCAGCGGCTGTGTTTACATAAAGCTCTGCAGCAGAAGCTGAGATGTAAGGTGTATCCTGAGCAGTAGCTTCGCCCTTCAGAATCTTTGCAGCCATGAGGCCGGTTTCCTTACCGAGCTGGAAGTAGTCTATACCCATAGAAGCAACGCAGCCGTTCTTTACCTGTTCGATCTCACTGCCGAAAACAGGGATCTTCTGAGCGTTAGCCTTGTCTATAACAGTCTGTAAAGCTTCAACTACAGTATTGTCTGTAAGGTTGCAGATGCAGTCTACCTTTGAAACGAGGTCTGCAGCTGCAAGGTCAACGTCAGCTATAGTATTGATGCCTGTGTCAACGATCTCGAAATCATACTTTGGAGCGAGCTCCTTGTATGTAGCGATAGTGCTGATAGAGTTAGCTTCGCTTGTAGTGTAGAGGATACCGATCTTCTTTGCATCCGGCATCATCTGACGGATCATCTTGAGCTGTTCTTCAACAGGGAGCTTGTCCGATGAGCCTGTGATGTTTCCTACGTTTGTACCGTCCTCATTTAAAAGACCTGCCTGAACAGGATCTGAGATAGCAGTATAAACTACAGGAATGTCAGTATCCATGGCGGCGTTGTAAGCAGCTGCTGCGCTTGGAGTAGCGATAGCGCAGATAAGATTTACCTTCTGTGAAACGAAGCTGTCTGCGATAGTGCCTGCAGTACCTGTATCTGTCTGAGCGTTCTGGTAGAGGACATTAAGATTACCATCCTCCTCACTGATGCCTGCTTCCTTAAGGCCTGCGATGAAGCCCTCGCGGCAGTTGTCGAGCGAGCCGTGTTCAGCGAACTGTGAGATACCTATTGTATAAGCATCTCCGCCTGCATTTGATGCATCAGCAGCGCTGCCTGCGTCATTGCTGCCGCCTCCGCAGCCTGCAAGTGCTGTGATAACAAGCACTGAAGAAAGAGCAGCGCATAAAAATTTCTTCATTTTCATTTTTATTCCCTCCTTAATATATCATTTAAGAATCAATATCCGTGGTTCACTGCTGTATTACTTAAAAGCGTGAAACGAATTGTATACAGGAATTATACATTTCACGGAGCCAATAAGCAAGGCATATTTATTTTATTCTTGTACCATTTTGCGTATTGCTTTATAATGAAGCTGACTGTAGCATAACGCTGCGGTATATAACAATAAAAATAACGGATTCATGGGAGATTATTTCATAATGAATTGTAAGACAGCGGTGATTCTGGCGGCAGGCGCCGGAACACGCATGAAATCAGAAAAACCAAAGGTGCTCCATGAGGTATGCGGAAAGCCTATGGTTTCACACGTCACTTCGCAGGCCGAGAAAGCCGGCGCGGACAATATCATCGTAGTTATCGGTCACGGGGCTGACCGTGTAAAGAGTGCGATAGAAGACGGAAAACTCAAGTTTGCCGTTCAGTCCGAGCAGCTCGGTACAGGACATGCCGTAAAACAGGCTATGGACTATGTACCTGACGAAGGTGGCGTTTTTGTGCTGTGCGGAGACACTCCGCTCATTACAGCAGAGACACTTAAAGGGTTTGCTGATTTCCATGAGAAGTCAGGAAATGCGGTAACTGTTCTTACCGCTATGTTTGACGATCCTTTTGGATATGGGCGCATCATACGCGCAGATGACGGAAGCCTGCTCCGCATAGTCGAACAGAAGGACGCAAACGATGATGAAAAGGCTGTAAAGGAAGTCAATGCAGGAATGTACTGCTTCGATGCAGCATTTTTAAAGGAAAATATCTCAAAGCTGAGCGCTGACAACGCGCAGAGGGAATACTACATCACAGACCTTATCGGAATGGCTGTAGACTCAGGAGCAGGTGCCGGAGCGTACACTGCAGCAGACTCAGACGAGATAATGGGCGTAAACAACCGTGTGCAGCTTGCAGCTGCGGCAAAGGTGATGCGCAGGCGCATCGCTGAAAAGCATATGTTAAACGGTGTTACGATCATCGATCCGGATAATGTATACATTGAAGATGACGTAGTCATAGGAAATGATACAGAAATATGGCCGGGAGCGCAGCTTAAAGGAAAGACTGTAATAGGCAGCGGCTGCATGATCGGCAGCGAAACTGTAATAGAAAACAGCGAGATCGGAGACGGCACGGACATACTCAAGTCTGTTATAAAGGAAAGCTCAGTAGGCAGCGGAACTCATGTAGGACCGTTCGCATATATGAGACCTGGCAGCAGGGTAGGTTCAGAGTGCAAGGTCGGAGATTTCGTAGAGCTCAAGAATGCAAACTTCGGTGACGGCTCAAAGGCTGCTCACCTTGCATATATAGGCGATGCAGATGTAGGCGAGGACGTAAACGTAGGCTGCGGAGTAATATTCGCAAATTACGACGGAGTCCACAAGCACAGATCGGTCGTAGGCGACCGCGCATTTATCGGAAGCAATTCGAACCTCGTAGCTCCTGTAAGCATTGCGGAGGACGCTTACATCGCTGCGGGTACGACAGTTACGAGAGAGATACCTTCAGGCGCGCTTTGCGTAGGCAGGTCAAGAGAAACAGTCGAAGAGGGCTGGGTCGAAAAGAAAGGCCTTAAGAAGGAAAAGCGCAAACGCTAAGAGCTGATACGCTGACCGCGCCGCATGCGGCGTCATACGAGTGGCAATGCATTCGCGCGGGTATGCGTTAGCAATAAAATGGAATAAATTAGAAATCAAGTAAAAGAAAAAGTATCACCATCCGGAGGAGAACAGAAATGAAAAATGGCGTATTCAGTGAATTTAAAATCTTTGCAGGCAACTCAAATACTGAGCTGGCAGAAGAGATCGCGGCTATAATGGGACAGTCTCTCGGCAAGTCTACAGTAAGTAAATTCAGCGACGGCGAGATATCAGTAAGCCTGTGGGAAACAGTAAGAGGCGAGGACGTTTACATAATCCAGTCAACATGCGACCCTGTAAACGATAACCTCATGGAACTCCTCATTATGATAGACGCTATGAAGAGAGCTTCAGCTGCAAGAATAAACGCAGTTATACCATATTATGGATATGCCAGACAGGACCGTAAGGCAAAGGCAAGAGATCCGATCACAGCAAAGCTTACAGCCGACCTTCTGAGCGTTGCAGGCGCTGACAGAGTCATCACTATGGACCTTCACGCTGCTCAGATACAGGGTTATTTCAATATTCCTGTAGACCACCTGCTCGGAAGCCCGCTCCTCGGAAAGTATTTTAAGGAACAGATAAAGGAAGGCAGGATAGGCAGCGATATAGTCGTAGTTTCTCCTGACCTCGGCAGTGTAACAAGAGCAAGATCGTTCGCCAATATCCTCGAATGCCCTATCGCTATCGTAGACAAGAGAAGACCGAGACCGAACGTTTCTGAGATCATGAACATCATCGGTGACATCGAAGGCAAGACTGCCATCCTCGTAGACGATATGATTGACACTGCGGGAACTATCCAGAACGCAGCAAACGCTATCATGAAGATGGGCGCAAAGGAAGTTTACGCATGCGCTACTCACGGCGTGCTCTCAGGACCTGCTATCAGCAGACTCGATGATTCACCTATAAAGGAGCTCGTTCTTCTGAACACTATACAGCTTCCTGAAGAAAAGAAGCTTCCTAAGATCAAGACACTTTCAGTAGCTCCGCTCTTTGCAGAGGCTATGAACAGAGTATTCACAAACGAATCACTCAGCACGATTTTTGAATAATTTCGAATATTTCAGGAAAAAATATTCCGGCAATAAATATTGAATATATAACGACGGCATCCGCCGACAGGCAGCAGCCTACAGAACGACCGCATGATGCGCAATATACGTGTTATGCGGTCGCATTATTTTAAAAAATAAAAATATATTCGCAAACAGTTGTTCTGAAAGAAGATTTGTGATATTATCTAAGAACATTAATGACGTATAACGTAAATATGAATGTATAGAGGAAATAAAAGGGTTATGAAAATAATAGCGGGACTCGGAAATCCGGGAAAAGAATATGAAAATACAAAGCATAATGTAGGCTTTCTTACAATAGATATACTTGCAGAAAAGTATGATATAAAAGTAAATAAGATAAAATTCAAGGGACTCGTCGGAGAGGGCATGATTGGCACTGAAAAGGTCATACTCGTGAAGCCGCAGACATATATGAATCTGAGCGGTCAGTGCATACGAGAGATAATGGCTTTTTATAAGCTCGACATAGAGGATCTTGTTATTATATATGATGATATAGACCTGCCTATGGGAAATCTGCGTATCCGCAAGAAGGGCAGTGCGGGGACGCACAACGGCATGCGCTCCATTATATATGATCTTCGTGATGACGGATTTCCACGCGTGCGCGTCGGTATAGGCGGCGAGCGCAAGGGCGACCTTGCAAATTACGTTATAAGCGGATTCAGCGGAGACGACCGCAAGCTTATCGAAGAGGCTATAGTGAAGGCTGCTGACGCTGTCGCATGTCTCGTTAAGGACGGCATAGACCGCGCCATGGTGGACTATAATACTAAGAAGCCTAAGAAAAAGAAGGAAAAGACAGAGGTCGATAGTGCTGAGGAAGAAAAGAGGGAGATATGAATCCATCGGGAATCAGAAATCTGATCGCGCTGCTGTGCGAGGAGAACGGGTCTGATGGCATAAGGCTGGCATCAGGCATAACTGAAGGAGAGACGGCTTACGCCGCAGCTGAAGCTGCGGCTGCTTCGGGAAGACAGATCCTCATCGTTACTGCGTCCTATGACAGGGCAAAGGAGATGGAGGAGTATCTTTCATTTTTTGCCGGAGCTGAGGGCGGCTTAAAAACATATCTGCTGCCTGATGAGGAACGCAGTCTGTTTTCTTACGATGCAAAGAGCAGAGTATTGAGCCATAAGCGTATAGAAGGCCTGTCGGCAGCGCTGTCGGGCGAGCCGGGGGTGTTTGTAGTTCCTGCTATGGGCGCATGCAGGGGAATGTGCGCGCGCGATAAGTTTGCTGATGCGCGCCTTACTGTGAATATGGGTGAGGATATCGATTTTGATGATATCAGAGCGAAACTTACAGATATGGGGTACGAGCGCGTTGATATGACTGAGGTAAAGGGTCAGTACAGCATACGCGGTGAGATAATAGATATATTCCCGCCTGACATGGAAGATCCTGTAAGGATAGATCTGTTCGATACAGAGGTCAATGACCTTAAGCTGTTCGACCCTATGACACAGAGGTCGATGGGCGCGCTTCAGTCAGTTACTGTAGTACCTGCTGTAGTTCCTGAGCCCGAAAGTGCAGATGATGCAGGTTTCTTCTGGGATTATATGAATGATGACGCGATGATATTCGCTGATGACTGGGACAGGATATTAGAGCAGAGAGAGCTTGCAGACCGCGACTGGACAGCCGGTGCTGTATCCGGTGCTGACGACAGTTCTTCAGGCGGTATGCGTCCGGCAGAAATATTTGCTGATATCAACGATATGGTGAAAGCGATGGAACATCATACGTCGCTCATAACTATGCCGTTCAAAAAGACACCGATGCATGTAGAAAAGCTTATCGGAAACCACAGTATAAACTGCATGCCTGCATCTGTTTTCAACGGCAGGATGGATAATTACGGAAATGAGCTTCGCAGGCTCCTGAAGGAAGGCTACGAGGTGCATGTAGCGTGCGCTACTCCCGAGAGAAAGAAAAATCTCAGGGATTTTGCAGACAGAGATGAGATAACAGGGCTGATAAATTACGATGAAGGCTTTATGCCTAACGGTTTTTATTTTACGGCAGACCGTATAGCGTACATTTCCGATAATGATATATTTAAGACGAGCAAGAAACGCCGCCGTAAGAAAAAAAGCTCGAACGGCAGGCAGATAAAGGCGTTTACAGACCTGAAAAAGGGCGATTATGTCGTTCATGAGAATCACGGTATAGGTCGCTTTGTCGGTATCGAGCCTCTTGTGGTCGAGGGCATACGCAAGGACTACATGACTATACAGTACGCCGGTAAGGACGTCCTGTACGTACCTGTAGAGCAGATGGATCTTATCCAGACGTATATCGGCTCAGGCGGCGCTGCGCCTAAGATAAACAAGCTGAGCAGCAGCGACTGGAAAAATACAAAGGCGAGGGCAAAGGCAGCCATTGCCAATATGGCGGAAGAGCTTGTCAGACTGTCCGCTGAGCGGACGATGGAGCAGGGATATTCGTTCAGTCCCGATACTCCGTGGCAGAGGCAGTTTGAGGATATGTTCCCTTATGAGGAAACGAGCGACCAGCTGCGCTGCATAGATGAGATAAAGCGTGATATGGAAATGCCGTGGCCGATGGACAGACTCCTGTGCGGTGATGTGGGGTTCGGAAAGACAGAAGTTGCGGCGCGCGCCGTATTCAAGTGCATAATGGATGGAAAGCAGGCGGCTGTGCTCGTTCCTACGACTATACTTGCTGATCAGCATTATCATACGTTTAAAAAGAGATTTGAAAATTTCCCATGCACTGTAGATATGCTGTCGCGTTTCAGAAATGAAGCGCAGCAGCGCAAGACGATGGAAGGCGTAGCAGACGGCAGCATAGACGTGTTAGTTGGCACACACAGAATACTGTCAAAGGATGTAAAATTTAAAGACCTCGGACTGCTCGTAATAGACGAGGAGCAGCGCTTCGGCGTTCAGCATAAGGAAGCTATAAAATACCTGAAGAAGAATGTAGACGTACTGACGCTTTCGGCGACTCCGATACCGAGGACGCTCCACATGTCGCTTTCAGGCATACGCAGCATGAGTACTATAGAGGAACCGCCCGAGGACAGGTATCCTGTGCAGACGTATGTGCTTGAACAGGATGATTCTCTTATACGTGAGATAATACTTCGCGAGATAGAGCGCGGCGGACAGGTATTCTGCGTCTTTAACCGTGTAAAGGGTATAAATCAGATAACAGACGGACTGCGCCAGCTCGTGCCGGAGGCGCGCATAAAAGCGGCGCACGGTCAGATGGCTGAAGGCAAGCTCGAGGACATAATGCAGGAGTTCATGGATCATGAGTTTGACGTGCTTGTTGCTACTACTATAATAGAGTCAGGGATAGACGTGCCTAACGCAAATACCCTCATAATACTCGATGCCGATCATTTTGGACTTGCACAGCTCTATCAGCTCAAGGGACGTGTAGGCCGCTCAAATAAAGCTGCTTATGCATATTTTATGTACAAAAAGGACAAGGTTTTAAGTGAGATAGCGACAAAGAGACTTCGTGCGATAAAGGAATTTACAGAATTTGGTTCAGGCTTCCGCATCGCTATGAAGGATCTGGAGATACGAGGCGCCGGAAATCTTATAGGAACAGAGCAGTCGGGCCATATGATGCAGATAGGTTATGAGCTGTACTGCAAGCTGATAGACGATGCTGTAAGGAAGCTGCGCGGTGAAAAGGTCACAGACGAGGAGCTCGAAGTAGCAGTCGAGATAAAAGTCGATGCATTTATTTCTTCTGATTATATCGAGGATGAAAAGCTCAAGCTCGATATGTATAAGCGGATAGCTGAGATAAAGACTTCTGACGATATATCAGATGTTACAGATGAGCTCACAGACCGCTTCGGAGAGATACCGCCTGAGACTGTATCTCTTATGCAGGTCGCGTATATACAGGCAAAGTGTCGCGAAGCAGGCATAAAGAGAGTTGCGCTTGACGGAAACAAGGTACTGTTTGAATTCGTACCGGAGTCTAACGCGCTTACGCCGGAGCTGTTTGTAAAGCTTACTGACGCTTACGGCATGAAGCTCATAATAAACATGGGAAGCAGACCGTATATACGGATGCCGTTCAATTCGCAGAAGACGCTGATAAATGAAATAATAGATTTTCTTATTACATTTGAAAAGTAAAGCAGCGTGAATGTATTTTAAGATAATTATGAGTGAAATATTTGTATTATGTGATAAAATATATCAACATTCATGAAGAATGCATTGCACATGGTATGGAGGAACTGATTTATGAAAGGGTCTTTTAGTAAAAAAATCACAGCTGTACTGCTTGCAGTTACAGTCGTTGTGACTGCGCTGGCTTTTACCGGCTGCGGAGCAAAAGGTGACGATGGTTCAGCTAAGGCAGCAAAGGTCAATGATACTGTTATAACGCAGGATCAGCTCGACTGCTTTGCAAAGATAAACATGCAGCTGCTCGGTTACGATCCGTCTGACATAACTGACGATGAGGAGCAGGAGCTACTGAATCAGCTTGTTGTAGTCCAGGTGGTCAAGGAATATTATAACGATGGCAGCAACGACCTTTACGGTGATGATTACGAATCTGCGGCTAAGACATTTGTTGACAGTGCTCACGAGAGCGCGGCTGATTTCCTTACTCAGTATGAGATAACAGACGACCAGCTCAGAGATTTCTACAGCGGCCAGTATGCTGTAAGTGCGCTGTTCCGCGAAATACAGGAAGAGCACGCTTCTGATGACATGTATGCACTTGCAACTGAATATTATAACGCTCATAAGGATGAATTCAAAAATGATGACGGAACTTATTCAGAGCTGGACGATGTGATACAGTCTGTATATTATGCGCTTTACAGCAACATGTATGACGAAAAGGTAACTGAACTTAAGAAAGACATGAAAATAAAAGTATATTAATTATGCATATCCGGGGACACTTTAAAACTATAACGAAGCACAGACACAAGGTAATGAGATTGTGCTTCAGGATAGGACTTTACAGACAGGGCCTGATGCACGACCTTGCAAAATATTCACCTACGGAATTTCCGAAGGGCTGCATATATTTTCAGGGAGACAGGAGCCCTAACAATAAGGAACGCGAAGTGACGGGGATATCTCTGTCATGGCTGCATCATAAAGGCAGGAGCAAGCATCATTTCGAGTACTGGCTCGATTATGATGAAACAAGACCGGGGTGCATGCGCGGGATGCGCATGCCGCGCCGTTATGTCGCTGAAATGTTCTGCGACAGACTTGCAGCCTGCCAGACGTACGAAAAAGAAAATTATACTCAGGAAAGTCCTGTTAATTTTTTTTACAGGGGCATGGGCAGGTATTTCATGCACCCTGAAACGAGAAGGGAAATAGGATATCTGCTGACTTATTATGCCGAACACGGTGAGGATGAGACTGTCAGATACATAAAGCACGAGTACCTTAAGGGTACTCCGATACCTGATTCATATATGGAAAGGGATGCTATAGACGGAAAACCAAAAAAGCCGTCGCAGGAGCCGCTGAGCAGAGCAAGGATACATGAGCCTGAGTTTGCGAAGCTCGACCCCATAACAGGAATGGTGGTACAGGCAGATAAGGCAGATCCTGAATAAAAGGAGAAAATATGGCATTTACGCATTTGCATGTTCATACGGAATACAGTCTTCTGGATGGAGCTGCGCGTATAGAGCCGCTTGTGAAAAGAGCAGCCGAGCTTGGAATGGATTCGCTTGCTATAACGGATCACGGGGTCATGTTCGGTGCAGTTGATTTCTACAGAGCAGCAAAGAAAGCCGGCATAAAGCCTGTAATAGGTTGTGAAGTTTATACTGCAGCACGCACGCGTTTTGACAAAAATTCAGAACTTGATAAAAAACAGGGACATCTTGTGCTGCTCGCTGAAAATGATGAGGGGTACAGGAACCTTATAAAAATAGTATCGCGCGGATATACTGAGGGTTTTTATTATAAGCCGCGTGTAGATAATGAGCTGCTAAGGCAGTTCAGCAAGGGTATAATAGCGACGAGCGCGTGTCTCGCGGGACGCGTGCAGCAGGAGCTCCTTAACGGAAATTATGAGGGAGCTAAAAGGGAAGCCCTTGAGTATGAGGATATATTCGGAAGAGGTAATTTTTTCCTGGAAATTCAGGACCAGGGTCTGGAAGAGGAAAAGCGCATAAATCCCCTGCTTAAGAAGCTTTCAAAAGAAACAGGCATAGAGCTTGTCGCTACAAACGATGTCCATTACATAAATAAAGAGGACTGGGAGTTTCATGATGTGCTGCTCTGCATACAGACAGGCTCATTCGTTGCAGACGAAGACAGGATGAAATTTCCAAATTCAGAGTTTTATCTGAAATCAGAAAAAGAGATGCGGCGCATATTTGCCGACATCCCTGAAGCGATAGATAATACTCATAAGATAGCAGAGCGATGCAACATGGAGTTTGACTTCGACCATCAGCATCTGCCGGAATTCATACCTCCGGAGGGATATGATACGAGGTCGTATCTGAGGATGCTCTGCGAGAAGGGCGCTGCAGAACGATACGGTGATATAACTCCGGAGCTTCGCAGCCGGTTGGAGTATGAGCTATCTACGATAGAAAATATGGGTTATGTCGAATATTTTCTTATTGTATGGGACTTTATAAATTACGCAAAATCAAATAATATAACAGTTGGACCAGGAAGAGGCTCGGCAGCCGGAAGTATAGTAGCGTACAGCCTGAAGATAACCGATATCGATCCGATAAAATACAATCTCATCTTTGAAAGATTCCTGAATCCGGAAAGAGTCAGCATGCCTGATATCGATGTGGATTTCTGTTACGTCAGAAGAGGCGAGGTAATAGATTATGTTGTACAAAAATACGGCAGAGATAAGGTATCTCAGATAATAACATTCGGTACACTCAAGGCTAAGGCCGCTATACGCGATGTAGGAAGGGTACTTGAGCTTCCGTATGCAGAGGCCGACAGGATAGCAAAGATGATTCCGTTCGACCTGCATATGACGCTCGATAAGGCTATAAGCATAAATCCGGAGCTGAGGCAGGTCTATGAAACTGACAGCAGGATAAGGCATATGCTCGATATGGCGAAAAAGATAGAGGGTATGCCGAGAAATGCGTCTACACATGCAGCAGGCGTAGTTATATCAAAGAATCCTCTTGATGATTACGTTCCGCTTTATATGTCGGACAAGGGCGTTTCGGCGCAGTTCAACATGACGACCATAGAGGAGCTGGGACTTCTCAAAATGGACTTCCTCGGCCTTAGAAATCTTACTGTCATAGCAGACGCGCTCGAAGCAATAGAGCAGATACATGGTATAAAGATAGATTTCAGTAAAATGGAATTTGACGATCCGGATGTGTATAAAATGATAGCCGATGGCAACACGCTCGGAGTATTTCAGCTGGAATCAGGCGGAATGACTCAGTTTATGAAAAATCTTGCGCCTGACTGCTTTGAAGATATAATAGCCGGTATATCGCTTTACAGACCGGGTCCTATGGACTCGATACCGACATATATAGAAAATAAGAAAAATCCTGATAAGATAACGTACACAGATCCGCATCTTGAGCCGATACTGTCGGTAACATACGGATGCCTCGTATATCAGGAGCAGGTAATGCAGATAGTTCGTGACCTTGCAGGCTATTCATACGGTCGAAGCGACCTTGTAAGAAGAGCTATGAGTAAGAAAAAAGCAGAGGTCATGGCAGAGGAAGAGCAGTATTTTATTTACGGTAAGCCTGCCGATGAAAAAAATGCTGAGGTCCCGGGCTGCATAAAAAACGGCATACCTGAAGCAGCAGCAAGGACTATATTCCAGGATATGGTAAAGTTTGCAGAATACGCATTTAACAAGTCGCATGCTGCCGCGTACGCTGTACTGGCGTATGAAACGGCATGGCTTAAGAAGCATTATACAGCAGAGTTTATGGCTGCGCTTATGACAAGCGTGAGCAGTGATGCTGCTCAGATAAACAAATACATCAGAAATTGCAGAGAGCTCGGCATAGAAGTGCTTCCGCCTGACGTAAACATGAGCAATAAAAAATTTACAGTCGTAGACGGAGCAATACGATTTGGCTTCATGGGCGTAAAAAACATGACAGATAATGCTGTAGATGAGATAATACGTTCAAGAGAAATATATGGCCGCGCAGATGATATAAGTGAGTTTATAGGCAGACTTGATATAAGCAAGGTAAACAAGAAAACTATAGAATCGCTCATAAAAGGCGGCGCATTCGATACCCTGAATCCTAACAGAGCTCAGCTGCTTGCTGTATATGAGAGCCTTATAGAATCAGCCCATAATACTGTAAAAAATAATGTTGCCGGTCAGATGTCACTCTTCAGTGATTTTGGAGAGGCTTTTGATAATGCTGCAGGTGAAGCATCCGTATCGGTAGCAATGCCCGATGTTAAGAATTTTGAGAAGCCGCTCATACTTGCGATGGAAAAAGATGTCCTCGGAGTATATGTTTCAGGACATCCTCTTGAAGAATATGAGGAAAAGCTTAAAAATATATGCTCCGTAGATACCGAGATGATGGCACGTGCAACAGAAGAAAATAATTCAGAGCTGCGTGACGGCATGAAGGTAATAGCCGGAGGAATGATACAGTCAAAGCGGACGATGATAACAAAGAAAAATCAGATGATGGCATTCATAGAGGTAGAAGACCTTTATGGAATGACAGAGGTCGTGATCTTCCCAAAGACATATGAAAAATACAGTCATATGCTTAAGGAAGACAGCATAGTTATCATCCGGGGCAGTATTCAGTTCAGAGAGGACGAAACGCCTAAGATACTTGCAGACAGTATCGAAGATATAAATGAAGTAAAAGAGAAGTCAAATAATGTAAATAAAAGATCGTCAGCATATGCAGATGATATTATAAGAGTTGAGCTTCCGGGTGACAAGCCTGCAGGAATGGCTCTCGCTCAGATAAAAGAAATACTCGGAAGATATCCGGGAGAAAAGCAGGTCATAATAAAGCTTGCTGACGGCAGGAGGATGAGGGCTGCTGAAAGAGTGAGATCCTGTCCGGAATTATATTCAGACCTGTACAGGATAACAGAAAATGTAAATTAAAAGGAGTAAAAGGAAAGGTAAGGTAATAAATATGTGCGGAATAGTTGGGTACATAGGCGATGAAAATGCTGCGGGCATTATCATAGATGGTCTTAAAAAGCTTGAATACAGAGGCTACGATTCATCAGGGATCGCTCTGGTTACAAAGGATAACAAGCTTATAGTAAGAAAAAAGAAAGGTCATATAGCAAACCTTGAGGAACTTATATCAGGTGAAGAGCTTTATGCAAATCTTGGCATAGGACACACAAGATGGGCGACTCACGGAGCACCGTCAGATGTAAACGCGCATCCTCATACAGATATGAGTGGTCGTATAGCAGTGGTTCACAATGGAATAGTTGAAAACTATCTTGCTTTAAAGGAATGGCTCGTAAAGGAACACAATGTTGAGTTCAAGTCAGAGACAGATACAGAAATAATAGCACAGCTTATAGGCGTTCTTTATGACGGAGATATAGAAGATGCTGTCAAAAGAGCTGTAGATAAGATGCAGGGCGCGTACGGTCTGGGCGTAATATGCAGAGACGAGCCTGATAAAATGATAGCAGTGAGAAAGGACAGCCCTCTCATAGTAGGACTCGGTCAGGGCTGCAACTTTATAGCGTCAGACATACCTGCACTGCTCAAGTATGTGCGCCAGATATATCTCATAGAAAACAATGAAATGGTAGTCCTTACAGCAAATGATGTAAAGATATACAATGCCGACCATGAAGAGGTACATCGTGATGTATTCAACGTTACATGGGACGCAGATGCAGCTGAAAAAGAGGGATACGATCACTTCATGCTCAAGGAGATACACGAGCAGCCTAAGGGCATTCGCGATACTCTCGTTCGCAGGATGGACGAAAACGGCGAGATAGTTCTTGACGGCATATCACTTACAAAGGAAGACATCGAAGGCTTCAATAAGGTCTATATAGTGGCATGCGGCACCGCATACCATGCAGGTCTTATCGGAAAGTTCACAATAGAAAAGCTCGCAAAGATAAGCGTTGAAGTAGATGTTGCTTCAGAGTTCAGATACAGAGATCCATTCATAGATGATAAGACTCTCTTTATAGCTATAAGCCAGTCAGGAGAAACGCTCGATACTCTCGCAGCCCTGCGTGAGGCAAAGGCAAAGGGCGCGCGCGTCCTTTCGGTAGTAAACGTAGTAGGAAGCTCGGTAGCGCGCGAATCAGACGATGTATTCTACACATGGGCAGGCCCTGAGATAGCTGTAGCATCAACAAAGGCTTACACTACTCAGCTCGTATGCATGTACATGATAGGACTGTATATGGGACGTAAGAAGGGCATACTTTCAGATGAAGAATATAAAAAATATATAGACGGACTTTTAGCAATTCCTGACAAGCTTACCTCGCTCCTTAAGCAGGAAAAGAAGATCGAAGCACTTGCAAAGAAGCTCTACAAGCGCAATAACGTATTCTTCATAGGCCGCGGAAACGATTCTGCAGTTGCTTATGAGGGCTCACTTAAGCTTAAGGAAATTTCTTACATTAATTCATTTGCTATCGCAGCAGGTGAGCTCAAGCACGGAACTATAGCGCTGATAGAACAGGATACGCTCGTAATAGCGCTGGCCACACAGGACAGACTCTTTGAAAAGATGCTGTCAAACATCCAGGA
>CAVGAH010000037.1:13526-18551 GCA_963627215.1 bacterium | reverse complement strand
ATATCGTAGGCTTTGATATGGACCTCATCACAGCTATCGGCGAAGATCAGGGCTTCAAGGTAGAGTTTGAGAACCTTCAGTTCGACTCACTCGTACCTGCGCTCCAGTCAGGTCAGATCGACATCATCGCAGCAGGCATGAACGGTGAAGATGAAGAAAGAAGACAGCAGGTAGATTTCTCAACTCCATACTATGATTCAGGTCTCGTAGTAGCTGTAAAGGCTGACAACACTACTATCAACGGTATCGACGACCTCACTCCTGACATGAAGGTAGCAGCTCAGATCGGTACAACAGGCGCAGACAAGGCTACTGAGCTTAAGGACGAGGGCAAGATCGCTGACGCAATTATCCTTAACGGTCTCGATACAGCTATGATGCAGCTCATCAACGGCGACGTTCAGGCAGTTATCAACGACAAGCCGGTAACTCAGGCTTACATCGACAAGCAGCCGGACAAGATCAAGATCGTAGGCGACGTTATGAACGCTGAAGCTTATGCTATCGCAGTTCAGAAGGGCAACTCAGAGCTCCTCGACAAGATCAACGCAGGCATGCAGAACCTCAAGGACAACGGTAAGTTCGACGAGATATTCAACAAGTGGTTCAACTGATAGAAATTAAATAGTGAATTTATACTAATGCAAATAAAAATCCGTTGCGGTGTCGATTTCCGCAGCGGATTTTTTTTATAACGTAGCGCCAGATGTCCCCCGCCTCTATAGGCGGCGGGTTCCATTCCCGACTTTCGGTGGCGGGTAATAATCTCCCACCGAAACCCGGGCGGAGCAGAAGCTCCGCCCGGCGCCGTTGCAAGCTACGCGCCGCACTGATCAAGCGAGCTTGTCAGTGCTCTGATACGCTTTAAATGAATGAAGAATTAATGAGGTATTAATAAATGAAAAAGTGAGCCGGCCTCGCGACCGTAGCTGTTCCGCTCTGAGGCGAGCGGGATTATGGTCATGGTATTACTGCTTTGAACGCGGTTTGGCTAATAAGGCTATGAAATAGCCTACGGTCAGCGCTGCAGTGATACCGGCGGCAGTCTGCTTGAGACCGCCGGTGAAAGCGCCGATGAGTCCGTTTTTCTGGACTTCAAGTATAGCGCCTTTTATAAGATTGTAGCCGAAGCCGGTTATCGGAACGGTTGCACCTGATTTTGCAAACTCAGCGAACGGCTCGTAGATGCCGAAAGAGGCAAGTATGCCGCCTGCAACGACGAAGAGCACGAGTATGCGCGGTGCTGTGAGCTGTGTAGTATCGAGAAGTATCTGACCTGCAACGCAGATGAGACCTCCAATGATGAAAACTCTTATAATATCCATAAATTCGATAGGCATATGGTTATACCTCCTGATGATAAAATTACTTTAAAAACAATCGAGCGTTACAGCGTGAGCGATTCCTGGTACAGTTTCACCCTGCTGTTTACTGATAGTCGATATGAGCGCGCCTGTAGATATGAGCATGACGCGTTTGTATTTCCCGGCGCGCATCTCTTTTATGATGCGCCCTGCGATGAGCGATGCAGAGCAGCCGCAGCCGCTTCCGCCTGCGTGGGCGTCCTGGTCGGGGCTGTACATTATGGCGCCGCAGTCCTCATAAACGCTTTTCATGCCTTCGAGCTTGCCGTCTGAGAGATCAAGTATGATGGCTCGTCCGACCTTTCCGAGGTCGCCTGTCAGTATAAGGTCATAGTCGCGCGGCGAGCGCTTAAGATCATCGAGATGCGTCCTTATAGTATCGAAAGCAGCCGGAGCCATAGCGCTTCCCATGGCGTTCGTATCAGTTATACCGGGGTCTATAACGCGGCCTGCAGTGCCGTGAGTTATGCATATGCGGCGTGATGTGAGCTCTGTGTTTTTGTTTGAAGATGCGGCAGTGGCGCTGCGGCTTTTGATTATAACTGCTCCGGCCGCCGTAGCAGTCCACTGAGCCTGCGGAGTGCGCTGATTGCCGTGTTCGAGCGGCATACGGAACTGTCGCTCTGCCGTCGCAAAATGGCTCGACGCTCCGGCAGCGGCGCTTTCAACATAGCCTCCGTCTGTCATGACAGCGCCTACGAGCATGGACTGTGTCATGGTAGAGCACGCACCGTACATACCGAGGTACGGGACTCCGATATCGCGAGCCATATATGAAGAAGCCATTAATTGGTTGAGAAGGTCGCCTGAAAGCATGAGCTCGAGCGACTGCTTTTGCATGGCGGCATTTTCGAGAGCCATATTGAATGCTGAACGCAGCATTTTTGATTCTGATTTTTCAAATGTTTTTTCGCCGTAATAATCATCCTGGAGTATAAGGTCGAACCATTCCGCCTGAGGACCCTTGCCCTCCTTTACACCTGCAATGGCAGCTGCGCCTACTATCTCGGGGCGCGTCGGAAATGCAAAAGTACGCTTTCCGACCCGCCTGTCGAGGCGCGTCCCGTCAGTATAAAGCGCGCCA
Organism: bacterium; assembly: GCA_963627215.1. Taxonomy (GTDB): domain Bacteria; phylum Bacillota; class Clostridia; order Peptostreptococcales; family Anaerovoracaceae; genus CAKQOE01. The sequence continues at coordinate 16,103 of CAVGAH010000037.1, read as the reverse complement.
CCCGCGCCGGCTGCGCCCGCGCTCCTACCTAAAACATACCGATTATCCAATATATCACCCCCACTATCCAGCTGAGTCCGACGCCATAAAGAATGACCGGCCCCGCCAGACTGAATATCTTAGAACCGGCTCCGAGCACAGGCCCTTCAGCCTTATACTCCATAGCCGGAGCGACCACAGAGTTTGCAAAGCCTGTAATAGGCACAGCCGCCCCGGCTCCGCCGTACTTCCCGATCACATCATAGCAGCCAAAACCGGTAAGCACCTGCGCAGCAACGATGAGTACAACAGTAGTCCACGACGCGGCCTCAGTTTCCTCCACGCCTGCATACATAAGCCCCGTCTGCAAAAAATAACCTACAAGGCATATGAGCCCGCCGCACACAAAAGCCCGCAGACAATTAACGATATACGTCGGCTTGTCTGCAAACTGCGCGGCATATTTTTTATAATCCATAAAAAATGTCACCTCTTTGTTATACAATTGAATAATTGCAAATTTCGTAACAGCTCCGACTTTGTAATATCACAGCATCGCAGCTGTCTCTATATGATTTGCGATTTTCAGAAGATTATGCATCAGAAGCATCCGAAGGATACCCCCATTTCTCCTGAAAATATTGAAAAATCCGCGTCTTTACGTATAATTTATATGGGAACAGTACTATAGCAGTGTAGATGAGATAACAGACCTGGACCCGGAAACTATTGTAAAATGGACAGAAAATTAGGCAAAAGGGGTAGAATATGAGCGTGAAACACATAAAAGACATGAACATAGCCGAAACAAGGAAAAAGATAAAAAAGCCTCTGATACGCCTGATATTCAGCCGTATAGGCGTTATAGGCATCATACTTCTGCTGCAGGCGCTCCTGCTTATCTCCGCATTCAGATGGATGGGCGAGTACTCAAAAATATTTATGGAAGGAAGTACTGCGTTCAGCATAATTATCATAGTACTTATAATCAACAGCAGGATGAGCTCATCGTATAAGCTGTCTTGGGCTATAATAGTTGCAGGACTTCCTGTAGTGGGAACACTGCTTTATCTTTTTACTCATTTTAATTTTGGAGCGAACCTGGCATTTCACAGGGTCAGGGCAGCTGCAGAGGATACGGCGCAGTATCAGAAAACGAGCGTGCCTGTAAAGGACAGTCTGCGTAAGGAAGACCCTGATTTTGCCAAAATAGCGGACTATATGGAAAAGTGCGGGCGAGCGCCCGTGTTTAATAATACAGAAGTTAAGTATTATCCGCTCGGTGATGATATATTTCCGGTAATGGTCGAAGAGCTGGAAAAGGCTGAATCGTTTATATTTATGGAGTATTTCATTGTTGAAGAGGGCGTGTTCTGGGATACGATACTTGAAATACTTTCCAGGAAGGCCGCTGAGGGCGTAGAAGTAAGGTTTATGTATGATGACATGGGAAGCATAGGAACTCTTCCGAGAAAATATGTGAAGATACTTGAGAGCCTTGGGATAAGCGCTATGTCATTCGCTACAGTAAGACCGTTCCTGTCCACATACTACAACAATCGAGATCACAGAAAGATAACGGTAATAGACGGGAAAACAGCGTTCAGCGGCGGGTACAATCTTGCCGACGAATATATAAATGAAACGGAACGCTTCGGTCACTGGAAGGACAACGCGTTCATGATGAAAGGCGACGCTGTGCGCAGCTATACGATGATGTTCCTTCAGATGTGGCAGGCTAATAATATTCACGGCGGTAAGGAAAACTTCAGCCGCTATCTGGATATAGACAGCGACAGGATCCCTGATCCGGAAAGGGACGGATATGTAATACCGTACGGCGACGGGCCGCATCAGATAAGCAACGTCGCTGAAAACGCATACATGGATGTTATAAACAACTCTGTAAGGCACATAGCTGTAATGACTCCGTATTTTATACCGGATAATGAGCTGCTGCACGCAATAAAGCACGCTTCACGCAGCGGTTTGGATGTTTCGATAATAGTTCCGGGCATACCTGACAAAAAAGTAATAAATATACTGACAAAATCTTATTACCATGAGCTGCTGAAGGCCGGCATAAAAATATATGAATACACGCCGGGATTCGTTCATTCAAAGCTGATGGTGGCTGACGATGAGATAGCGGTAATGGGAACTGTGAATATGGATTACAGGAGCCTTTATCTGCATTACGAATGTGGCAGCATAGTCTATAAAAATGAAGCAGTGCAGCAGGCAGAGTTTGATATAAACAATACTATGGAGAAGTGCAGGCAGGTCACGCTTGAGACGACAGGAACACGGAGCTTCCTGTTCTGGATGTTTGCAAGCGTTCTGCGTGTGTTTGCTCCGTTGCTGTAATAATGCAATAAATAAAAAGTTAATAAACATAAAGTAAAAAATGTTTGAATCAAATAAATTTGTGTGTAAAAATAACCCGATAATGTGCAATCGCATCATTATCGGGTTATTTTAAATAAGCTTTTTTCAAAATGGATTGAAGAAAAAAGGATGGCTAAATTATGGCTGCCTGCGGCTAAGCCGGGTCGTTTACGAGCCCGCCACCACCGCCGCTTGGCTGCGAAGGAGTAG
>CAVGAH010000037.1:0-13516 GCA_963627215.1 bacterium | reverse complement strand
AAGGAGTAGTCTGACCATCGCTGTGCGAAGGCTCCGAGGAAGTTCCTCCGCCTGTGTGTGTACCTCCATCGGTATTACCGCCTGAGCTGCCGCCGGTGTTAGTATCACCGCCGCTCGGCTGTGATGGAGTAGTCTGACTGCCGTCAGAATCTGTCGGCTCAGTTGTTCCGTCTCCGTTTCCGTCAGGGTTTTCGAGAGGGTTGCCGTTTTCGTCTACGTATACCTTGTTGCCGTCTGCATCGAGGTAGTAAGACTGTCCGTTTTCATCAATGAGTATCTCGTGTTCTCCGTCTCCCTCGCTTGATCCTACAGCAGGACCCGTTCTTGTCGTGCCGTTGATATAGTACTCTCCGTCAGAACCTACATATACATTGGAAGGTCTTGACCTGAATGAGCCGTATGAATAGCCTGAGCATACGCGCTTCATGACCTTGCTCCAGAGAGCAGCAGCAGCGCTTGAGCCCTTTGAAAGCTCGATATTTACGTCATTACCTATCCAGAGAGCTGCAGAGAACTGAGGCGTGAAGCCGCAGAACCATGCATCCATGTTGTCTGTAGTAGTACCTGTCTTACCGCCTACAGGCTGAGTGCCTATAGCGGCTCTTCCTGCGATACCGTGAGTAACTGTAGTCTGCAGGATATCTGTCATGATGAAGGCAACGCCTTCGTCAAATACCTGAGTAGTTTCAGGAGTCTTTTCAAGTATTATATTGCCCTTTGAGTCTGTTACCTTTGTGTATGAGCAAGGCTCAGTGTAAACACCGCCGTTAGGGAATGTACCGTAAGCGCTCGCCATCTGTATAGGAGATATACCCTTTGTCATACCGCCGAGTGCGAGTGCCGCGAGGTTCATATCGTTTACATTTCCTGATTTTACCACAGAAGTAATACCGTTCTTTTCGAGGAACTGTTCAGCATAGTTTATGCCGATGCTCTTGAGCAGCTTTACAGAGCAGACATTTATAGACTGCTCTACGCATGTTCTGAGCGTTACCCAGCCCTTGTAGCCTGAGTAAGAGTTCTTAGGCCATACCTTGCCGTTTTCGATGTTTTCGGCATCCTCGATAGTGCTTCCTGCGGTCCAGCCTGTACCCTCATCCATGCCTGACTGGATGGCAGGCCCGTATACAGCGAGAGGCTTGATAGAAGAACCCGGCTGACGTGTCTTTGTAGCTCTGTTGTAGAGCAGTCTGCCTGAAAGGCTGCGTCCGCCGACCATTACCTTTATCTGACCGTTAGTGTAGTCTGTAACGACCATAGCGCTCTGCGGCTGGATAGTCTCCTGGTGGAGCGTGTAGTGTGCAGGTCCTATGGAAACAGTGCTGTCGCCCATTATGAAGTAATCAGGGTTGCTGTTAAGGAATTCAGCGCTTATAACGGCATTGCCGTCGCTGTCCTTTGAAAGATACTGTTCGTCTATGCCTGCCCAGTATCCGCCGTTTATGCTGTAGAATATTCCGTCCTTTACTGTGTAGAGGTTTTTGAATTCTATCTGAGGTACCTTTTCACCGCTTGAGGCTGTTACCGAGTAAATATTCAGTCTGTGACCTGCGAGTATTACGAGGTTTCCGTTTGAATCGCGCTTAAATTCATCGGATGAAAGTGTAAATGTACCGTCATCGTTGAAGTAAGTCGACTTTGAGTAAAGGATCACATTTCCTGAATCACTCAGGATATTGCCTGTACCCTTCTGCTTTTTAAGTCCTGTAACGCTCGGGAAGTTTGAAATCTTGGAGAATTCCTCCTCAGCTGATTTCTGCATGTCTACGTTAAGTGTACTGTAGATGCGTACTCCCTGTGAATATACGAGGTTCTTTGCTGATTCCTCATCCATGTTGAGCTCGTTTACGAGGTCATCGATAACTTCACTTACGCAGTAATCACCGAAGTATGATGATACCTTAGAAGAAGTCATTGCTGAAGGCTTGAGCTCAGACCTTATATCTTCTTCAAGAGCTGCCTGATACTCAGCGTCAGTGATATATCCCTGCTCATTCATGAATTTAAGTACGAGCTGCTGACGGCTCTTGTAGTTGTCATCGTAAACGACAACGTATCCACCGTCCTCAAGGAGGATATTAGGGTTATCGGCCTCTACCTTGTCTGATTCGTATCTCTTAAGCGGAGCGTAGTTTGCAGGGCTCTTAGGCAGCGAAGCGAGCACAGCGCATTCTGCTATCGTAAGATCCTGTACATCGCATCCGAAATACGACTGCGCGGCAGTCTGAACGCCGTAGGCGCCGAATCCGAGATTTATCGTATTCAGATACGCTTCTATTATCTGTTCCTTTGAAAGGTGCTTTTCGAGTATTATCGTATAATACGCTTCGCGTATCTTACGCGTCATGGAGCGCTCCTGCGTCAGATATATATTTCTGGCGAGCTGCTGTGTTATCGTACTTGTACCGCCGATATCCTTGTGCCTGAGTACGCTGTCCTTTATGGCACCGAATATACGTATTACGTTAAAGCCCTTGTGAGTGAAGAATGTCTTATCCTCAACAGAAACGAATGCGTTGATAAGATCTGCAGGCATTTCACTGTATTCGACATTAGTTCTGTTCTGAGATGTAGCGACTGATTCAAGAACTTCGCCCTGGTCGTCGTATATGATAGAGCTCTGCGAAATGTTTTCGTAGATATTTGAAGTGTCAATCTCAGGTGTAGTAAGTATAACGTATCCTACATATGCTGCGCATAATACTATGAGCAGCAGGAAAAGCTTGAATAAAAGGCCGAATACGCGTCTGACGCCTTTTTTCTTTTTCTTCTTCCGCTTTGGCTTAGCGGGTCTTTTTTCTGTGTTTTCTGCCATACTGTCGTTATCCCCCGTTGTTTCTTCCGCAGGCGCCTCCGTATATGAGTCATGTGGTCCGTCAGCGTCAGGAATAGATGAAAAATCAATGCCGTCATCATCGAGTCCGAGATCCTCAAAGCTGTGTATCTCTATGTCGTCAGCCGTTTTTATCTCAGCAAGGAGCTCATCCCAGCTGCGGTTGACGCCGCTGAAGGTGTCGCGGCTGATTTTTTCCTTGTCGTTGTCTGATCTGTCTGTCATAAAATCACCCTTTGATACCGGTCGAGTAAAAGCGGTAAGCGATAGTACCGATTTCCGGCGCCCGAAGGCGCAAAATGACCGATGCTCCTAATTATACCATGAATCACCGCTGTTGGGCATATTCGTTTATTTTTCTGCATATTACAATTACATTACCTGTGTTTTTTTATACGAAGTTGACACGGCAGGGCGCGATAAATATAATAAAAGGAATATTGCCTGCGGGCGTAAAAATATAGTGACAAAATATGTAAAATGTAATAAAATCTTAAAACAGGAGGAAACATGGACGACACCCATATACCCGGAAAGGCTCCGGTCACAGAAAAAGAAAGGTTAAACGCATCAGCACCGGATGTATCGGGGGACGAAGCCGATATATCAATGGAGGAATACCCTGACGAGGCTGTAGTGAGGGTAGAGGTAAACGCAGAAAACGTAAGGGAAGAGCTTAATTTCTACAAGGAAATGAAAAATCTTTTCAGAGAGTACGGCAAAAATACGGACAGTCTGGATTTTATAATAAAGAACCTGAACGACAAGATAAAAGAATTCGACAACACCGATCCGGTACTGCCCGACGAGGAAAAGTTTGCGGCAGCGATATGCAAGCATCCGTATTTCAAGAATCCGTGCGATTATCCGATACGCCTTATCACTATACTTAAGTACCTGAAGCGCAGGGGCTTCAATATGAATTACACGGACATCGACCTTTACGTTGACAGGATCATACAGAAAATGGACGGAGTAAAGAAGGTAGGACGCGGGCTTTACCTTTACAAAAAAGCGTAGACAGCAGGCAAGCGGCGCAGATAACGCTGCAAAACTGAAGAACGGGTGCGCATGTGAAACGCGCATATGATAAGAAGACCTTTGGCTGCTGCGGCAGCTTCATTTGGGGCAGGCATTGCTTTACAGCATTTGGCGTCGGGGCGGCTTGAAGTGGCTGCGCTGGCGCTTACTGCTGTGTTTTTGCTGTGCCTGCTTTTTATTTTTATCTTATACTGTAATAAAATAGAAGAAAAAAGTATTAATGGAAATTTAAACGCGAAAATGGATGAAAGCTGTACGAATGAATTTCAAAACGGAGCAGCCGTTCCGGCTGAGCAGGATGAGGCAGAAAGCATACGCTGCAATGCTGCAGCTGTACGGAGCGCAGCTGTGAAATTAGCGCTTACATGTGTAATTTTTGCGGCGTTAGGTGCTGCGGCGGGGTATTCATGCGAGCATCGCGTATCGCAGTTTAACGATGTATATAGCAGCGAGATAACACTGAATGGGCGTATAAAGTCTGTAAATATCGGCGCTGAAGGAAAATGCTCTTTTATATTTGAGGCGCAGCAGGCTGTTTCAGATGAAGATGGAAGTAAGACAGAGCTTCAGAAAAAAGAAAAGCTGATGGTCTATGTGAGCGATATAGACGGTCGAGACGCGGCGGCGCTTACAGGGCGGACGGCGTCTGTGAGCGGAACTGTCAGCAGGCCTGACGGTGCAGCGAACCCGGGAGCTTTTGACTACAGCCTTTATCTGCTCTCGAAGGATATACGCGCGACGCTGCGAACGGATGTGGGGCAGGTCAAGCCATCGGAGCTGAGACCGAAGGGCTTTTACTATATCCTGAATATTATTGCTGTATTCAAGTATGATTATGAGCAGAGGATATTATCGCAAATAGACGATAGATGCGCACAGATGCTCCTAGGAATACTTTTCGGCGATGATTCATTTATTGATGAAGAACTGAAAACTTCATTTCAGCAGAACGGGCTCGCTCATCTGCTTGCGGCATCCGGTCTGCACGTCGGATTCGTTTACGGACTGTTTAATATACTGATGCGTAAGCCGACTACAGTGCGAGGAAATCTGCCCGTAATGGCGGTGCTCGCAGTATATGCGGCGCTTGCCGGTTTTTCGGCATCGGTCATACGCGCCGTTTTTATGATAATAGTGCATATAATTGGGAAGGTGACGCACCGGCGGTACGATTTTCTGACATGCATAGCGTTCTGCGCGCTCGTGCTGCTTATATGGCAGCCGGCAAATATTTTTTCGTCAGGCTTTCAGCTTTCGTTTGCTGCTGTGCTTACGCTCAGTATAGTTTTGAAGCGGACAGAACAGATAATGCGCGGGGCGGTAAAGTCGGCAGGGGATAAAAAGGGCGCCTTGATAAAAACAGCAGCAGAGCCGTTTGTCGGAATGCTCGCGCTGCAGCTTGGAATGCTGCCGCTCACAGTAAAAAACTTCCATTATATATCACTCGGAGGTCTTTTCCTGAATATACCTGCGATAGCGCTTGCAGGCTTTATAGTTCCGATTGGAGTAATACTTATACCGCTGGCGTATATCGGCGGTGCGGCATTTGTATTTCTCGGAAACATGGAAGAGATGCTCGTAAAAATGCTTTTAATGCTCAATGACACGCTTGCGGGAACTCCGCTATCATACAGGTATGCAGCGTCACCGCCGTCATGGGCTTTTATCATGTATTATATAATGTTGTTTTTCTTTTGTTCTGAAGCAGGACAGGCCTGCGTGAAGGGAATCAGAGATTATGGCAAAAAAGCTGTAGTAATGCCGATGCTTGCCGCTGCGGCGCTCGCAGCGGGATGCGGTTTTGCGGCTGACGCCGATTATCTGATGTCTGATATAGTATTTGTCGACGTCGGGCAGGGCGACTGCGCGCACCTGAAAGGCGGGCGCGGCGTTGATATAATGTTTGACAGCGGCGGCAGCGAGAAAAAGGATGTAGGAATGGAAACACTTATGCCGTATTTCCTGGCTAACGGCGTAGGGAATATAGACCTTGCGGTCATAAGTCACCTGCATACAGACCATTACGGCGGTCTGCTGACGCTTAAGGATGCAGTCAGGATAAAGCGCCTGGCGCTTTCGGCGGTCTATGAGTCGCAGGCGCAGGACATATCAGAGCAAACCGGTGTGAAGCCTGAAAATATGTTGTTCTTAAAGGCAGGCGATATCGTAGATGCGGGCGGAGGAATAACACTGCACGTGCTCGCACCGGCTGCGGGCAGCCGCGAGGAATATGTGAGATTGCTTGAGGATAATGAGGACGAGAATAAGCTCAGTCTGATAGTAAAGGCAGAATACAAGGACAGGAGCGTGCTTTTTACGGGCGATATCGATTCGGAATACGAACAAAAGCTTGTGGATATTTATGGAAATAAAACGGGTACCGATGCGGCCTCTGACAGTATAGTCGTCAGCAGCAACGCGCTGCACGCAGATATTCTGAAAATAGCGCACCACGGCAGCAAATATTCAAGCAGCGCTGACTTTCTGAGAGCAGTGGCGCCGTCGATAAGCGTCATACAGGTCGGCAGAAACCTTTACGGCCATCCGACCCCGGAAGCGCTGTCACGCATAGAAGAACAGGGCAGCCTGATGTTCAGGAACGACCGAGACGGTGCAGTGATGATACGGATAGGGCGCAGGATGATGGTGCGGACTATGAAATGATAACGGTTGACTTATTTTGATATGGTGCGTATGATTTAAAAAAGAAGCAGAGACAAAGGAAAGAAATTTTATGGCATATAAGAAGAAAGCGCCTGCAGAGCATGCTTTCAGGCGGATACAGGCGGATCTGAAAAATGATTCTCTTAAAAATATAATGATTTTTTACGGCCCGGAGGATTATCTGATAAGATGGTCTGCCGATAATGTAAAGGAACGCTATATAAACCCTGCAGTCGAAATGTTTGATTTTATGAAGCTGGACGGCACGGTATGTACGGCGGCTGATATACGAACAGCGTGCGAAACTATGCCGATGATGTCTGAAAAGCGCGTAGTCGTGGTAGATGATTTTGACACAGGCACAGAAAACGCAGACGAGCTTAACGAATATTTCAGCGATTTTCCTGATACGACTGAGCTTATACTTATAAGCCGTGCGCCGGACAAAAGGAGAAAGCTTTTCAAGACCATACAGAAATACGGCGCAGATTATGAGTTTGACAGGCTGGACATGCCGCAGCTCAAGGCGTTTATAACTAAGCATCTGCGGTCGAGCGGCAAGGAATTTGATATAGACGTGCCGGGTATGATGGCTGAGGTATCGGGATATTACGATAAGGATTCCGATTATACGATAGATAATTTAATAAATGATATTTCAAAGGTAGTCGCGCACAGCGGCGACCGCATAACAGCTCAGGACGTAGAAGAAACTATCGCCGGAAACGAAGCGCGCGATGTTTTTGCGTTTTCTGAGGCGCTTGCAGCGGGCAGGAAGGGTGAAGCGCTGGCGCTCCTGGCGACGCTGCTTTCATACGGTGAAAGTGAATTTAAGCTGCTCGGACTGATATGCTCACAGTTTGAAACTGTGCTGCTCGTAAATGAGATGCGCGCCGATGGACTGGCTACATCTGCTATGCATGAGCGCACAGGGATCCATGAATTCAGGATAAAAAAATCGCTGCCGCTGGCGCAGCGCTACACTGCTTCAAGACTGCGCCATATACTTATGAAGGCATATGAAGTGGACAGGAATATAAAGTCTGGGCTTACGGAGCCGCGGATCGCGCTTGAGCTTTTTGTGGCTATGGCATAGGCGTGATCCGGGGCGGGCTGCCGTGAGGCTTGCGGCGGCGCCTGTGAGGATATGGGGCGCCGCGGCATTTCCGCGCCTGCACGCGCGAGAAGCTGGCGCGCCGGGCGCGCGTCTGTATGAAATTTTTACGGTTTTATTCCATTTATATTACCGGAATATTACTGATTTTCGTGAATTATTGACATGATGTCTTATTTAGCTTAACATAGGAAGATGGTATGTATTCTAAGGTTTACCGGCTAACTGAAAACAGAAACGAAAAAGTAACAGAAACAGGACAAGGTATTTATTATGATAATGAGAAAAGTAACATCGCTGCTGCTCGCGGGCGCTCTTGCGGCGTCGTGCGTGTCGGCGGGAGCTGTCGTGTCTTTTGCGGAGTCGCACGGAAATCCTGACGGAGTTTATGTAAAACAGATATCGAGCGGAAAATGCACGCTGGCGTCTGCAACCATGATGCTCAGACAGAAGTCTCTCAATGAGGGCAATCCGACATGGAATAATATAACGCAGTCTTCTGTAAGGAAGGATGGTTGGGTAGAGGATGTAGGCATCAGACAGTCTTTTACATATTATGGAATGACAGTAAAAAGAATAGACCTGTCAGGCGGAGATAACCGCAGCGCGCTGCTCGAGCTGCTTGATGAGCATCCTGAGGGCGTTGAGATATATGACCGAGGTGTACCGCACGCCGTTCTGCTGACTCGCTATGATGAAAATGAAGACGTTTTCTACTGTGCTGATCCGGGACTTTCAGACCAGGAAATGGAGCTTGGTGATTCATGGCTTAAAAAGGCGTCAGCCGGAGCAACACAAGAAGATATAATCAGAAACATCGACTGCGTATGGGTCATAACCTCTTATACTATGAAAAATATTCCTGCAGAGGATGACAATGACAGCAATGGCTCATCTGATGTAAATGAAAGCAAAAACGAAGATTTCTTTGATGATGATAACGGCGGCGCAGACGATTCAGCGAATACGGACAAGTCCGATAATTTGAAGCCGTCTGATTCGAATCCTTCCGGTTCGGATGTGCTCATAGATGATGATAAAAATAAGACACCGAGCGGCAATGACGCGCTGAAGGACGATGATGCTCAGACTGCGACAGGTAATGTATTTATGAAGGTACGCAGTTATTCGACAGCAAACTTTTCTGATGTAGATATGACAGAGTGGTACGCGCCTTACGTAGAGAGTGTTTATGAGACCGGCTTAATGTCAGGACTTTCCGGTGTAAAGGCCGGTACGTTTGATATCGATGGAAATATGACGCTTGCGCAGTCTGTGACTATCGCTTCGAGGATATACAGCAGATATGCGGGAGATAATGAAGCATTTGCAGTCGGAAGCGGCGACAAGTGGATAGACCCGTATATGAGATACGCTGAAAAGAATAATATAATTTCAGCTCAGGTGGCTGCGTCTGACGCAGCAGCTCTCGATGCCCCTGTTACGCGCGCTCAGTTTGCTGAGATAATAAGCGCGGCTATAAGCGACAGCGAGTGTGCTGAGATAAATTCCATAAAGAGCAATCAGTTCGGTGATATATATGAGACAGGAACTGAGGGACGAGCTATATACAGGCTTTGCCGCGCAGGTATAATTACGGGCGATTCACACGGCAATTTCGAGCCTGATTCAACTATAAACCGCGCTCAGGTGGCGGCTATAGTTGCCAGAGTTACTGACAAGGCGCTCAGAGTGAAAATGTAATAAAATGCATTTTTAAAGCTATGCTTAGTTATTGACACAGAAAGTATGTAGTGCTAACATAGTAGTGGAAATTGAATATGTTGATCTTCGGGGCAGGGTGAGATTCCCGATCGGCGGTAAAGTCCGCGAGCGCGCGAGCGTATGATCCGGTTGGATTCCGGAACCGACAGTTACAGTCTGGATGAAAGAAGAGCAGGAACCGACGTCTTTTGACGATTCGGTTCACGTTTAAGCTGATTTTGAGATGCCCCGGTTTTAGTGCCGGGGCTTTTTTAGATTCTTAAGAGTCATGATAATTTACAGAAAATACCTTTTAATTTTAGCGGGAGGTGAAGCTGATGGCTTTAAAGGATGATGAAAAATACATGAAGCTGGCGCTCGAGCTTGCGGCGAACGGCGCGGGGCATACGAGTCCGAATCCTCTTGTCGGAGCGGTCATAGTGCGTGACGGCGAGGTAATAGGAACGGGCTGGCACGAATACTGCGGCGGACTGCATGCAGAGAGGAACGCTGTCAAGGATTGCCTGGAGCGAGGCAACGACCCTAAGGGAGCGACGATATATGTCACTCTTGAGCCTTGCTGTCACTACGGAAAGACGCCGCCTTGTACGGAGGCTATTATAGAAAACGGCTTTGCGAGGGTAGTATACGGGGCGTTAGACCCGAATCCGAAGGTCGCGGGTAAGGGACTTGAGATACTTGAAAAAGCAGGTATCGAGGTGGACGGTCCGGTGCTGAATAAGGAATGCCTTAAGATAAATGATATATTTTTCCATTATATAACTACGGGACTGCCGTTCGTGATAATGAAATACGCAATGACGGCTGACGGAAAGATAGCTGCATACACCGGTGACTCGCGCTGGGTGACGGGCGAGGCTGCAAGGCGTCATACTCATATGACGCGTAAGCGTGTAGCGGCTATAATGGTCGGTATAGGAACTGTGCTTGCTGACGACCCGATGCTGAACTGCAGACTGGACGAGCCTGATCTGAAGCGTGACGGAACGCCGTTTGACAAGCCGGCAGACCCTGTGAGGGTAGTGTGCGACAGCAGGCTGCGGATACCGCTTGACTGCAAGCTTGTAAAGACTGCGGGCGATATAAGGACTATCGTGGCGTGCGCCGGCGGCGCGGCTGCTGAAGCTCCCGGATATGCTGAAAAGAAGGCAGCGCTTGAAAAGGCGGGCGTTGATGTCATAGAGGTGATGGCTGACAGAGAAGGTCACGCGAGCCTGCCGCTCATAATAGAAAAGCTCGGGAAGCTCGGACTTGACAGCGTGCTGCTTGAGGGCGGCGCGGAGCTGAATTTCTCGGCGCTCGAGGACGGCGTGCCGAACAAGCTGCAGGTGTATATAGCTCCGAAGCTGGTAGGCGGCGCTGGTGCTAAATCGCCGATAGGCGGACAGGGAATAGCAAAGATGGCTGACTGTGTGAATCTCAGCAGGTCGAAGATAACGGAGCTCGGTGATGACCTGCTGCTTGAGTACAGGTTTGTTAACGGGTCCGGTGACGGACGGGAGGAGGTCTGATGTTTACAGGAATAATTGAAGAGGTCGGACAGATCGTTTCGGTAAAGCGCGGACAGGTATCCTCCAGGCTTAAGGTGAAGGGCTCTAAGATATTTGATGACATTCATCTGGGCGACAGTATAGCAGTTAACGGCGTATGCCTGACGGCGACGACGATCGACGGTGATACATTTGAGGCGGATGTGATGGCGGAAACGCTCAGGAGGACGAATCTCGGAACGTTCAGACCGGGAAGCCGGGTAAATCTTGAGCGTGCCATGTCTGCTGAAGGACGCTTCGGAGGGCATATCGTTTCGGGTCACATAGACGGAACAGGCACGATATCATCCATGGTCCGCGAGGAGAACGCTGTATGGGTAAAGGTGATAACAGACGACAAGCTGCTGAAGTACATCATAGAAAAGGGATCGATAACGATAGACGGTATAAGCCTGACGGTCGCAGAGCTCGGAGATGATTACTTCAAGGTGTCGGTCATACCGCACACGGGTTCGGAAACTACGCTCCTGACTAAAAAGCCGGGTGATGTGGTAAATTTGGAAAATGATGTAATAGGAAAATACGTTGAACGAATGCTTACATTCGGCGAAGGCTCCGCCTACGCGCAGAAGCTGGCGCCGGATGCGGCTAAAAATAAAAAAAGCAGTCTGAGCTATGACATGCTCGCTGAGAACGGATTTATATAGATAAGTTTGAGTTCTGTAGCAATATCGGAGCTGCCGGCAGGCCTGTGGGACGCCGCGAGGCGTCGCGGGATGCGGGATGTATTGCATTGATTTGATTATTGGCATTACGGTTAATTTGTGAAAATATTATTGGAGGAATTTTAAAATGTTTGAATTCAGTACTATAGAAGAAGCTATACAGGATCTGCGCGACGGAAAGATAATCGTTATGACTGACGATCCTGACAGAGAAAACGAAGGTGACTGCATCTGCGCGGCAGAGTTTGCTACAAAGTACAACATGAACTTCATGGCGACTTATGCAAAGGGTCTTATCTGCATGCCTATGAGCAGCGCGATGTGTGAAAAGCTCGGACTCCCGCAGATGGTAGAAAACAACACTGACAACCATGCTACTGCGTTTACTCACTCTATAGACCACGTTGATACGACTACAGGAATCTCTGCTACTGAGCGTTCTTATACAGCAATAAAATGCACTGAGGATGACGCAAAGCCTGAGGATTTCAGAAGACCGGGCCACATGTTCCCGCTCGAGGCTAAGGCAGGCGGCGTTTTCGAGAGAGGCGGCCACACAGAGGGTACTGTCGATCTCATGAGGATAGCAGGCCTTAAAGAAGTCGGCATCTGCTGCGAGATAATGCGCGAGGACGGCGAAATGATGCGTACAAAGGAGCTCATAGAGTTCGCACAGCTTCATAATCTGAAGTTCATAACTATAAAAGCTCTTAAGGAATACAGAGAGGCTCATAACTGCTGATATATTACTGATGGCAGATAATGGAATATACTGCCGGCATGTAAAGCAGCGCTGTTTGAAATATATTACCGGCTGTCGCGATGACAGCGGGAAGGAGAATTGCTTATGACAAGTGAATTATGCAAGGCCGGTGTTGCGATGGAACACCAGGCTGCGGTAGAAAACGGAGAATCAACGGAAAGACCGGCTGACGGCGGCCCTGTCATGGAGCGCGTAGTTACGGCTAAGCTTCCGACAAAATATGGAAATTTTCTGATACACGGATTTGTGAACAGGATAAACGGTGAGCACCACGTAGCTCTGACGATGGGCGATGTGGCGAGCGGCGAGCCGGTACTCGTGAGAGTTCATTCGGAGTGCCTGACCGGTGACGCTTTCGGCTCGGCAAAGTGCGACTGCGGTGACCAGTTTGAGGCTGCTATGCGTGCTATAGCTGCAGAAGGACGCGGCATAATGGTATATCTGCGCCAGGAGGGTCGCGGCATCGGCCTGATAAATAAGCTCAAGGCCTACGCGCTTCAGGACCAGGGAATGGATACCGTAGAAGCAAATCTGGCTCTCGGCTTTCCTGCTGACGCGCGTGACTATACTGTAGGCGCGGAAATGCTCGTCGACCTGGGCGCTCGCAAGCTCAGACTGCTGACGAACAATCCGGAAAAGCGCGACGGACTCGAAAAGTTCGGTCTCGAGATAGTAGAGCGCGTTCCGATCGAAACGAAGCACAAGGACGCGTGCGAGTTCTATATGCAGACGAAGAAAGAAAAAATGGGTCACATATTAAAGACTTATTGATCTGATATATCAAACTTAATATTGAATAAACAAGTAATTAGATAAACGAATAAATAATATTTTAAACCTTGCGGCCGCCCGGCGGCCCCACAAAAAGCGTAAAAATAAAACGGAGGATACAAAAATGGATAAGAACATCAATGTTTTAGAAGGTAAGTTAGTTGCAGAAGGCATCAAGGTAGGCATCGTTGCTTCACGTTTCAACGAATTCATCGTTTCAAAGCTCATCGGCGGCGCTCTCGACGGTCTTCTCCGTCACAACGTAAAAGAAGAAGACATCACTCTCGCATGGGTACCGGGCGCTTTTGAGCTCCCTATGGCTGCAAAGAAGATGGCAGAGTCAGGCAAGTACGACGCAGTTATCTGCCTTGGTACTGTTATCCGCGGCGC
>CAVGAH010000036.1:0-18781 GCA_963627215.1 bacterium | reverse complement strand
GTCATCAGGCTTCCGGCGCTGTTTTCCGGGTAGTTCAGGAACGTGTTTATCAGCTTGCGTTCTTCCTTTGTTGTATTGAGAAGTATCTTATCTACGAGATTCGCAGGCAGCTCCTCAAGGAGGTCGATCATATCATCGAAAGCCAGCTCCTCTATGATGTGGTCTATTTCTCGCTGAGTTATGCCGTTTATGACCTCTACCTGGTCTTCCTCAGGCAGATATGCGAATACCTCTACAGACACGTCCTTCGGCAGCATCCTGAATGTAAGTATTGCCTTGTCAAGGCCGAGACGGTCGTTTACGTTTTCGATCATCTCCGCAATATCGACCGCGTTGTTCTCAAGGAGTATACTTCGCAGACGACTGTATTTTTTTTCTTCGATAAGTTCTATTATTTCTTCAATTTCGGCGTCAAAGTCTCTTGTATCCAGAGTTTCGACTTCCTTGTCTTTTTCGTCTGTCATAGCGCCACCTCCTTTTCTCTTTTAACATATCATGAATGTTGCCATTTGTCGTAATGTAAATGTAAATAATTGTGAAAATATAAAGGAAATATCGTTTAAGATATTTCCTTTATTAATACACTCATCTCGTGCGCCCGGCGCACCCATAGCTTTGTATTTATTTTAGCACGCATTAATTACATTTATCAATTACTTTATTGTGTATGAGCCCTTTACGAGGAACCATGCGTTGTGAGTTACCTTGTAACCTCTTCCGTCCCCTCTCGGAATTATAGTGAGGTGGTTGAGCGTCAGCGCCTTGCCCTCTGTCAGCGCCTGACCTGTAGTCGCATCTGTTATCGTATCGTTGCCGTTCAGTACGACCTGAGCATTTCCGGCTCTGAGTATCATTTCTGTACCTTCGCCGCCTATTATAGTCCCGCCTGTCTTTACCTCTACAGGGGTAAATGTATCTCCTGCAGAGCCTGTATTTCCTGAGTTTGAAGAATTTATCTTCTCTAATACAGCCTGTATCTGGTCATCTACATAGCTCTTTGAAACGAGCGGGTCGCTTGATGAACCGGCGTCGGCAGCATATACAGTTCCAACGATAGCAGTAACTGAAATAACTACGCCAAGAAGGCATCCTAAAAATTTTTTCATCTTTCCCTTTTCTCCTTTTTCTTTCTTATAATATCGAGCTGAGCTGTGAGCAGCCTGTTATTTTCCTCGGCTTTATCGGTCATTACCGCAGCTCTTGACGCCAGCCTTTCCCTGAAGCTGATGTCATTGCTGAAAATATCATCGAGCACCGAAACTATACGACTACTGTCTATCATGTCGCTGCGGACATCGCCGCACGCAGGCATGTCGAGTTCCTTCAGATAATATTCTATCTTAGGGTCGTATATTATACCTGCCATAGGAATATTCATGACTGCCGCAAATATAAGGGCGTGCAGACGCATGCTGAGCATTGCGTCACAACAGCCTATTATGCCGAGTATTTCTTCCGGAGTATACTTTGCTCTGATCACATGAGCCTTTCGCTTCATCATTCCTGCTATCTTATCCGACACCGATATGTCGCTCGGATACTGCATCGGGATGAAGATTATCTCATATCCTCTTTCGCTCATTATATCACACGCCTCAGCTATTTTTCCGCAGTAGTCGTCACCGTAGCGCGCTTTACTCCATGCTCTGACTGATATGCCTATACGCTTTGCTCCGCGTTCAGGAACGCCTGCCTTACGAAGCAGCTGCTCCGCAGCTTCCGGGTCTGCGCCCTCGAGCCGGAATGCAGGATCTGCAGTCACTAAGGTATTTGCGTTCTTTACGCCTATGTTATTGAGGTCGTTGCATGAAAGCTTTTCACGAAGTGTTATGCAGTCCGCTTTTTTCAGTACCGAACGCATAAGCCATCTGTTTATTTTTCCGTCAACAGGTCCTATGCCGTTTGCGTACAGCATTACTCTCTTGCCGAATATCTCCGCTGCTCTTATTATGCTCAGATAATAAACAAGTGAACGGGTACTCGTTCCGTCCTGAAGAAGCGTACCGCCTCCCAGCACAAGAATATCGCATTTCTTTACCGCGGACAGGACCTCTTTCATGTTAAATCTCTGAACAGCTTCTATATTATATTCTTTTTCTGTAAAATCAGGATCTTTGCTCAATGCAATTATACGGATATCATCAGCCATCCTTCTGAAGCTCGTCACCATGGCTCTGAGGATGGCCTCGTCGCCGCAGTTGCCGAAGCCGTGATATCCTGCTATGAGAATATTCACCATTTTCATCACCCCTGAAAATATGAAACTGTCATTATTATACCGTATCGGCTCACGCTACAGCGCTGCCTGCTTCACTTTTATTTTTGCGTCCGTAGAGCCATATGCTCATAAGAACTGCCGTAAACGTCCAGAAAAGGCTCGTCATCATAGGCACCTCAAATATGTTTTCAACGCAGTTGTGGACTATAACGCCGCACAGACCTGCGAGTATGCCTGTTGCAAGCTCTTTTGATACATCTGTGGCCGCCGTCCTTACAGTCCTGAGTCCGTTTATGAATACGGAATACATAAGCGCAAGGAATGACGCGAGACCTACGATGCCCGACTCTACAGCTGTCTTTAGCATGTAGTTGTCCATATAGAACGCTTCCGTTACCTGATTATCAACAATAACTTTTATATTATTGTTCATAGCAACGGCTCCGCCGAATTCGCCCAGACCTATTCCAAATACAGGATAATCTGATAATATCTTCAATCCTGTTATCCATCTTACAAGACGGCCTCCGCGAAGCGATGATTCTATATATTCAGGACTGAGCATGTAGCCTATTCTTCCGCTTATGCTCGGGACGAGCACTGCTATTAGTAATGCTCCTACTGCGCACGGTATTATGAGCCTCTTGTCCTTTACAAGTACGTAAACGCCTACTGCTACTATAAAGCCGACCCACGCACCTCTTGAGAACGTGAATGCAAGGCTTGCAGCTATAAAGAGCGTCATCGCTCCAAACGCGTACTTCACCCAGCGTGACTTGCTTATGAGCATCATAGATACTGACATAGGCGCAGTTAGCGTCAGGAGCGAGCCGAATACGTTAGGGCTCGTAAATATCGCAAATACTCTCGTTCTGAGCGAGCCTTCATTATGATCAGTCCACCCTGCAGGCATTTCAACTCCTATAGCGTACTGATAAACGCCGTAAACAGCAAGCGCTGCTACAGTTACAACAAAAAACGCTGTTATCGCTCTTGCGCTGTCCTCGCCCTTTATGAGCTGTATTACCACAAAATACCAGAGCATATACTGAACTATAGCTCTGAATCCCTCTATTGATACCGACATATCATGTGAGTTGAACACCAGGCAGAATATCATTACGCCGATAAACATTATGAGCGGCATGTCCACAGGCGATGTCTTGAGCCTGTAGTCCTTTCTGTCAGCGATCCATTTGCAAAGGCACATGAGCACGAGCAGTATCAGAAACGATTCATCCCAGATGCTTCCGAGCGTAGCGTTCAGCTTTCTGCATATGACATCTACTATACCGTATGCAGCAAGTACAAATACAAGCAGGTCATATTTTCTGTTCACGAGCCACGAAGCAAAACGGCATATCATACTTCCGCAAAGACTGTTTCCTATAATTCTGTCTGCCGTAAACGCTCTGTATATCGCGGAGCCTCTCCATGTGCGCGATACAAATGCGCACACGTGTCCAAGCCATGAGAATGCATTATGGAGCCATCCAAATATCCTGTCAAAGAAACCGAATACAGCCTTTATAATGCGGTACGTCACACTGTTCAGATAGAACGGCTCTTTTTCGATGTAATTTTTGAAAACGTGCCCCGTAAAGCTTGCTCTCCAGCATCTTGCAACTGCGTCAACGCAGCGTTTCAGACGGCTGTTCTGCCACGCTGTCTCAAAGCATCCAAGGATGCTCATCATTAGCGAGAACACGGCGCTTCCTTTTAAAATTTCGATCATATTACTCTGACTTCCATTCAATATTTCTTACAGTAGCCTTTGCTTCGACCATCTGAGTTTTAAGTATAAAGTCATATCCGACTCTTATCTCCTGACCGCCGAGCTTGAGCGTAACGCTTGAAGGATCAAGCTTCTGCTTTGCAACAACTGTAACATCCTTCCATATAGGATGTTCGCTCTTTACAGTAACACCATCAGAATTAACACCTACATAATCAGCAGGCTTCACCTGAACATCAACGATTTCAGCGTCTGTATATCCGCCATTCGCAACGAGATGATCGCCTACCTTGAGGTTCTGCCCTACTTCTTCAGGCTGAAGTCTCGCTATTATAGTCGCGTAGCAGTACTGATCTTCAGTCTGCGTCGTATTTGCTGCGTTTACACTGTCAGCAGCTCTTCCCGAAGTGAATTTGACCGCTCCTGCTGCCACTATCGCTATGATCACGAGGATCACGAGAAGGTCAACAATGTTGAGCTTGCTGAATATTCGTCCCTTTTCGTCTATTAATTTCATTTACCTTTTACCTTCCTCTGCTATAATTCTGCTGTATATGTCTATATGAGTGTCGATCATCGACTTTACCGAAAATCTTGCGTCTGCGTCTGCGTAAAACGCTTCTCCCATATTCTTCCTGAGTTCATCGTCGCTGCACAGGAGCTCTATCTTTTCAGCAAAAGCCGCAGCGTCTCCCGACGGTACGAGGTACCCCGTTTTACCGTCTGTTATCATTTCAGGTATGCCGCCGACACACGTTGAAACTGTTGCAGTTTTCATGCGCGCTCCCTCGAGCAGTGCATACGGAAATCCTTCTGAATACGAGCTCAGTGTATTTATGTCCACGTATTTGTAGAAGCTGTTCATTATGACAGGATCATTTATCATACCCGGCATGTGTATCCTGTCCGTAAGACCTTTTTCCTTTATGAACGACTGGCATTCATCCCAGAGCTCACCGCCTCCCATAATGAGATAATCAATATCATCCCTTCTGGAAGCAGTCTGCTCCGCTGACCTGAGAAATACGTCAAATCCCTTTATCGCATTGAGCCTTGCAGCTATTCCGACATATTTTTTAGCAGGGTCGCGCTTGACGTTCACTGCTTTGAAAAATTTCTCTTCTGAAAGAGTCTCTATATCGGGGCCGAAATATATGCCGTTATAAATAACATCGATATATTCGCCCTTGAATCCGCTTTCTATCATTACGTTTTTAAGGTTCTGCGTAACACACAGCATATGCTTGAATTTTCTGAGCGCCATCGCGTTCATAGGCGTATAGAGCATCTGCTTTCTGCGATTTCCCTTGAAATCCAGCTTGTAATTGCTGTGTATCGTAGTTATCGCAGGGACGCGTATCTTTTTCATAATGAACATCGCTATGAAATTCGCACGCGCGCCGTGGCAGTGCAGCAGATCACAGCCGCTTTCATTTATGTAGCGGCATATCTTTTTATTTACAGTCATGTCATACCGCTTTACCTGAGGTATCACAGTGACCTTCAGACCAAGCGCTCTGGCTTCTTCTGTAAACGAGCTTTCCATTATGCACAGCAGCTCGACATCTATATTCCGTTCTTTTAGATTTGTCAGCAGGGTAAACACATGAGTCTTTGCCCCTCCTGTGTCTCCTCCGCTTATAAAGTGAAGAATCTTCATATCATGTCACCATTAAGCCTCAGTGAATACACTGTCAAAAGCATCTGCAAGAGCCTCTGTAAGTCTTTTTCTCTCATAACGCTCTATAACGCTGCGGTCAGGCGTGAATGACAATGTGCCTGCATCCCACTGATCGTAATAATTTTTTATGACCCGCTTTATTTCAGGTATGCTGTCAGCGTCAGCCACCTCACCTATACGGCTCTCTCTTACCAGGTCGGCAGCGCAGCCATGCGGGAGCACCGCTACTACAGGGCGGTTCGTATTCATATATTCGAATATCTTTCCCGTATAGAAAGCGTCAGCGCCGCGTCCGCTGCCCTCTATAAGTATGAGAGCGTCAGCCGATATCTGATGAGATATGCATA
The DNA here is from genome assembly GCA_963627215.1 of bacterium. Taxonomy (GTDB): domain Bacteria; phylum Bacillota; class Clostridia; order Peptostreptococcales; family Anaerovoracaceae; genus CAKQOE01. The sequence continues at coordinate 12,800 of CAVGAH010000036.1, read as the reverse complement.
CATTATGCGGCACGTAGCCTATTATCTTAATGCATTCAGTCAGATCAAAGCTGTCTATCTGAGCCTGCAGCTTGTCATTGTGATAATTGCCTATAAGTCTGACCTCGATACGTCCTGTATCGATCGAGCCTTCCTTCTTGAGCTCGCTTAACGCCTTAAAGAAATTGTCAGGCTTGCGGCGGCCGTAAAGAGCACCCGTGTATACCATAGTGAACTTTTCGTTGTGCGGCATGGAAGCAGTATCAATTCCTGCAAAATCTTCTATATCATAGCCGTTAGGTATGACAACGAAGTTGTCTCCCGGTATATTATTATTTCTTATAAAATTGGCTCTCATGACAGGAGTATTCGTTATCAGAAGGTCAGCCTCAGTCATAACGCGATGCTCCATGTCCTTTTCTATCTTAGTTCTTACAGGATTACGCGGATTATCGAGAAAATACGGATTGTTAGTCCATTCGTCTCTGAAATCTGCCGCCCACTTTACAGAAGGCATATGATCCTTTATATACATTCCGAGGAGATGGTCGCTGTAAGGTGCCGAAGTGGTATAGACTATGTCTATATTTTCATTTTCAACTATTTCCATAGCCTTTTTTCTTGAATTGCGGTACCAGAAATACGCTGTATCAGGTATCACGACCTTGCCGAGCACCTTGCCCGGTATCCTCATAATTCCACCTATCTCAGGCGATTCGAGCGGCTTTGTCCTGTATATCTTTACGCCCTCCGGAATGTCAGCCATAAGAGTTTCATCTTTTAACTGCATATTTCCGATGTCACGCGTAAGAACGACAGGTTCATAACCGAATGTGCGCAGATGCTTTACGAACTTCACGCTGCGCTGCACGCCTGCCCCGCCCATTGGCGGAAACTGGTTTGCTATCATTAATACTTTTTTCATCTTAAAATTACCATAACCATATATACGAAAAGGGTTGTTGCACCTTAAAGTATTTTCTTGCAACAACCCTGAAATTTCCCGGCTGTGGAAACAGATATATTACCTTCTGTAATCACCGAGAAGAACGTATTTTATTCCTGCCTTTTCGACAGCTTCTCTGTCCCAGAAGTTTCTTGTATCGAATACGACCTTGTTTGACAGCTTTTCTGCCATTTTTTCGAAATCAACACTCTTGAACTGTTCGTGGTTTACGCCCAGTATGGCAATGTCGCTTCCGTCGCATGCATCATACGCATCATAAGTCACGTCGAGCTTGCATGCAGCGTGAGGATCACAGATCCTTACCTCAGCGCCTGCTTCGAGGAGGAGATCCTTGAGGTGCATTATCGGTGATTCTCTGATATCATCGATATTCGGCTTGTATGTAACGCCGAATAATGCAACTCTCTTGCCCTTTACTCCGCCTAAAAGCGCTTCTATCTTTGAAAGAACATACGCCGGCATAGAATCGTTGTTGAGTCTTGCCTGCTTTATGAGCTTAGCGTTCTCGCACTTTTCAACGAGGAACCATGGGTCGAGCGGGATGCAGTGACCGCCTACGCCGGGACCCGGATCCAGGAAGTTTACTCTTGGATGCTGGTTAGCCATGCGGATAACATCCCAGCAGTTTACGCCGACTTCTTCGCTCATCTTTGCAAGTTCATTTGCAAGGGCGATATTTACATCTCTGAATGTATTTTCCATCAGCTTGCACATTTCTGCTGTAGTTGAGTCAGTCAGTAATATTTCACCTTCAACGAAGCTTTCATATACTTCCTTTACCTTATGCGCAGATTTCTCAGTTATACCGCCTACGATACGACTGTTTGTTCTGAGTTCTTCGAGCGCTTTTCCCGGAAGTATCCTTTCAGGAGAGTGTGCTACGAAAAGGTCAACGCCCGGTGTAAGGCCTGATTCCTTAAGTATAGGCAGCATAAGGTCTGTAACAGTTCTCGGTGGAGATGTAGACTCCAGAACTACTATTGCTCCCGGTCTGAGACACGGAGTTATTGTTCTTGTTGCTGATTCGACGAACCTCATATCGGCAGTCTTGTCAGGGTTGATAGGTGTTGGAACTGAAATGATATATACATCACTGCCAACAGGGCATTCAGTAGAACCAACGAGGTGACCTTCAGCTACGGCCTGTCTTACCATGTCGCCGAGGAAAGGCTCTTCGATGATAGTCTCACCCTTGTTAAGAGCATCGATTGCTTTTTCATTTACATCAAATCCCACGACCTGATGACCATGAGTTGCGAACATAGCCGCAGTAGGAAGACCTACGTAGCCTATGCCGATCACGCAAATGCTTTTCTTCATCTGTTTGCTTCCTTTCTTATATTAACATCAAAATGTTAAAGTCGTTTTCCGTCAGGATCATCTCCTGCGGATCCTGGCTTTTACAATACTTATTTCTTCACGTATTTCCCCTGTAATAGCCAGCATAGATCCGTACACAATGATACCACAGAATATAAATAAAGCCAAATATAATTTGTCCTCAGGCAGCGCACTCTCCATTAATTTTATCACGCCCGCCATCACAACGGCTGACAGGAGTATGTTAAAGAGGCTGCGCGCCTTTATATGCCATATGAGATGCTTGCGCGTCCCAAATACAGCAAGCAGGAAATACACGAAAAATCCAAGGAACGTTGTCACCGACGCTATGAAATAGCTGTCAAGCAGCTTTACGAGAACAAGATTCAGCCCTACATTTACAACGCCGCCTATCATACTGCGCTTGAATATAGCCGAAGTATTCGCGTGAAGCTCCCAGTTTTTTATGGAATATTCTGTAATCCCAAGGAACATCATTCCCAGAGCGACCCAGAACATTACTACATGTCCTTCAACGTACTCAGGCGCAAACAGCGCGTATGCAGCCTGATAGCTGACAGCCCACACTCCTGCTACAGCAGGAACTGCAATAAGCAGATACATCCTCACCGCAGTGTTTAACAGCGTCTGTACCTCGTCTTTTTTGCCCTCAGACCACTTTCTGAGTATAGTCGGATAGCAGCCGCGCATCATCGCCGCATTTATAAGCGTAAACGCCGTGGCTATCAGCGAATAATTCGTCTGATATATGCCGGACGCTCCCGCACCCAGAGCTATCATTACTATATAAACGTCTGACTTGTTAAGTATAGTAGTCGCGAACTGGTTTCCCATGAGTGGGAGACCATACGCCTTAAGCTCCGCAAGTATGCCGCTGTCCGACTTCGCGCCGAGACAGGAAAGCAGTCTAAGCTCTCTCATCGCTATGAGCGACACGACGCCGTCTGTGATGAAATAGCTCAGGAATATCCATTCGATACGGCTGCCCCACATAAAGCAGAACAGGACCATTAATGCGAGCCTTCCGCAGACGGTTATGACTGAGAGCAGCAGGTTCACGCGAGCCTTTCGCAGCGCCGCGAGCATCGCTATCATAAGCTGCGCAGTATTATACGTAATGAACCACAATATACCGCACGCAAACACGCCCGGCGTGTATACGGACATGAACGATGCAAGTGCGTCAGAATACGCTGATGCAATTTTCAGCACAACTACTATGACCGCAGCCGCAGCAACGGTTCCCGCGTTTACTTTCATCCACGAATTAAGAACCGTTGAAATAAATACATCTTTTTTGTTTGCTATATCATATTTATTTATATATCTAAGCACCGACTGGTTGAGCCACTGCACAGCCAGAAGCGCTATCATCGTGACAGCTATGTTTACAGTAGAGTAATAGCCCATCTGAGCCTTGCGGAAAAGGTATGACATAGCCGACATAGTTACTATGCCGACTACAGCCTCTATCATTTTCGCTATCATATAAACTACTGTGTCTTTAGCTATCGCACCCTTGGAATTTTCTTCCATAACCTTTTGCTTTCTAATTTACTGAAATTCATAATACATGTCTTCGCTGTTGCCCTTGAAGCTTATGCCTGAGCCTGACGCAACAGCTATATATCTTACGCCGTCTTTTATCTCAACGCCGTTTTTACCGTTAGGGAACAGTACTACTACGTTTTTGCCGTACTTTCTGCTCGCAGTCTTGAGCAGGTCATGGAGCGCTGTGCGCTCTTTTATGTCTGTTATTCCCGACCACGGGCTTACGTTCAGCTTTATTACGAGGTTCTTAGCCGTATATGACGCGCTCATTACCTCTGAAATGTATGACCACTGATTTTCGTTGTTCTCTGTCAGGCTCCCGCTTGTTACACCGAGCGTCAGTACAGTAAAGTTTCCGCTTGTATTGTTTGAATACGTATTCTGTGTCGGAGCTGCTGACGAGAGCGTCGTATATGAGCCTGTAAGCTTATCAAGGTCGGCAGCCATATAATCAGTCGCGCTCGCTGAAGCAGATCCGCCCGCTTCGCCGATTACAGCCTGAGCCGTGATATAATCAACATATACAGAGCCCTTTACAGATGTTCCGTCAGTGCCGTATGACGCTACGTATATCTTGTTCAGGCGGATATTATCGGTCGCTCCTGCAGGAAGCGTTACCTTTGCCTGCTGCCAGTCTGTGCCGGTCATTTTTTCTGCAATAGTTACATCTGACGACTGACCTGAGCCGTAGTTTATCACTGCCTTCAGAGTGTTGCCGCTGCCGTCGCCCTTATACCATATTTCAAAATCAGATACGCCTGCAGGGAAAAGTATTTCGTTCTTTTCCAGACTTGCGTATACGCACTGAGTAGTTACAGTATCAGGCTTAAAGCTGTAATCTATCCTGAGCGATGAGCTTCCGTCCTTGCTTACAGTGCTGTCTATCTTTCCGCCGCCGGTTATACCGCTGTCAGATGACGGATAGTAAGTATTAACTATATCTCGCGGGCCTTCAAAGCTGTTTATCGCTACATATTTCTTACCGACGCTTATCTGAAGCGTTCCTGTCACACCGTATTTTGCAGAGCTTGCTGTCACAGTGCATAGGCCGTCCTTATCAGCAACAAAAGACCCGTTTTCTATATGTCCGACACCTGAGCTGTCAACAGACCATGTTACATCGCTCTGAGCGATGTCGAGAGAGTAGCCTTCAGGATTTATTGCCTTTGCTGTAAGAGCTGTTTTCTGACCTGTTACAAGCGCATATGAATACGCTTCGGCGCGGAGCGCTGCCACACCTCTGAGGACTGTTATATCTATAGTCTTGCTGAGGTTGCCGCACGTTACTGTTACAGTGCCGTTTCCTGTCTCCTCAGGCGTGAACGTGCTGCCGCTCCATGTGCCCTTGAGAGACGAGCTGTACTGCAGCGTTACGTTCATTTTATTCAGCTGGCCATCGTATACCGCTGCGTTTATCGTAGATGCAAAGCCATTGAACATTATATTATCGTCAGAATCAGCTACAGATGCCGTCACCATTACAGGAGTTCCCGCCGGTCCGTTAGCCTTTATACCTATGCCGTTAGCTACTGCGCGCTGCGTGCCTTCGCTCGGGACATTTACTACAGAAACTGTCGAATCGCCGTTTTTCTGGACAGCCATCGTAGTAGAGCCGCCGCCGTCCATCTGTATTGCGTCGTAAACGCCGTATTCTTTAAGTATCGCGCCGCACTCGTAGTTAGTTGCGCCTTTTCCGTTCTTTCTGCCGTCTATGCAGACAAGATATATTTTTGATTTATCCTGGTTTACACCTAAGAGAGTTCTCGGCTGGTTAGTCGACGGGCTTACTGTGTAGCCGTACTGGACTATTTCACCGTTTCTGAGTACCTCACCGCCGCCGCTTATGCCGAAAACAACATCACTTATATTTTTCTGAGGTCTTATATAGAAATCCTCGTTCTCGTAAAAGCTGACTGCCGTTCCTACGTTATAATACGGAAGGTAATAATCCCGGCTCGCCGTGCTCATCACTATTATAAATCCATTTTCCGGTACAGCTACAGTCTCACCCGGCTGTGAAACGTATGTTATACCTCCGTTTGAAACTACCATCTTTACGAGCGATGAATATCTGGCGTCTATCGCTGCTGTAGACGTTATAGCCGAGCGGTCGAAATATACAGGCTTTGAAAAATCTGTCACTTTATTTTTAGCGCCGAGCGTAAGCGTCACATTATTGCCGTTTACTACCGACAACGTCGTTTTTATATAATCTATAAAAGGCGTGCCGGCGCTGTCCATATACAGTCCTGCGTACTGCCAGTTGCTCCAGTTGTAATAATTCTGAGCCGCTTTGACCTCGCCGTTCTCAGCAACATTGCCCATGCTCGATTTCAGCGTGCCTGAGCCGAAGAAATCACCGTTTACAGCTGCGATAACTCCGTTATCCTTCGCCAGCTTTTCTACGGTGCTCTTTGCTCCGTATGTATTTACGTCCTCGAGCACCTCAAGTGACAGGTCTGTGTTTGATGCGTCCATCGTCAGCACGTAAACATCGAGCCAGCCCGACTTGTAAAGTCTCGTGCTCTTTTCGTAAGTCAGACCTGCGGTTATTTCCTGCTTTTCTGACTTCTGATACAGTACGTTCGTATCTGCTAATGCCGCTGCGCTCCCAAAAGCAACGAGCAGCATGATACTGACGACTGCCATTGATATAAGTCTTTTTGTTTTCCCTTTCATTGATTTCCCCCTTTTTCAGTTACGACAGAGCTTCCGTTCTGATATATCAAAAGTTACTTATTTTATTTATTGTAACCTGTGATACCGTTTTTGTTCATCCATGCGAGCTTGCTCTCCATAAGCTTTGACACTGCGGCATTTGCCTCTCCGTGGCGTTCTGTCCACAGTCTCTGCAGCTCCAGCAGGTCGTTGTATGTCAGATACGGGTAATCTCCCGTTATCATTTTTGCATCGTTTCCGTATGAATAGTAAAGATCTCCGTCAGGCATTATCCACTTGTCAACTGTATTTTCCAGACCCTTTACCATCTTTTCAGCCGTTTCGGCGTACTCATCGTCGCCTGTCGCGTCTGCGAGCCTGTACAGGAATACCGCCTCAGCTGTATGATGATTCAACGAAACGTGTGTACGCAGCGGACCTCCGCTTTCATTCCAGTAATCATCGACAAGCCATCCCTCTGACTCTCCGCTGCCTACAGTGTAATGATGCCCTGCCGCGTATGACACAAGGAACTTTCCGTAGACTGCAGCATCGTCTATAATCTGCTGCGCCCCGAAATTTTCGCCTGCGTTTATCATCGCGAGAGCAAAGTCTGTATTGAATCGCGTATCAAAATATCCCGGACCTATGCGATACGTACTCTGAAGCCACCGGCTGCCGTTTTCCGACGGTATATAGCCGCTGCTGTTGTAGCGCGCCTTCATCACGTCTATCATAGCGAGGCTCAGAGCGCGCGATGCCGCGTCGTTTTTATTGCGAGCCATCTTACCCGTTATATAAGCTGCCGGAAGCTTATAGAAGTAATTTTCACCGGTCGGTATATAATTTGCCGGAGTCTTGTAGTAATATCCGTCATAGCACCATCTGTTATCATCCGTAAAACGGTAATTTTCCCATTTGCTTACATCATTCGTATCGTTCCAGTTTACAAGCTGCGACGCTGAGCACAGCGCAGTAAAATCGCAGAACATACCCTGAGAAAGCGCCGGAACGCTGACAGTCAGATAAAACCTGCCGTTCTGCTCGGAAACGCTCAGTGTGCCGTTCGACGCCGGAACTGACTCTATCATGCCGTTTTCGCGGCTGCAATATGCCTGCGGCGTTATAAATACACTCTCACTGTCGCCTGTTTTTATGAAATACATGCCATACGGCAGCGTTCCTTCAGAAAGCGAAGAAGTATTCCATTTTTTTGTAGATATATCGTAATTTCTAATAGTTCCCTGACCCTCGCCAAGCTGAAATACAGTCAGCGTCTGCCCGGCAGACGAGCTATTTGCAGTGAGCCTTTCCATATATACGGTGCAGTCGCCGAGTCCGTCACCGCTGTAAATGCGCTTTTTTACAGTTGCGGCGCTGTCCGATGCTTCACTTTCTGTACGCGTCACATCGCCTTTATCTGTACTCATCACCGTTTCCGATGAAGTCTGACGAAAAGAACGCAGCGCTGCTGACGATCCTGATCCCGCACCAAGTGTCGCGCCATTTGCTGCCGCAGATGCAGCCTGCTGAAGCGCAGCAAATGACTGTCCTCCCGTGCCTGTGCCTACTACAGCAGCAACAGCAGCAGACAGCTTTCCGATGTTCACAGACTGCTGCGACGGATACTCTGCTGCACTCTGCGCATAAACAGGCGCTCCCGTAGCAAGCATAATACCGCACAGTGCAAGCGCGGCCAGCCTTCTGTTATTTCTTTTATTTGCAATTTTATTCATTAACTTGATTTTCATTTGTGTGATCATACGTTTTGTTTTTCCCCTGTGAACCTGATTCCTGTGATATCCCCTTTGTATCATACCGCACAGCAGACTGTTTTTACACATATACAGTCCTCCCCATGTGCAGTAATAATTTATTTTGCCACAACAGGCGCAGTATTTCAATGGAGTTCACACAAATGAATAGTATTTGTAACATTCGGCGGCCACGCCGCCTATAGAGGCGGGGGACATCTGGCGCTACGTTATTATTGCAGGCATAAGAAAGACCTGCCGGGCAACGGGCGCAGCAGGCCGTGTACAAAACGAGCCGGACGTATCTGTTTAGGATGCGTCCGGCTCATTATTTTATTTTTTATCAGTTATTTTTTCAATCACTGCAGATTATTCAACGCTGAGGACTGCGCCTGTGTTTGCAGATGTTACGAGCTTTGCGTAGCGCGCGAGGTAGCCTGTCTTTACCTTAGGCTCAGGCTTCACGTATTCAGCCTTTCTCTTTTCTATTTCTTCATCGCTCAGCTTTACTTCGAGGATCCTGTTAGGTATGTCGATGTGGATAGTATCACCGTCCCTGAGGAGTCCGATAAGTCCTCCCGCCATAGCTTCAGGAGAAACGTGACCGATAGAAGCGCCTCTTGACGCGCCTGAGAATCTGCCGTCTGTGATGAGCGCAACGTCCTTGTCGAGGCCCATGCCTGCGATAGAAGAAGTCGGAGAAAGCATTTCTCTCATGCCCGGGCCGCCCTTAGGGCCTTCGTATCTGATGACGATGATGTCGCCCTTCTTTATCTTCTTGCCCCAGATAGCAGCAGAAGCTTCTTCCTCAGAGTTGAAGATGACAGCAGGGCCGTCGTGCGCGAGCATCTCAGGAGCAACTGCTGATTCCTTTACTACAGCGCCGAGAGGAGCGAGGTTTCCGCGGAGGATAGCCAGACCGCCTCTGTTTCTGTAAGGAGCTTCAACGTGCTTTATTACGTCATAATTGAGGACCGGGTGGCTCTCGATGTTTTCGCCTACAGTCCTGCCTGTAACAGTCATGCAGTCCTTATGTATGAGGTCGAGCTTAGTGAGCTCGTTCATGAGTGCAGGGATGCCGCCTGCGAGACCGAGGTCTTCCATATGATGGTGACCGCTTGGGCTGAGCTTGCACAGGTTAGGTGTGCGCTCGCTGATAGCGTCAAACATGTCAAGATTCAGCTCGATGCCTGCCTCGTGAGCGATAGCAGGGAGGTGGAGAACTGTATTTGTAGAGCCCGCCATAGCCATATCAACAGTTATAGCGTTCTCAAAAGCATCAGGAGTCAGGATGTCGCGAGGACGGATGTCTCTTCTGAGCATTTCCATTACCTGCATGCCGGCTCTCTTAGCGAGACGGATGCGCTCGCCGCTGTCGCAGAGAGCAGTACCGTTGTAAGGGAGACCCATTCCGAGAACTTCAGTCAGAGAGTTCATGCTGTTTGCAGTGAACAGACCTGAACATGAACCGCAACCCGGGCAGCAGCGTTCAGCAACGTCCTCGAGCTGTTCTTCAGTGCAGTCGCCGTTCTTGAAAGCGCCTACGCGTTCCATAACGCTGTTGAAATCAAGGATATCGCCATCAAGGCTTCCTGTTCTCATCGGACCGCCTGATACCATAACTGAAGGGATATTAAGTCTCGCAGCAGCCATCATCATACCCGGAACGATCTTATCGCAGTTAGGGATAAGAACGAGACCATCGAGCGCATGACCCTTAGCCATAGCCTCGATAGAGTCGCAGATAAGCTCACGGCTCGCGAGAGGGTACTTCATGCCCTCGTGACCCATAGCGATACCGTCGCAGATACCGATAGCAGGGAATTCAACAGGAGTACCGCCTGCCATTATTATACCCTTCTTGACAGCCTGAGCCACTCTGTCGAGCAGCAGGTGTCCCGGGATAAGCTCATTCTGAGCGTTTACAACACCGATAAGAGGTCTTTCGATTTCCTCTTTTACCATTCCCATTCCGTAAAAAAGCGAACGTACAGGAGCCCCGCCGGGACCGTTTTTGATCTTGTCACTGTTCATAATTCTGTTTCCTTTCATATTTGCATAATCGCCTCCGCGACTTGAATTAGCATTTTGCAAATAAGTATATCACGATTTTCCTCAATCGGGCATAAATACTTCATATTATCAAAAAAATTTCTTAATTCCATTAATAACGAACATCATAAAGTAATAAGGGCTCACATCCTCCCGCGCGTCACCGCGCCCATATATACTATGAAATTTATTAGCTGCTCATAAATTTGCTGATATCTTTCATAATTTAAGCAGTTTCAGTAAAATAAAGCCGTTCCTGAAAAAAACACGATAAGATCTTTTAACTAATTTCTATCTATTGTCATTAAAAATTTAAAGGAGGCAAGATCATGAGTCTTAACGAAAAAGTAGTTAATGTTTTAAAAAATAATATGTGGGATATAGCCACATGCGCATACGATCAGCCGAACGTCGTAACAGTCGCATTTAAGGACGTTACCGAGGACGGCAGACTGCTCATAGGAGACGTATTCCTCGACACTACGCTCAGAAATATCGAGAAAAACAACGGTCGCATCGCAGTTACAGCCTTTGACGCTCAGACGCTTGAAGGTTACCAGATAAAGGGAACTGCGCAGTACATCACATCGGGCGATATCGTTGACACATTCAAAAAAGCTGTAGAAGATATGTTCAACGGCGCTGCTACTGCAAAGGGCGCGCTCGTTATAACGCCTGAAAAGGTCATCGTTACTACTCCGGGCGCAGACAACAAGAAAGAGCTGTAGCTTAAAATTCAGAATAACTTAAATCTGTTTTCAGAGCGGCCGTGCGGCCGCTCTTTCCTGTGATCTCTATCGAAATCAAATTTTAATTTATCCTAATTTCTGTAGTCGCATTTCTGACACTGTGTCATTTTATTTTCGTTGTCGTCTTTGTAGAATATTCCGGACCAGTGGCAGATGCTCTGGAGTATAGGTACTACTGACGCGCCTTTTTCTGTGAGGTTGTATTCTACGCGTATTGGCATTTCGTCATATTGCTTTCTCTGAACTATATCAGAAGCAATAAGCTCTTTAAGCGTTGACGCGAGCACCGCGTCCGTTATATTTCCCATTTCGTTTCTGAGCTCGCTGTAGCGGAGCTTTTCCTGCGCGGCGAGTACGCATATTATGCGCGATTTCCATTTTCCTCCGAATATTTCCAGACCATATTCAAGAGGACATCTGATGTCCTTATCCAGTTTTCTTTTATACATATATTTTATATTCCTTTCGTTGATTTACTTTTACATGCTGTGGGCGCAACAGGCAGCAACGCGCAGGCGTTTCAGACCGATTACTTTGTTACTTCATCATTCTAACACAGCCTTTGCATTTCAGACCTGCTATTAAATTTAATAGCAGCTCATAAATTGACCGATGTATTCTTTTTTGCGAGCAGCTGCACTATAATTCAATTGTACTTAAGAACAGAGGCCTCATCGATCACCCGTAAGGAGGTATACGGTTATGGAAAATGCAAATATAATGAAACACGAATATCACGGAAAGATCGTGCATACTATAGGCTCCGGGCGTCACGGTGTCGCGCAGGGGCTCATATGTCAGACATGTCCAGGGGGATGTAAGACTGACTGTCTACGCGATGGTGTCGTATGGGAGTACACGCGTCTCGGTTCTGTAGATTACGCGAAAAACTTTTCCGGCGTTCAGAAGGCTTCAGAGGGGTTAGAGAACGAGGAATATTAAAAACATATGTCCTTTACTAAAAAAAGTGACTGTGTTACAATGGTTTCGGGTATATAATTTGTATACTTACGATAACTTTAACTGACGGCAGCACGTCGAGCTGATGAGCAATGAGGAGAAAAATAATGAGTGAGATAAAGACAAAGCAGACTGATTCAAATATTAACAAGGACATATGGTTCAGCGGCAAAACTACGCTTTGCGGCGCAAACGGCGATCCAAGCTACTACATATGCGAGCATATAGAAAGTACGCATTACTTTGAGGACACAAAGACGTTCGGCCCGTTCTGCAAATTCAATAAGAAGCCTATGGACGAGGTAGAATGCGGTATTGCCTGTCCAGAGTTCGGCTACTGCAACACATGCGCCGGCTTCAGCGCGGTGAGATGCCAGGAATGTGATATTATAAGATAAGCCTTTAGGGTAAAAATATTCGACCTTGCACAGAAAGCGCAGCCTGCGGTCTTATGACCGGGCTGCGCTTTTGATATTTATTGACACATATTTTTATTCAAATTTTTAGATCTGCTTGTAGAGATTTACCATCTCAATAGCGCTGAGTGCGCAGTCATAACCCTTGTTTCCTGCCTTTGTGCCGGCTCTTTCGATAGCCTGCTCGATGTTTTCTGTAGTAACTACGCCGAACATTACAGGAACACCTGACTGGAGGCCTACCTGAGCGATGCCCTTTGCTGCTTCGCTGCATACGAGGTCATAGTGGCTCGTAGCGCCGCGGATAACAGTACCAAGGCAGATAACTGCGTCGTACTTGCCTGACTCTACCATCTTCTTTGCAGCCATAGGG
>CAVGAH010000035.1:12640-19523 GCA_963627215.1 bacterium | reverse complement strand
GCTTCTGCTCCGCCCGGGTTTCGGTGGGAGATTATTACCCGCCACCGAAAGTCGAGAATGGAACCCTCCGCCTATAGAGGCGTGGGATATCTGGCGCTACGTTATATATTTAAAATATTAAAATTTGTATTTACAACGTAATTTATTTTTACCTGTCGATAACAGTTCTGCTTATTATCTCGTTCTGTACATCCTCGCAGAGCTCTACAAAGTAAGCGCAGTATCCCGCTACTCGAACGATCAGGTCGCGGTGGTCCTCAGGGTGCTTCTGAGCGTCTATAAGAGTATCGTTTTCAACGCAGATGAACTGCATCTCGCCGTTACCCATTACAGACGATGTCTTGATCAGGACCTTGAGCGCGTTCCTGCCCTCAGGAGACGCGAGGAAGTTCTCACTGAACTTGAAATTATGCGCCATACCAAGGCTCATAGACTCTACATTTATCTTTGACACAGACTTTATGACTGCTGTAGGACCGTTCTTGTCTGCGCCCTGTGTAGGGCTCATAGCGTCTGAGAGCGGAGCGTAAGCTGCACGTCCGTCAGGCGTAGCGCCTACCATGCCGCCGAGCGGCGTGTTGAATGACTGTGAGAGCGTACCGTGTATCTGACGCGCATAGAGCGACGGATAAGAGTTCATCTTCTTTTCTGTGTAGTCAACGATATCCTTTGCTATAAGATCTACATAGTCTATATCGTTGCCATATTTAGGCGCGTTCAGGCAGTCGCGGTGGATAGCCTCGTAGCCCTTCCAGTCAGCATCCATAGCTTCCTTTATCTGCTGTAAAGTATATTTTTTGTCATCGTAAACGAGCTTCTTTATAGCAGCCATGCTGTCAGCGTAAGTTCCGAGGCCTGCAAATATAGTTCCCGGGCCCTCGTAAAGAACAGCTCCGCCGTCCATGACGTCGCGGCCCTTTTCCATGCAGCCGTCCATAAAGAGCGACATGAAGTTTGACGGAGCTTCATCGCGGAATACGCGCTCTATGATAGTCGTCCCTCTGCAGTTCATGTCTATGAGGTAGTCGAGCTGCTTCTTTACAGCGCCCTCGAAATCCTCCCATGTCTTAAAGTCGTCTATCTCGCCTGTAGCGAGCCACTGCTTGTCTCCGTAGCTCTTGAGCACGCCGTTGTTCATGGCGAGCTCTATGCATATAGGCCACTGAGTAAATCCGCCTGCCGTCCACTGGTGTACGCGGCCGCTCTTCTGAGGCTCAACACATCCCATAAGGCTGTAGTCGCGCGCATCCTCAAAGCTGTAGCCTTTTCTGAGCATCATCTTTTCGTGAGCGTCATCGAAGTGGCACGCAGGCATACCGCCGCCCGCGCGTACGAGGTCTACGACTTCATTCAGATAACGCTCAGGCGAAAGGTTATGTATCCTGCATGCAAGCGTAGGCTGATATACCTTTACCTGCTTTACAGCATCCATTACCAAATACGTAAGGTCGTTTACGCCGTCGCCGCCATCGCGCTTAAGGCCGCCTACGCACATGTTTATGAATGGCATGTAGCCCGCAAAGTACGTCGCCGTACCCTCAGGAGTGTACCATATTACTTCGGAGCACTTTATGAGGAAGCAGCCCATGAGCTCAAACGCCTGCTGCTCTGTAAGCGCACCTGTCTCGATATCATGCTCGTAGCAAGGCAGCATGTACTGATCTACACGTCCGAGCGATGTACTGCACTGGTTTTCTTCTATTGAGAAAAGGGACTGTATAGTCCATACAGACTGGAGTGCTTCCCAGAAGCTCTGAGGCGGTTCAGCAGGCACCTTTCTGTTTACCTCGGCTATCTTCAGAAGCTCAGCCTTTCTTTCTGCATCGCTTTCCTTCGCAGCGAGCTCCTCAGCGTAGTCAGCCAGGCGATCTGCATATATGAGTACACCCTCACATGTTTCTATGGAAGCTTCATAAAACGCCTTTCTCTTTTCATAGTCAGCGTCATCGGCAGAAAGCGCAGCCAGATGCTCCTCTGCTTCTTTCTTTATTCCGTTTATTCCTTTTTTGAAAAGTATGATGTCATATCCCGGGCTTGAGTCACCGCCGCCGCTCGTTACATGATATGTAAGGTCTGTAATGGCAGCCTCAGCACCGTATTCCCAGATACCTGCCTCGCGCAGCTCCTTCTCACATGCCTCTGCAAGCGACTTGCCCTCCCAAAACGGGAATATCTTCTCGCGCATGACCTTCTTGTCTTCTTCGCTTATGTAATAAGGGTCCTGCGGTCTCGTACCTATAGTATCGAGCTCGTCGCGCACCCATTCCCACGCAGTATCAGGCGAAAAAGCGCCTGCACGCGGCTTTCCGCACGGGTGACCGACTATAAGCTCGCCATCCTGGATAAGGAGCGGCGCAGTCTCGCACGCCCTGCGAAAGCCCTTTGCTCTTCTGAGGTTTCTCGGTATATCGGGAAACTGCTCTGCAACCTCTGTATACGCGACTGCTCTGCCGATAGTTATGCTCGGAACAGCCTTAAGGAAGTTTGCTTTAAGATCCTTCAAACGCTCTGTCATTACAGATGATGTGTAGCCCATACTTTTCTCCTTTTATTTCAAAATTTTCTACTGTGTTTTACAATTCCTGTTATTTAATAACAGAACCAATAACGTAGCGCCAGATGTCCCCCGTCTCTATAGGCGGCGGGGTCCATTCCCGACTTTCGGTGGGAGATCATGCCCGCACTGATCAAGCAAGCTTGTCAGTGCTCTGCTACGCTTTAAATATTATATCTATCTTCCCTAACGTCAATGTCAATACCCAAAAAAGCAAATGCCGAAAGCGGCAATTTCAGGCAACCGCTTTCGGCATGTACTTTTTATATATTTATGAACAATTCTGATTTTCGATCTTAAAGCGCTCTGATCAGCCCGTAGAAAAGGCTGAGATATTCATTCTCTGCCTTCTCAAACGGAACCGGCTCAAAGTCTATGTGTATATGTATATCAGGTTCTTTCTGGTCTATATCCATATTAAGAAGGACCTTAAGGTCGTAATAAAGCATATCATCGTCTATCCGCTTCACCTGCTTCTGTTCCTCAGGCGTAAGCTTCGAGCCGAGATACTTTGTATATATTATGTCAAGAAGCTTGTTTTCATGCTCTATATACTGTGGGAGCAGCTTCTTTACAGGTCGCGGTATATCACACATATATGCCTCTGACGCATCGTGAAGCAGACACGCGAGAGTCACTCTGCGGCTGCAGCCGCGCGCTGCTGCCTCACGGCAACAGTTCACGCAATGCTGAGCTACTGAAAAGAAGGTTTTAACATGTCCATTGCCACGGCACTGGAGTGAGAGAGAGTGCGCGACATCCCTGATGTCGATGAGAGCCGGATCCGGGTCCATGACGTCAAAGTATTTTTCTGTATATGTATTTATCCAGTTCATGAGTACTACACCTGCTTTCCCGCGAGTATCTCTTTATAGTCTGCAAGGTTTTTCTCAAGCAGTGCAGGCGTATCGAGCCCGTAAGGACACTTGCTGCTGCACTGTCCGCAATGCAGGCATTCATCTATTTTCATCATTTTTTCCTGCATATCAGGTGTCAGCTGGGCTGACTGAGGCGCGCGCCTTATCATAAGCGACATCCGCGCGCAGTTGTTTATTTCTATTCCCACAGGACACGGCATGCAGTAGCCGCAGCCACGGCAGAAATCTCCGATAAGCTGAGCCCTGTCGGACTTTATTATCGCCTTGATCTCATCCGTCATTTCTGGCGGGTTCGTCATATATGAAAGGAATTCGTCAAGCTCGCTCTCACGCTGCACTCCCCATATCGGAAGTACATGGCTGTACTGTGGCTGGTCGAGGAAGGCGAATGCCGCAGCCGACTGTGTAATCAGTCCTCCGGACATCCCCTTCATGGCTATGAAGCCCATATCTGCCTCACGGCACTTCCTGACTATTTCTTCGTCTTCCGGAGTCGCGAGATAGTTAAAAGGAAACTGAAGCGTTTCATAAAGGCCCGAGTCTATCGCATCAAGCGCTGTCTGCTGCCTGTGGTTAGTTATGCCTATATGACGTATCTTTCCCTGTGCCTTTGCCTCGAGCATTGCCTCGTACATTCCACTGCCGTCTCCCGGTTTGGGACAGACAGCAGGATTGTGGAACTGGTAAAGATCTATATGATCGGTACCGAGCTCTCTCAGCGACGTCTCAAGCTGAGACCAAAACTGCTCCGGCGTGTCTGACATAGTCTTTGTCGCTATGAACACCTTGTCGCGCATACCTTTAAACGCAAGCCCTATCTTATGCTCGCTGTCCGTATAAAAGCGCGCCGTGTCAAAGAACGTCACACCGTGATCATACGCCTTTCTAAGAAGGCGAACGGCCTCATCATCAGAGATGCGCTGTATCGGCAGAGCCCCGAATCCCGTTTTATCTGTAATTATTTCTGTTTTTCCCAATCGCATATCAGCCATGCATTACCTCACATAATCAATAATTAATAATTCCAAATCTATTCCGACCCGGCAGGCGTCACCGCCTGAACAAGCCGTTCACTCAAAATTATATTACTAAAGGTATATCATTGCAATGCCGAAGCACCCTCTCGACTCCTTTTACGCGAAAGGGCGCTTCAGGTCGCCTGAGGCAGCACGCCTGTAATCGATGAATGTATTATATCAAGCTTACCTTACAGGAAAGTCAACAGGAATATTCACGAAATTTCATAATTTTTTTACCCGCAAAAATCGGTCATACCAATACTGCTTCAACCCGCGCGCCAGGCGCGCCCACAGCCGTTAAAGCATTGAAAAAAGCGGCTTTTGCATAATGCAGAGCCGCCATTTTTATTCTTGTATTTCATTTTTCAATTATATTTACCGCGTCATAAAATACTGATTTTCCCTCGGGCAGAGTTTAAATGCTTTTACACATCCTCATCGTCAAATATATCATTTTCAGGCACAGCTCTTACGCCGTTCAGGCGTTCCGGCAGTCCCGTCCTCGCTGAAAAGTACCCTTTCCCTCTTCGCTCTTCACATCTATACTGCCGTGCATCATATATTCCCCTGCCCGTATCGCTTACAGACATTACCAGTCTTACCTTGCCGTTTTCCGGGCTCTCTGTCTGAAATATATCAAGCTTTACGCTTCCGCCCTCAGGCGTATGGCGCTACAAAGCTATCGCATATCTGCATCATTTTCGATGATGCTCTCCCCCATATGTCCGGTCAGACGGTGAACATCATTACTGCTCGATATCTCCTCATAAAAATCATCCTTCAGATTATGACCCTGTAAGGATCGTCCACTCCGAACGGGCGGCTCACTACTGCTTCGAAGTATTCATGTCCCTGAGAATCAGGAACACTCTGATAGTGGTAGACAAACCTTTCCTTAGAGGAAAGTTCCTTCATTATATTCTTGATGCTGAGCTTGTTATATATCATTATCATGTTTCGCGTATCTTATGTTTCGCTACATTGTTATTTTGTTATTTTCATCTTTTACGGCAGCCGATATCTTTCTTCCGACCACCTTTTCACGCAGGCGCTGCAATCGTTTTCTGAACGCTGCAGGCTCCATGCCGAAATGTTCTGCTGTCTCCTTAAGAGTTCTTTTTTCATCAGCATGATATTCAAGCATGCTCAATTCTACTGCATTTATAGAGCAAATATATTCATTAAGTCTGTCTATGCAATTATCACGCGCATGTATTTCTTCGACAGCTATACGCGCCATCTCCGTTTCAAGCACTACATTATTCGTCTCATCATCGAGCCTGACCATATCAACAGGTCGTTTGCTCTTCTCTCTCTTCAGCATATTTTTAGCTACAGACTCAGCTGTAAGCGCAACATATTTTTTAGCTGAATTAGATGTTATGTCATCTATACGATCCATATAATCCAGTATTTTTATGTAAGTATCCTGTGCGGCGTCCTCAGCATCAGCCTGATTTCGAAGTATTTTCAGGCATACTCTGTATATGTATATACCATATATCCTGCTCACCGCTTCAAGTTTTTCTCTCTGTGTATTGCTGATCATACCATTCCTACCGACTTTCCCGAAAAAAACAACAGCATGTCTATATGCTGCCTTGCAGAATACTATCGCCGGAACAAATCTGATGGTATAGTAAATAGAACATAGAATTACACGAAAAGTGGTTCTGTTACATTATTACAGGCACTATCTGCAAAGCATTATAACGCAGCGCCAGATGCTTTCCTGACGCCGTTGCAAGCTACTCGCCGCACTAGATCAAGCAAGCTTGTCAGTGCTCTGCTACGCTTTAAATTTATTATGTAATCCATTTTTTAACGCCGAACCTGTGAGACCTGACTCGCGTATCAGGTCCTTCGTAGTTTGCAGCATCTTCAAAAGAAAATTTCTTTCATCCAGAGTACAATCTGACATTATATTATACAAATCGCTCATCCAGTATTGTTCTGATGCATTAAGATCAAGTCCGGGATCGTAAAGTCCCGATTCTTCAAACACTTTCTTTATCTGACTTACAGCCTTCAGACTGAATTGTGTCTTTCCGTTTTCAATATTAGATATATGCTGCAGTGAGATCCCTGAACGAATTGCAAGCTGCTGTTGAGTCATACCCAGTTTTTTTCTGTTTTCACGAATATTCCGTCCTATATCGGTATAGTCTTTATCCGGCATCAATTACCTCCGACAGCTTTACTGTCAACAAACTAAATATACGCTGTCATGTGCATTTTAATCATTGAACCGAAATTTATCTATCATCTATGCCGATAGACTATTGGTATATTGGTGATTCGTGATATTTTTTTGTAAAATCTTCATATTTTACTGATATAAACAGAAAAAATGAAGATCAAAGCAGCATTTAAAACATCTTATGTACTAAACACAAATTTTATTTCTGCCATAAACTCACGCAGCATATTGT
>CAVGAH010000035.1:0-12574 GCA_963627215.1 bacterium | reverse complement strand
CCTGCAGATGATCCGCTTTTTATGTATTTCATACTGTTCGCAATGTTTTCTGCTGTTGTTTCTGAAGTTTCTTCTTTTATTATCCTTTCAGATCCTATTCCCTTACTCTCAAGATACCCAGCCATTACTTCTGCCTCAGTTGATGGCTCATTGCTGCCTTTGCCACCTGATACTATGCATATAGTATTTTCGTTTTCCTGCATATACTGTTCGGCTCTGTCAAGCCTGTACCTTAGCACAGTACTCGGTCCGCTCCTGTATACCTGTGCGCCCAAAACTATTATATAATCAATATCATCCACACCATTATCTCCGAAATGACTGAGCACACAAGCCTGAAATCCTGTAAATATCAGTATTGCAGCACATACCAGGATGACAAGTACCTTTCTTAAGATATTTGGCACTTTTTTCCACAGATCCAGCCGTAACGATACTGCAAGGCAGCAGAAACATGCCGCAATAAAAAACCATACAGCAAAAAACAGCGTTCCCGATCCTGCTGCACGTACAAAAGCCCCATAAGCCACACATATTACTGCAATAATTCCAAATAAAAACGTCAGTACTTTTCTTAATGATATTTTTCTTTCCATTTCAGCTATATTTCCTGTCTGATCTGTAAGCTATAATTTACTTTAATTACTTTTGATATTTGGCAACATGCGCTGCATACATGATCCTCTGCATGTGACCGGAGCATATCTTACAACTTATCCCAAAATGCTGAATCCGTCTTTAATTGTAATATCCTGATAATAAAATGTAAATCGCATTACTAGTGTATTGCCACGCATTATTCGCTGTTTTTCAACGTTTTCCGTCATAATATCGACATATCGGGAAAAAATTTTTAAAAAACTGAAAAAAGTTGTTGACACAAAGCAGTCACATGGCTATAATAGTCTATGTTGTCAGTCAGTGATACACAGTTACGACAGACACACTGAGGTATTCCAAGGTAGCTCAATGGTGGAGCACTCGGCTGTTAACCGATAGGCTGTGGGTTCGAGCCCCACCCTTGGAGCCAATTTTGCCGGGGTGGCGGAATTGGCAGACGCACGGGACTTAAAATCCCGCGATCCTTACCGATCGTACCGGTTCGACCCCGGTCCCCGGCACCATCTAAAACTTAATTTTATCTTATAGTTTCTAATCTAACTGAATAACATGAACAAACATCGCGGGATAGAGCAGTTGGCAGCTCGTCGGGCTCATAACCCGGAGGTCGCAGGTTCGAGTCCTGCTCCCGCAACCAGTTTTAAAGCCTTGAAATTTGAACGTTTCAAGGCTTTTTTCATGCGGTGGAAACGGCGTCTGTTTCCACTCGTTTTTTTGTTTTGGGGACTTATTAAGGATTTTTACTACCAGCGCTGCATTATATATGGTAGTATCGAACAAATATATTTCAAACCTTCTTCCCTCTCACAGCATTCACGATAAGACATATAACTATCGTTATCACCATATCAGGAAGTGTGTTTCCTACAGGGATATCCACTGTCATAAGGTAACGGTAAGTGACGAAGCCAATGAGCCATATTATCATATTAGGGATGTCTACTGCTGATGCGCTTCTGTCCTTCTTTATAATAAAGTAATCAGCGATCTGTATCGCGATCATCGGCGCAAATACCGAGCCTATCAGATAAAGGAAGTCTGTGATGTTATCCATAGGATAAACTATCGCTGCTATCGTGCCTATTACAGCTACGACTATTGCGGCGTACTTGCCTTTTATCTTTGATACGATAGATTCGCTTGATACACCTGCAGAGTATGCATCGAGGAACGTCGTCGTTACAGTCGATAATATTATTATCAGCAGGCCTGCAACGCCGAGTCCGACTTTTATCATTATCATCGATATATCGTACTCGCCTGTTATTATCGCAGCGCCCATTCCGATTATGTACATCCAGCAGCTTACGATGCCGTACACTACAGCACTTACGGCAGAAGCAGCTACAGGCTTTTCAGCTTCTCTTGTGTAATCGCTTATGAGCGGCAGCCATGAGAGCGGCATAGCTACAGAAAGCTCTACGGCAGCGCCGAATGACATCGCATCCGCGCCCTGCGCGTTCAGGTCTGCAGCAGAGCCGCCGCTGAAAAATATCATCTTGCACAGTACTATAGTTAGTATAAAGAGCGCAGCCATGGCTACTGTGTTTATCTTGCCTAAGTTAGTTATGCCTATGAATATCCACAGGATTATAAGCGCGCCTATTACGAGACACCAGATCCAGTTGCCTATGTCTGCTACGCCGCCGGCGGCGAGTGCTCCATCGTATATCATTATTGCAGTCCAGCCTACGAGCTGCAGGACGTTAAGCGCAGCGAAAAGCATGCAGCCCTTCTGACCGAAGCTCATCTTTGTAGACTCCATGGCGCTGCGGCGCGCTGTGCCGCCTATAACGCCCGCAAGGAAAAGCATGATGCATCCTATCACATGACCTGTTAATATGGCTGCAAGACCCGTTTTAAAACCCATATCGGCAAAATAAGTTCCGGTAAGTATCTCGGCAAGCGACACGCCTGCTCCGAACCATATGAGTCCGTTTTCAAATATCGAAGTGCGTTTTTCCATTATCTGCGCGCCTCCTTTGCTGTTACGGTAAACTCATTGTCTATCGCAAATCCATGATCCATCGGGCCGCTGCCTTTTCCGAGGTCGAGCATTGCACCGAGTGCGCCTGATATATATTTCTTTGCACGCTCTACAGATTCTTCAAGACTGAAGCCCTTTGCAAGATTTGACGCTATCGCGCTCGAAAGCGTGCAGCCTGTACCATGTGTATTAGGATTGTCTATACGCTTTCCGTAGAACCATTTTATACTTTCTCCGTCCACAAGAAGGTCGTTTGCATCGTTTATGCTGTGACCGCCCTTGCAGAGCACGGCGCAGCCGTATTTTTTGTTTATGGCGCGGGACGCGGCGATCATGTCGTCTTCATTCTTTATGGACATTTCTGACAGCACCTCTGCCTCCGGAATATTCGGAGTTATTACAGTAGCTATAGGAAGGAGCTGCGACTTAAGAGCGTCTATCGCCTCATCGCTTATGAGCTTTGCTCCGCTCGTCGCTACCATTACAGGATCAACGACGATGTTTTCGGCATCGTACTCCTTCAGCTTTTCAACTATAGCGCCTATAAGGCCGACTGATGATACCATACCTGTTTTTACTGCATCCGGACGGATATCGGTAAAGATATTGTCCAGCTGTTCCTTCAGGAAATCAGGAGTTACGTCCATTATCCCTGTTACGCCGGTCGTATTCTGGGCAGTAAGAGCCGTTATCGCGCTCATGGCGTACACGCCGTTTGCGATCATGGTCTTGATATCTGCCTGGATGCCGGCGCCTCCGCTGGAATCGCTTCCTGCGATCGTTAATGCTTTTTTCATGTAAATTACTTCCTTTCTCAGTGTCAGCTCGCGCTGACCCGTAACAGCATTAATTTTGTAATGCGACCCGAAGTGGTGCCCCCGACAGGCCGCAGGCTTATTTATTATTACAGCAGGTGACTGCTGCAATGTTTTTACATTATTTATTATTTTACTGCTTCAGCAACAGTTTTTTTGAGCTCAGCCGTCGCCGGCTTTATATCCTTCTGTCCGAATATAGCGCTTATAACGGCTACGCCTACTATGCCCGTGCCTGCGAGCTCGCCGACATTTGCCTGCGATACGCCTCCTATGGCAACTACAGGTATCGATACGGCCTCGCAGATGGCTCTCAGAGTGTCTTTTGATACTTCTACGGCATCATCCTTCGAGCCGGTCGGGAAAACAGCTCCTACGCCGAGATAATCGGCTCCGTGCTTTTCCGCGAGCAGCGCCTGCTCGACTGTCTGAGCAGAAACGCCTATTATCTTGTCAGGACCGAGCTTTTCTCTGACGGCGCCCGCTTCCATGTCACTCTGCCCCACGTGAACGCCGTCAGCGTCCATCGCGAGAGCGATGCCTACGTTGTCATTTATTACGAACGGGACATTGTATTTTGCGCAGAGCTTTTTAAGGACCTTCGCTTCTTCAAGAAAATGCTCTTCATCGAGCGTCTTTTCACGGAGCTGGACGAATGTCGCGCCGCCCTCAAGCGCTTCCTCTACCTGCTCGGCAAGCGTTTTTTTGTCGGTCCATTTGCGGTCTGTGACCGCGTAAAGCAGCAGGTCTTTGCTGTCTACTTTCATTGATATTTCACCTTCTTAGATCAAGTCGTCCGCCTCTCCAGAGGCTGAAAACTATCTTATCTCGTATTTCGCGCGGTCGTTCAGCGTCGCCGCATCCATATTGTATACAGCATCGATTATGCGGTTTCTGTAAGTAGAATTACCGTCGCCGTCCTGCATACGCTCCCAGCCTATCTCGCCCGCGATACCCATCACGCATACGGCAGCAGCAGCAGCGTCGAGCTTTTCGTCAGGGTTAGCCACGACATACGCAGTCATCATGCCTGAAAGCTGGCAGCCGGTGCCTGTTATCTTACCCATCTCAGAGCGGCCGTTTCTTATGACGTAGCATCTGTAACCGTCACTCACAAGGTCGATAGCGCCCGTAACAGCTATCACGCTTCCTGTTTTCTTAGCCAGGTCTTTGACAAAATCAACAGAGCTGTCGAGCGTTTCATCAGTCACCGCGTCCGCAACGTCAGCGTCCACGCCCTTTGTCGTGCCGCTTCCGAACGCCAGCGTCTTTATCTCTGAAATGTTGCCTCTGATGACCGCAAGGTCGAGCGTGCTCATGAGCTTTACCGCAGTATCAGTGCGCAGCGCGCTCGCACCGGCTCCTACAGGGTCTAGCAGGATCGGATGTCCGAGCTCATTCGCGCGGTTTCCGGCAACAGTCATAGCCTCGATGCTCCTTTTGTTGAGCGTTCCGATGTTGATATTCAGGCCGCCGCATATAGAAGTGATGTCTGCGACATCGTCAGGCTCGTCCGACATTATCGGGCTGCCTCCGCACGCGAGCAGGATGTTCGCAACATCGTTCACAGTTACATAATTTGTGATATTGTGAACCAAAGGTACACTGTTTCTTACATTTTCAAGATATTTTCCCAACATTTTCTTTTTACTCCTTTAAAAATCATCCCGGCGTAATTTATGGAACAATTTTGCAACGAATAACTAACTGAAATCAAAATCAAAAACAAAACTGCGGATACACCAAAGTAAGGTATATCCGCAGTCTCACGTTCAAATAAAAGCAATTAAACAAAATGTGAAGCTATTAGCTGTTCCCTACGTTGGCATTACCCAAATCAGGTTATAAGGGTCAGGGCGACACAGCCCAATCTCAGCCCGCTTCCGGCGCGAGCACCCCCGGTTATTCTGTTTTCAGTTACCGAATATTATACTCTGTAATATCGATAACTTCAATGCTTTTGTCTATATGTTTTTTTACTTATATAATGCTGCGACATAATTCATCATCATCTGAGCTACCTGTTCCCGAGTAGCGTTCGCGCCTAGCGCGAGCATTCCCGTATTGCCCATTCCGTTTATTATGCCGTTTTCAACAGCCCATGTCATTGCATCCTTTGCATAAGAAGATACGCTGTTTGCATCCTTGAATGCGTTGAGCGCTGTGCTGTCTGCCTTAACTTCAGGCTTGCCTGCATTTCTGTAAAGCATCGTAACGATCTGTTCGCGCGTTATCTTGCCCTTCGGAGCAGAACCGTCTGATATGCCGTTTTCTACTGCCCACTTCATGCCCTTTGCAAGCGCATCGCCTGATGTGTCTGCATTGTTGAGTCTGGCAATAACTGTCATAAGCATCTCGCGCGTCATATCTGTCTCACGTCCGAATCTGTCTGCAGTAACTCCTGTAAAGAGACCGTGGCTTGCAGCAAATTCTATCGCAGACTCTGACCATGCGCTGTCGTCAACATCTGTGAACTTGATATTTGAATCAGCTATCTTTATCGTAGCGCCGTCAGCAACATTTATATAAAGCTTCCCGTCTATAACTATAGCGTCGCGTACGAGCTCTTCAGTTCCGTCAGCCTTTACTATATATGCTGTCGTTGAATCGCCTGCGTTCTTTACTTCTATAGCTACAGCCTGTTCTTTATCTGAACCTGTCTTTACTGTAATGCTTCCGTTCTTGTTCTGTACTGCTTCTGCAGTTCCGCTTGTCAGGCTGCTTACATTTCCTGTAAACTGAAGTGCTGAAGGATCTGTTGTTCCGTTATCAGGTACAGGATCTGTCGCCGGCTTATCAGGTACAGCAGCTCCGCCACCGCCACCACCGGTGTTTCCGTTGCCTGAGCTTCTTCTGATGAAGCTTGCGGTTACAGTTACATCTTCATCAGGCATCACAAATGTATATGTAAGAGTTGATTCATTGAACTCTTCATTAAGCTGACCCTTGTCTACAGCTATCGATGTAAGTCTGTAGCTCTGACCCGGAGTGACTGTAAGTGTTACTGTATCGCCTTCACGAGCCTGCTCAGGTGAAGCAGTTACATTTCCTCCGGCAGTCTCATCACCCGGAAGTGTAATACTGTGAAGCGGTCTGTACTTAAAGAGCTCATCCATGCTGAGTGTCAGTCCGCTGTTTAAGTTCGAAATGTTTACAGTGTATAAACCTTCTTCTTTTGAGCCGTTTACTGCAACTATCGCATTTGGATCACTCAGCTTTGCCACAATAGTGCCCTTAAGGTCGCTGTTTCTGAGGAACCAGTCAGCTGTCGGAGCAAGAGTGAATGTGATCTTACCGCCGCTGCGCACCTGCGCAGAAGCTGTTCCGTCAGACCGCTTTCCGTCATCTGTCGGTTCTATCGGAGTAACATATGTTACTGACGCATTCACTTTGTCCTGCTCGAACGATGTCAGATCGACTGTATTTGTTTCTTTTTCCTTAAAGTATACTCTTACAGTCTTATGACCTGAGAAGCCGTCCATAGTCAGTACAGGATCTACGTATACAGTTCCGTCAGCATATTCATACGGATCTGTATTTTCTTCAACGTCCATCCTTCCGTCTGTTACAGTCCAGTGGTCTACCATGTATTCGTCAGCAGGATCTGCTGTAAATATTACAGTGCTTCCTCCTGATACCTCTGCAGAATTTCCTGACAGGATATCACCGTCTGCACTTACTGACAGAGTTCCGTTTACAACGCCTTCGCTGTCACCCACCGCTATCCAGTCAAGGTCATACAGAGATGCAGGCTTGAGCTGTGCCGTAACATTTATATCGCTGTTTTCTACAGTTATTTCTCCGTCAGGATATGTCTTTGAACTTGAAACTATATGTTTTCCGTCGTTTACCCACTGCTCTACCATGTATCCTGCATCAGGTACGGCTCTGAACAGGATCTTTTCACCGTTGTATACAGTTATGCCATTTTCAGGTACGTCTTCATCTTCTTCTACTACGTTACCGTATATGTCATACAGAGTATACTTCATGCCGCCTCTGTCTGACGGTGTAACTGAAGCATCAGCTGTGTAGGAAGCTGCATCCTGCGTAAACAGAGCCTCTACCTCAAGGTCGCCGCCTATGGCAGAAACAGTAAGTATATCGCCTGTTTCTTCGCTGTCAGAGCCGTTTACCCTCCATCCTGCCAGACGGTAGCCGCGCTCGGCGCGTGCAGTGAATAAAACTGCTGTTCCACCAGGGATATCCTCAGCTGTATTACCTTCTATATCACTTCCACCGACCTTTATTGCCACTGTACCGTTTTCAGCTGAAGCCGATACGCTGTACATGTTCTGGACAGTTTCGAGAGATACAGTTGTATTTTTCGTAAGCGGGAAGCTGTATGAATATCCTGTTTCATCAGAGAATTCAACTTCCTCACCGTTAACGATGAACTTAGCTTCGTCTGCCGGTCTGTAGCCTGTCTTTGGTTCTACTGTTATTACAGTATCTCCGACTATGTTTGCTCCGTTCTTTACATCGGTCTTCTGATCTGTTCCGGCTGTATTCTTACGAGTGTATGAAGCGCTTATATTTCCTTCAAGTTCAAGAGTATAGCTGTCGCGCTCGAAACTAGCCTTTAATTCTATACTTTCATTTCCTACAGTAATGTCTACAGAATTAGTTCCGTCGTCATTTGCAGTACCCTTTTCTGTATAAGTGCTCTTGCCTGTTTCACTTACAGACCAGTCTCTGAAGTGGTATCCCTCAGCTGGTATTGCCTTGAATGTGAATTCTGCGCCGTTGCTTACATATGCTCCTGATGAGAAGCTTTCATCACTTTCGCATACTACGCTGCCGACACTGCTTCCACCGTCATTATATGCCTTGAGAGATATCTTCTTTGGCTTGAAGTATACTCTTACAGTTGCAGCATTTGCTTCCATTGTTATATTCAGACGTTCTGTATTTACAGTTCCGCCTGATTCTGTTCCGCTGTAAACGACTTCTTTGCCGTCCTTGCGCTGGTAAGACCAGTGGTCTACCTCGTAGCCTGCATTTGCCTTTGCATAGAACTGAATAGCTGTTCCTGCGGCATAATTCCTGCTGAGTGAATTTGCTCCTATTATCTGTATAGTACCTGCAGGTCTTGTACCGTACCTGTCAGTATAATCTACAGCAACAGCATTCATCTCATAAGTAAGTCCTATGACTGTGTATACGGCTGACTCATATATTGCGCTGTAGTTGTTGTAGAACGATTCAGGAGTTACCGCGCTGCCGCTTTCTGTATCCGGTACAGGATAAGGAGTTACAACGTAATTTCCCGGTTCCATATTGTCAACAAGACTAGTTTCATTTCCTGCTGAGTTGGCTGCCTTAAAGCCAATATTAAATGACTTTACTAAAGCTCCCGGCAGATCCCTGCCTGATTCATCTCTGCATTTTATTACAGGGATATTTTTGCTTACTTCATTCTGCTTTATATTGTCCATAGGATCAACATAAACAGTTATGCTCTTCTGACCTATCGTTACAGATGCTTCGTTAACTGCAGCATCATCGACATATGCTCTGAGCTTATATACTCCTGCGTCAGGCGCAGCGGCAAAATCGAGCTTTCCGTTAGCTCCCGCTATTATATCAGCATCCTCTGCCGTAAATATCTTACTCTTATCCTGCTCATCAGCAGTCTTTGCAAGCTCTGCTGATTCCTCTTCAGCCTGCTGCTGAGTTATGAGCAGATACTTCACATTTTCAGTTACAGGCTGTGCCTTGCTATCGTTTCCTGTCTTTGCAAGAAGTGAAGCGTATATGTCATCACCGTATGTGAACTTCGTGATATTACTTCCGTTCGCTTCGCCTGAAAGCTTGAGCTGGTAACCTGTAACATCACTGCCTATAAGTACCATGTCATCATAGTCGCTTGTCAGATCCTTAAATACAGCGTCTCCTGCATAGTAAACAGAAATATTGTACGCACCCTTTGCAAGCTCTGCGACCTTAGGTGAAGTACTTGGGATGTCAAGTACAGCAGTAGAGTAATGCTTTGTTACACCGTTGAACGACTTTGTTCCGCTTTCCTTGAGCTGTACCGGCACGCTTGTTTCGAAGTCAGTGCCTGTTACAGTAAATACGACATTTCCTGTCGGAGCCGTCTCACTGTCGAGTGAATGGAGCTCTATCTGCGCGTGCAGACTGTTCTGAACCTTACCGCCTGCAGTTGTCTTAATATCAGTTTTAGCCGTTATTTCCGATACAGGTACACGCTTTGAATAAACAGCTGTAAATTCCTGTGAGTAAGCTGATATCTGGAATTCTTTCTTTGACGTATCATCAAAATAAATGACATTTACACGGCATCTGTAATCACCCTGATCCGCCGCACTTGCCTTTGATATT
This sequence comes from bacterium, assembly GCA_963627215.1. GTDB lineage: Bacteria > Bacillota > Clostridia > Peptostreptococcales > Anaerovoracaceae > CAKQOE01. The sequence goes on along the minus strand of CAVGAH010000035.1, from coordinate 2,806 downwards.
CTGTATGTGCCAGTCTTAGCTCCTGAAATGTCTGTCCACTCGTTATTTTCGAGCTTCTGCCACTGGTACGATATATTACCGTTGTATTTGTCCGCATCAGCAATATTTACTGTTGCCTCACTGTTGTCCTTATCAGGGAATACAGGCAGGTTTCCGTCTTCATCGAGACCTGTCAGAGTTATCTCCGGATAACCTGTAGTAGTCTTTGTCCTGCATACAAGAGGCTCGCTGTATATACTCACCTTAGGCTTAAATGCACTCTCTGTCTGTATCTGATATGAATATTCTGTGTAAGGATTCAGATTCTTGTCTGTATAGCTGAAGCTGTATGTTCCATCACCGTTTGATTTTCCCTTGCTGAACGGAACGTATTCAAGTCTGTAGCTGCCTGAGCCGTCAGGGAACTCATAGTAACGGTATATCTGGAATCCAGAAACCATCTTGTCGTATGACCATTCAAGCGTTACAGAATCCTCAGTAGTCTCTGCCACATTCTGTCTGAAATCCTCAGGCAGGCTGTATGGCTGCGCTACATCGCTTACTATATAGCTTACTACAGGGAATGACATATTGCTGTCTGCGTACTTGTAGCAGAATATACGCCAGTTCATTCCGTATCCGTATGCCTCTGCTTCAGCAGGCATGTCCTGAAGTTCTCCTGAGAATGAGCTTCCTGATGTAGAAACTGTAACTGTTCCTCCACCGCCTTCATAGCCTGCTACAACGCCTACCTTTACGCCGCCGGCGCCGGCGCCGGCCTTAGCTTCTATGGATGTCGTTCCTGTATAAGCATTGCGATCTTCGTTTGTCATGCTTATTTCCTGGGAAATAGCTGAGCCTCCGGCTGCACTCGTAAATCCTACTCTTGCAGGATCTTGATCATACATTGCGATCTTTGTAGATCTGTACGGAGTTATGCTTGAAGGATATGATGCAGGGTCGCCTACAGTGTGTGTAAGCACTGCATCGCTTATCTGCGGAAGGATACTGTAGTCTGAAGCTATAGCTTCATAATCATCAAGTCCGAGCAGACGGACTGATGCTTCATGAGGAACGTTTACTGTAGTAGTTACTTCCTCGTAGCCGCCCTTTCCGTCAGGTACGAATGACTGATATTCGTATACCTCCATCGGTATAGAATAGAACGCCACTTTATCTTCACCTGCCGTTGTGCTGTACGTTATCGTCTGTTCGAGAGTAGATGTATTTTCTGTCTCCCATGTAAATCCGGCAGTCATCTGTGTTTCTGCCTCTACGCTTGCTACAGTTACACCGAATATCTTAATATCCTGCTCAAACGATACGTAAGCGCCTGCGCTTATCGTAGTCGAGCTTGTAGTGCCTGAGCCGCTGCCCTTACTGCTCGAATATGTCGTAGTAGACTCCGCATAGTTTCCTGAAAGGTCATCTCTGTCAAGGAGGTCCTTAAAATATGGCGGTGACGCCAGCACTGCGAGTATCTTTGGGTCTGTATACGTATAGTAATGCGTTCCCGTGTAATTCATTACACTTGAATCATTATCTGTATTTGCCATACAGAGAGCCATTGAGCTGTCTACTTCTTCACGTTTTGTATAGTATCCGTTTGAGTCTCCCTCAGAACGGTCTACTACTGTCATGTATGTATGCGACTCGTTGAAGCCGTCGTACTTTACTGCTACATCTGTAGCGTTATTTACTGTTTTGTAGCCCGTTATGACCTGCTTGTAGCTCTTCTTTCTGAATATCTTGTGCCACCAGTTTTTATAGTACGAAACAGTAGCGAATTCAGGCTCCCGGTGTGTTCCCTTCTGCGTATATGTTGCAGTTTTTTCAGTCGCTGAACTCATCGTCTGAGTAATTACTGCAAGAGCTGCTGCGCCCTTCTGACCCGTAAGGTCAGCTGCGTTTGCACTGTATTCCACATAATCCTGCGGACTTCCCGTACTGCTCTGCATAGCTTCTGAGATATCCCATGCTTCGCTGATATTAAGACCGCTGTCTGTGTACTCAATGATAAGGCTATCGAAATAAAGCAGGTCTCCGCCATCCTCACCTATAGGACGTGTGATGACAGCTGTGTCCGCTACGCACAGAGGCGAAGAATAGAAGTGCATATTGCCGCTGCTGTCTGCATTTCTGCTCATCGCACCGTAGATAAGGTCACCATTATCGTCCTTGCTGAAAAGGTCGAAATTCTTAGATAATGTTGACGATATCTGGAAGCTGCTTCCGTTCCATGTATATGCTGCAACATATCTGCTGTTTATATTTCCCGCTTTGAGGTCTGCATCTGACTGTCCGCAGAGGATAAGGCTCTCATCGCCGCTCCCCGACAGATCGCCGAACAGGAATGAAGCTCTTACTATGTTGCTCGTTCCGTAGCTGAGGCTGAATTCCTGGCTTTTCTTCAGTATTTCTGTGCCCTTGCCTCCGAACATTACAACAGCTTTTGAACCTACGTTGTTTTCAGGACCGAAATAATATCCCCATGTGCATGCAAGGTCGTCTATACCGTCCTGATTCACGTCTGCGCTTACGAGTGATATCATATTTGATACCACTTCACCCTCGCGCAGATAATACGTCCAGGCAGTACCCCACTTTGCAGGATCTGTATATACGCTTTCCTTTACTATACCATCACTATTTTTGTCGTCACTGAGAAGCTGGAGCGCGTACACTACTATCCTTGAATTTCCCTTTTCAGGAACGTAGACTGCTACCTCATCGAAGCCGTCACCGTTCCAGTCGCCTGTAGCTACCTGCAGATAGTTTTTGAGCTGATAAGGATTCTCCGCGAAATTCTCGACCTGCTGAGGTGTTC
>CAVGAH010000034.1:0-19646 GCA_963627215.1 bacterium | reverse complement strand
CCATAATGTTGACTATTTTGCAACTTGTATGTCAGCAAATTAAATTTCAATACAAAATGCTGACTTTTTCCCTGCTGCCAGGTCAGCATTTCCGGCTATTCATCATTCTGCTGACTTTTCCCCTGCCGTAAAGTCAGCATTTCCATCCCCCAAGCAAATTTGCTGATCAGCCAGACATATATCACCCAAGTAACTCAAGTAACCCAAGTAACTCAGGCAACCCCAACACTCTAAATCAACACAGCTTACTCCGCCGGTGACGGCGGCTCCCCTGAAACGGCTTTATTGACACTTCACTCAGCGAATTATATAATTTAAGTTGAATAAAAATCTCCAGAAGATACAAGGAGCAGATAAAACAATGAAAAAAGTAATATTAACCGGCGACCGTCCTACCGGTCGTCTTCATGTAGGCCACTATGTCGGTTCGCTTAAGGAACGCGTAAAGCTTCAGAACTCAGGCGAATACGATGAGGTCTATATAATGATAGCTGACGCGCAGGCTCTTACGGACAATGCCGAAAATCCGGAAAAGGTCCGCAGCAATATCATGCAGGTGGCGCTCGACTACCTCGCATGCGGCATCGACCCTGCAAAGTCGCACATATTCATACAGTCGCTCATACCACAGCTCACTGAGCTGACAGTTTACTATATGAATCTGGTAACTGTGGCTCGTCTGCAGCGCAACCCGACTGTAAAGACCGAGATACAGCAGAAGAATTTCGAAGCGAGCATCCCTGCGGGCTTCTTATGCTACCCTGTAAGTCAGGCCGCTGATATCACTGCGTTCCACGCTACTACCGTGCCTGCCGGCGAGGATCAGAAGCCTATGCTTGAGCAGTGCCGCGAGATCGTTCACAAGTTCAACGATGTATACGGAGAAACTCTTACAGAGCCGCAGATCATACTTCCTTCAAACAAGTCATGCGTTCGTCTCCCGGGCATCGACGGCAAGGCAAAGATGAGCAAGTCCATCGGAAACTGCATCTACCTTTCTGATGAGCCGGAGGACATCAAGAAGAAGGTAATGTCTATGTTCACAGACCCTAACCATCTGCGCGTAGAGGATCCCGGCGAGGTCGAGGGCAACCCTGTATTTATTTATCTCGACGCTTTCTGCAGGGATGAATATTTTGCGGAGTTCCTGCCTGATTATTCATGCCTTGATGAGCTCAAGGATCATTACCGCCGCGGCGGTCTCGGCGACGTTAAGGTCAAAAAGTTCCTGAACAACGTTCTGCAGGCCGAGCTCGAGCCTATCCGCACGAGAAGAAAGGACTGGGAGCAGCGCCTGCCTGAGGTTTACGAGATCCTCAGGGAAGGCACTAAGGCAGCCGAAGCTACTGCCGCTAAGACGCTTGCGGAGGTGCGTCATTCTATGCGAATAGATTACTTTGTTGATAATAATCTTCTGAAATAATGAAGTAATAAAGTAATGCGTCATACGGGTGCGTCGGCCCGGCCGACCCATGTACCCATATATAGAAAAAGCCGCGCTGTATGCAATATTTGGCTGCCTTTGGTGACAGCCGTTTTGCATTCAGTGCGGCTTTCTCTGTTTTTAACGCGTAACAACCAATGGTTTTTACACAGCACATTACTTCATTAGCTGTATCTGCTTTAAGCCATTTACCTTCTTACAGGTCGGCGGGCCGACGCAGAGTTTTAAGCTATTCGTTCATAATTCATAGATCAATAAACATTACTTGTCAAATATCTCAGGGGTTATAGTTGCTCTGGGATGATGCGCCAGCAGAGTTTCCTGCGCTTCCTTATCGCTTATATGCAGATAGCGCTGAGTCGTAAGTATCGTTTCATGGCCGAGATATTCCTGTATATACCGCAGGTTTACACCCTGCTCCATCAGAAGCGTTGCAAACGAATGTCTGAAAACATGCGGCGTTACATTTTTATTTATGCCCGCAGCCTTACTGTATTTGCTGACTATGTCTCGTACTCCCTGTGACGACAGCGAACCTCCGAAACGGTTTATAAATATATGCGCGCGCTGCATTCCTTTGTTTTTCAGAAAGGCATCCCGGAGATCCATATAATGTTCATAAAGTCCGGGCAGATTGCTTGCCGTGATGTAGCATTTACGTTCCTTATTTCCTTTTCCTATAAATCTTATTATGCCGGTATCTGCGTCGTAGTCGCTCATTTTCAGTCCGCACAGCTCATGCACCCTCATGCCTGTATTAAAAAGCATTTCCAGTATAAGGCAGTCGCGATAGTGCAGCATATCTTCACCATTCGCTGCTCCATAAAATGACTTTGGTTTTGCTATGTATGCCGCAATTAAAATATCTCTTATTTCTTCGATAGTAAGCGTTGTCGGCAGGCGTTTTGGTATCTTGAGCTTCTTTTCATGTATCCTTCTGAAGGGCGAATCCTCTATGGTTCCGTAATCCTCAAGATAGTTGAAAAATACATGAATTATTGTAAAATGCTGTGTCGCCGACGACGGCGCGTATGATGAGCTGAGATCCTGCAGATAATCGAGGACATGATTCTTATCTACATTTTCTACATCATATATAGCATATTGAATTCCCATAAATTCTACAAAACGTCTTACAGCATGTTCATAGCTTTTTAGCGTATTGGGCGACATCCTGCGCGTATCTCTGCAGTATATGATATGACGTTCCATTGCTTTTTTCAGTTTCATAAATTCTCCTTCATAGTTCTAAAAGCTGTAAACCATTCGTCGTCAGCGTTATTAAATATTTTACTATGCGGATCTTTTTCTTCAAAAAACAGAACAGCCGGGCGCTGCAGCGCCCGGCCTTGCATCATAATATCATTTTCTGCATCATTTTTTAAATTGCCATCGCTCCCGCTGAACCGCTTTCTGATTCTTCATCAAAGCTGTAGCGTTCTATGGCTTCCTTGTCATCTACGAGCATCGCTATGCTCTTCTCTATCATTTTTACAGGCTTGTACGATGTTTTTGCCTTTCTCAGACCCATCAGTCCCATATCCTCTTCACGGTTGACATACTTATAGCGTCCCTGCATCATCTTGCAGAATTCGTTGTTCAGCTTCTGGTATATTCCCGCGAAGTCTATGTTTGCTTTCTCTACATGCTCTACTATGGTATCATCGCCGAGCGGACCTCCGAATGCATACGCTTCAAGCTTTCCGTCTATAAGTATAGCGCAGCCTTCAAGCCCGAGCCTGTCATAAACAGGAAGTATGTCCTCCAGTGCTTCTGCCTCCATCTGAAGCATTTCCGCTTCAAAGCCCTCTACCTGCTTCTTATCGTCTATATATTTCAGCAGCTTGAGAGCCTCTGCAACTATTTCCGCAGACATAGGAACCACCTCATAGCGACCTTCATAATCACGGTCAAAGCGATTTACATGATTTTTCTTGCCGTGAAAGCGTTTTCCCTTGAGCTCTGCCAGCTCGTCCACACTGTAAACATAGTCGTGGTTCGCTCTGTCGTTCAGGAACAGGAATTTTCCCGGCATCACATTCATATATGATGACTGCATGTGAGGCGGTATGAGCCTCATTACAAACGGTTCGCCGTGCTCCTCAAAGCGTTTTATGACTTCCTCTATAGTCTTCTTCATCTTTTCGCCGTTGCAGTCGCCCTTCAGCGGCAGCAGCGGGAATACGAATGGGTCTTCCTTAAAGCCTTCAAAATTGCTCTGCCCCGCCACGCACAGGAAATCATTTATTATCTCGTAAGAGAAAAAGTTCGCCTTTCTCCACATGTATAATGAAGAAAACGTGAGTCCTGATGTCTCATGAGCAAATGCATTAAGATACTCTTCCAATTCTTCTTTTTTATCTATAGTTATTTCATTTCTAAAAAAATACATTTATAATATATTACATCGAACAGTCTTCTAACCTTCCGCGGCATCACGCCGCACACAATTCCCAAAACGGACTGTTCCGTGCTCCGTTCTCCTTTCCTGACAAACTTGCTTTTGCCGTTCTCTTACAGCCCGGTCTTAAACGCTGAGCTCCCAGCCTCTGACCTTTTCACGCAGGCCGTGATTCGTCAGGTCAAGCTGAAGCGGCGTTACAGATACGTATCCGTCCTGCTGCGCCATTACATCGTAATCGTCCGGCAAACCATTATACACTACCATATCGCCGCAATACCAGTAATATTTCTGACCCTTCGGATTTTCAAGCAGATCAAACTTCTCCGCATACTCTCTCGGTCCGAGCTTAGTTACTTTTATTCCTTTTATTTCCGAAGGCGGCAGTGGCGGATAATTTACATTTATCACAGTCAGCTTATCGATGTCAGGAATCGCTTTCTCACACAGCTGGCTGACTATTTTGGCGCAGTTTTCAAACATTTCAGTCGTCGGCGCTGACGTTCCGATAGAAAGCGCTACTGCAGGCACTCCGCAAAGCACGCCCTCTGCGGCTGCAGACACCGTTCCGGAGTAAAGTACATCGCTGCCGATGTTTCCTCCGTGGTTTATTCCTGAAAAAACAACATCTATATCTACATTCTGCTCTTTTTTCAGCCTTTTCATCCCGAATTTCACGCAGTCTGCCGGAGTTCCCGAAAGCGCCTGCGCCCATACTGCGCCTTCAACTGAAACGTTGTCGTTTACGATTATAGGTGCCGTCATCGTTATTCCATGCCCGCATGAGCTGCGCTGACCGTCGGGAGCTGACACGTATACTTTATTTCCCGGCACTTCTGAAAGCGCTTTTACAAGCACATGCAGTCCTTCTGCCGTTATTCCGTCGTCATTTGATACTAATATATTCATTATATTTTTCCTTTCATATTTCAAATAAAAATTTTATACGCCTCCAATGCGTAATGATGATACTTCCGCGCGCCAGGCGCGCCCGTAGTATTCTTATCAGCCAAAAGGCGCGCTGCACCCGAGAGCGCTGCGCGCCGCCGTATGTTACTTTCTACAGGTCGAATCTGTGATCCTCCTCCGCCGGCGCTTTCAGAAGGCCCATCTCTATGAATTTTTCCTTTGCTATGAGCGCCATCATCCTGTGGCCTGACGGATTTGGATGTATTCCGTCAAAGAAATATCTTCCGTAGCCTGCTCTCAGCTTGTTTTTCATGCCTGTATCAAAATCGATGAGCGGCAGATTGTTTGCCTTTGCAAATGTTATGAGCCACTGCTTATATTCTGCGAGATTTTCCTTTACCTTATCGTAGTCCAACATGCTCTTTATATCAGCAGGAACATTCTTGTGATCCGGCTCAGGCTGTATGCCTATCATCGGGATTATGCCTCGGTCAAGTGCGAGCTGCGCCATCATCGCTATGTTATTCGTAACATACTGCATCTGCGTGCCGCCCATTACATCGTTTCCTCCGCCCATTATCAGGACTGCCTTTGGTCTGTAGTCTAGTACGTGCTCATGGAAGCGGGCAAACATATCTGCCGTTGTATCCCCGTTGACTCCTACATTTATGAGGTTTATCTCTTCCTCGCGGCGCAGTCTGCCTATCCATGTCAGGCTGCCTTCGACTTCAAAACCATATGTGATGCTGTCGCCAATGCAGAATATGTAATCATCCTTTGTAAGCTCATTTAACTTTTCATTTATTTGTTCGGGGTCGAGCTTCAGCTTTTCTGCTGCTTCTGCCAGGCTCACTTCGCTGAATTCAAAATTCTGATCTGCCAGATCATCTTTAAGCTGCTGCCTGAATTTTTCTCTGCGCTCTTCTGCTTTTTTGTCGGCCTCTTCCTTCAGCTTTTCTTCGTAGTCCTTAATCTCCTGCTCTATTTCAGCCTCTGTCCTTATTTTAAACAGCGTTTCGCCGCCTTCATTCAGTTTGTATTTTCTCACCTGCATACCGTCTACGTGTGTAGTTTCAACGGTTGCTGAATTGTTTTTCTTTTCGTCAGCCATAAGCCTTTACCTCCTGTGAAGCGCCTGCGCTTCCTCTGTTTCCATGATACAATACCCACGGGGGTTCGGCAACGCTGCATTTTGCATAATCGGCGTTTTTCTGTTATGCTTGTATTTAAAATGTGGATATCCGGGGCGGCGCCGGCGCCGCGCATGATGCTCCCATTCATTCATTTGAAAAATATTACATAATATATTATTACCCACTTTAAGGAGAATTTAATGATTCTTGTAAATGCAGACAAAATAAATAAAAGTTATACTGAAAAGCCGCTGCTGAAGGACATCAGCCTCAGCATACATGATGGTGAGAAGATAGGACTCATCGGTGTAAACGGCACAGGAAAATCAACGCTCCTCAGGATAATCTCAGGCAGTGAATACCCTGACAGCGGGCGCGTGACGTATACCAATAATATAAAAAAGGCGATGCTCCCGCAGCATCCCGATTATGATGCCGAACTCACAGTCGCTGAACAGGCTGCCGCATATATACAGGATATAGACCCGTCTGTGCCTGATTTTACATGCCGTTCAATGATGACCAGGCTCGGTATACGCGATTTTGACGCTCGCATGGGCGACCTCTCCGGCGGTCAGCGCAAGCGCGTGGCTATGGCTGCCGTTCTCTCGACGGGTGCTGACCTGCTCATACTGGACGAGCCTACTAACCACATGGACAATGACGTAATAACCTGGCTGGAGGATTTTCTTGTAAAATTCCGCGGTGCTGTTTTCATGATAACTCATGACCGTTACTTTCTCGACCGCGTTACTTCAAAAATATTTGAGATAGACAACGGCTCGCTCTACTCTTACGAGGGCAATTACGACTATTACCTCGAGGCGAAAGCCGCTCGTGAGGATATGCTGCTGGCGACTGAACGTAAGCGCGCAACTCTGTATAAAAAGGAGCTCGCATGGATAAGGCGCGGAGCACGCGCGCGTTCGACTAAGGCTAAATCGCATATCGAGCGCTTTGAAGAGCTGCGGGACAGTAAATTGATAATAGACGATTCATCTTTAAGCATCGGAACTGCAAGCAGCCGTCTCGGCAAAAAAATAATCGAGATAGAGCACCTTTCAAAGGCCTACGGCGATAAAAAGCTTATAGAGGATTTCACCTATACCGTGCTCCGCAACGACCGCATCGGCATAATCGGAGACAACGGCTGCGGCAAATCTACGCTGCTCAAAATGATACTCGGCGAGGCCGAGCCTGACGCCGGCACTATCAGCATAGGAGAAACTGTTAAAATAGGATATTTTTCACAGGATACACAGGTCTGGGATCCGAACCAGCGAATCATCAAGTATGTCGAAGGTATCTCAGACAGCGTCCGTACGGATGACGGTTATCTGTCAGCATCACAGATGCTCGAGCGATTCCTGTTTCCAAGCAGCAAGCATTCCATCCCTATCGGGCGTCTCTCCGGCGGCGAAAAGCGTCGTCTATACCTGCTGAGCGTACTCATGCAGGCGCCGAACGTCCTTATATTTGACGAGCCGACCAACGACCTTGATATTGCAACTCTCACGGTCCTCGAGGATTATCTTGACGAGTTTTCCGGCGCTGTGATCATCGTATCGCACGACCGCTATTTCCTCGACAGGCTTTGCCGGCGCACGTTCGCGTTTGAGGGCAACGGCGTTATCAGACACTATCCGGGCGGCTATACAGACACGATGAACGCACGAGAGCTTGCGGCTCTTACAGCTGAAATGAATGCATCGCAGACACAGCAGAAAAACTCCGGAAATTCCGGAAATTCCGGCACTAATGCGAATACCTCCGCGGCTGCGCCTTCCGACGGCTCACGCCGTCCCGAAAGACAGAAAAAGCTTAAATTTTCTTTTAAAGAACAGAAGGAATTTGAAACTATAGATGACGATATAGCCGCGCTGGAGCAGGCTATCGCCGACGTAGACACTGAAATGTCAGGCATTACGAACGATTACGTAAAGCTGCAGGAGCTGACTGCAAAACGCTCAGAGCTTTCAGAACAGCTCGACTACAAAACAGAGCGCTGGGTATATCTGAACGAGCTGGCTGAGCAGATAGAAAATCAATAACTTATTAATTAATATATGAAAAAACGCTGCCACGATCTGTCATCAGGCAGCGTCTTTTATTGTACTTGCTGACTTTTTTCTTATCTGCCGGTCAGCATTTTCTCTCTATATTTTCAATGCTGACCTGCGTTCACATCTCATGTCAGCATTTTGAATTTCTAAAATTTCTGCTAACGCTCCCGTCACATATAAGCACCGGCGCTCATAGGATAAAGCATACACGACGCAGCGGCGTATGCGCATAAGGAGAAAAAAATGTGCAGAAATTCAAATAACGACCGCCGCTGCCGGGGCAGCCGGCGCTCAGGTGAGATACGCTTCTATCCTCCTATATGTCCGCCACCATGCCCTCCAAGGCCTTGCCCACCGGGACCGTGGCCGCCGGGACCTCGTCCGATTCCTCCGCGTCCTCGTCCATGGCCTCCGCTCTGGGAAGATGCTGACGATGATTACGTAGACAGCTGGTCCACCTTTCCCGATTCAGGAACAGATACGGATACCGCTGATGCCGGATACGAGGATCAATCATGGAAGCTGCCGCCGTACCGGCCCGGTAATTATCCTTGTGTGATACCCGGTCCTCCCGGACCTCCGGGACCTAGAGGACCGCGCGGCTTTATCGGTCCGGTAGGACCGACAGGAGCTACCGGCGCCCAGGGCCCGATCGGACTTACAGGCGCTACAGGAGCTACCGGGCCTGCAGGTCCTCAGGGTCCGACAGGACTCACCGGAGCTACCGGCGCAACCGGTCCGCAGGGTCCTGCCGGACCCGCAGGCGCTACGGGAGCTACAGGTGCTGCAGGTCCTCAGGGACCTCCGGGAGTAGCTTCATTCTGGAGCGGCAACTCAACAGGCACTCAGACTCTGAACGCGGATAACGCTTACGCTGTTTCCTTCGCGCAGAATCTCACCAGCCCTGAAGGCGACTATACCGTATCATCAGACGGCAGAACTGTCACCGTAACTAACGCAGGCGACTACCTCATATCATACGACGTACTTATCCCATCAGGCACTACGACAACAGACAACGGCTTCTACGCAACACTCAACGGAACACAGATACCTGCAACACTTACAAACGTCACAGGAACATTCGAAACAAGTGAAACAGTATCATCTCAGGCAATAGCGACCCTCCCGGCAGGCGCAACGATATCGCTCCGTTCGCTCAGCGATATAACACTTACAGCTCCTTCAGCAGGCCAGCAGATGGTTACTCTGACCCTTCTCAGGCTCACATAACCACAGCCCGGCGCTGCCGATCGCAGACAACAGATAAAAAGTAACCCGAAATACCGCGCGTTACGTCCTGCGTCGTGTAACCTAATTCTGAACGTCCTGATGCGATATGCGCTCTCTCAGGCATTCAAGCTTAAGCTTTTCAAGATGATCCTTATCAAAACGATAAGACTTTCCGCAGAACTGGCATGTTATCTCAGCCTGTCCATCCTGCTCTATAATATCATTTATCTCCTTTGCTCCGAGGCTCTTCACTACCTGCTCAAGACGTTCCTCAGAGCAGTCACAGTTCCAGCCTATATCAAGCGTATCGAGAGGCATTATCTGGAATTCATCAGGCATACCGAGGAATGCCGACTTCAGATACTCTTCCATAACACTCTCTACAGGTCTTCCATCTGCATCCTCACTTACCTTGTCAGCAAGCTCAGATATCTTAGGCATCTCAGGGAGCCACTTTTCAAGCGCGCTTATACATTCTTCAGTCGCGTCAGGGAGCATCTGTATTATCATACCGCCTGCAGCCTTTACTTCAGCGTTTTCATCCAGCTTTACACCAAGAGATACAGAAGTTTCCTGCTGCTCAGAGATCCAGAAATACGCCGTCATATCATCGGCTATCTCACCCGTAACAAAATCTATCTTACCTACATAAGGCTCCTTCATTCCCGTATCACGGATGCATGTGAGCACGCCTATTCCGAGTGCGCCGCCAACGTCAGGCGAACCCTCCTCCTTTACAGGAATATCTACGAGCGGATTAGCTATGAATCCCTTTACAGATCCGTCAGAACCTGCTGTACAAAGGACCTGCTGCGCAGGACCGTCACCCTTAAACTGCAGCGTTACCTTAAATCCGGGCTCACGGAGCATCAGACCCATAAGGCCTGTTCCTGTAAGCGCTCTGCCCAGCAGATGAGTAGCCAGCGGCGAAGTCCCGTGAAGCTCATGCGCCTTTTCGACCATCCCTGTAGTTACTGCCATGTAAACACGGAAAGAACCGCTTTTGTCCATACCTGTTATAGCTTTATCAAATTTCATATCTTCATGTCATACAGCATGCTCCGCTTTAAATTCACCGGTATGAATGAATAAGGCCTCACACCGGCTCGTCCGCCCGGCGGACCCACAGATAGAATATTGCGGTCACAGCCGCATTCATGCTGTATTACTCCTTTCCTGATTATTATTTACTTTTTAATTAATGTTAACAATGATTAACTAATGCATTAATGCCTTACGCGCGCCCGGCGCGCATGCTCCCGTGCTCCGCAAAAGCACAGACATAATATTTTACTACATTTTCATATCTCATAGCAACATCTTGCGCTCATAACTGTTAGTACCCTCATGTCACAAAGATGTAACATACTTTTTCAAATGATTGTTGTAAACACACGACATGTGTTGTATAATAACCGAAAAGATTTTCTGACCCACGGGTCAGTTTTAATATATATTACCGGCGGTGCTTCAAAAAGCACCGTGCATCAATATTTTTCATGTTAACATACCGCCTCCGGCGGCAGGATTCACAGGAGGACTCATGCATAATAAACAGAAAAAACATATAAGCTGCGCCGTAGCAGCGGCTCTCGCGCTCACATGCGCCGTGTCGGCTGTTCCTGTAAGCGCCGCATCGTATCGCGACACAAACAAGACAAATTATGAAAAGGCTGTGGACGCTCTTTCAGACGCAGGCATCATAAACGGCTATCCCGACGGTACCTTCAAGCCTGAAAACACCATATCAAGAGCCGAGATAAGCAAGATGCTCAGCGCAGTCATCCTGAACGGATACAATGGGGACGATGCTGCAAAGGCAGACGAATCAACTGTTCATGCCGATATAAGAGACACAGCGCTCATGTCAGAAAACGGCTCCGCATTTAAAGACGTCTACAGCACAAGCTGGTCTGCGCCGTACATCGGTGTCAGCAGCACATGCGGTATCGTTACAGGCTACACTGACAACACGTTCCGCCCTTCAAAAACTATAACATATAATGAAATAACGGCTATGGCAGTACGCGCGTGCGAGTACGATATGAGCAAGGTAACGGGAGCATGGCCTGCAAACTATGTAGCAGCCGCTAAAGAGCTCGGTCTTTACAATGGTATGAAGGATTTCGACCCGACTGCTGACGGTTCAAAGCACGTAACGCGCGGTAATGCTGCAATAATCATCAACAATGCTTCATCCCTTATAGAATCAGCTGCTAAAGACGGCTACACAGCAGCGCGTAAAGCTGTTACAGACAGCTCAGATGAGAACACCGGCACAGGAAGCGCAGGTAATAATTCATCTTCAGCTGCCAACGTTAAGGAGCTCAGTCTCGAGGAAGCTATAAATATCATGCAGACTACAGGACTGCAGGCTGAAACTGCTGAAATGAATAAAAAGAACGATCAGGCGACTCTGCGCAGCACCAGCGATAATCTGAAGGTAATAAGCGATACGCTTAAATATTCAAGTTATATGGACCTTTCAACGCTCTATCAGCTCCAGTCAAGCGGCGTAACTACAACAAACAAAAAAATCACTCAGCTCACCCGCGATTTCATCGAAGCAAATATAGATAATAATTACCGGGCCGAGATGAACAGCATAGAAAAGACTACACGCCAGCTCTATTACGGCGTACTTCAGGCACAGGAAAATGTTGAAGTAAGCAAGGAATCCGTAGAAATAGAAAAGCAGCTTCTCGAGATAGCGCAGAAAAAGCATTCTCTCGGTATGCTCTCAGACCTCGCACTCACAAGCCAGGAATACAGCCTTACTTCGGCAGAAAGCACCTTAAGCCAGGCAGAACAGACGCTCCTCTCCGCGCAAAGCAGCTTTAACATGCTGATGAATCTGCCTACCGATACAGAGCTTAAGCTCACTACACCGCTCGAGCAGGCAGAAGCAGAGCTTCCTACGCTTGATGAAGCGATAGACAGCATGATGAATAACAACCTCAGCCTTAAATATATCGATTACGGTATAGAAGTTTCAGAGATGCAGTACAGCTCTCTCCGCTACACTGTTTCTACGAGCTCAGGCACATACAAGCAGGCTGAGGTAGCGTATCAGAACGCTAAAATAGGATTTGAGCAGGCAAAATCAAGCATGAAAACAGATATGCGTACAAACTATTACAACCTGGCTGAGCTTGAAAACCAGATAAAGACATTTGAATCAACTATATCACTCACTGAAAAATCACTGGCTGTTCAGGAAAAGCAGTTTGAGCTCGGCATGATAACGATATCTGACGTAAATAAAACAAAGCTTTCCCTCCGGCAGGCAAAGCAGGGACTTACGAACGCTATCGTAACATATAACAACGCGCTCTCTGATTTCAACCTTTCAATGGGCGTAGGAACAGAGCGTATAACATTCAGCGCTTCATAACCGCACAGCCTTGACAGGGCCAGCTTGTTACAGTCTGCTCCGGTTTTAAATTTTTCATTTTCTCTCATAATAATAAAATCAGCAGTGGCAATAATAAAATCAGCAGTGGCAGCCGCTTTGAAGCTCATCACGTATGAGTCTCGAGGCGGCTGCCGCTGTGCTTTCTGCGGGACGGCCGGGCCGTCGCATATGTGATATTTTCATTAGAAAAAATTTATCTGGTACAACAACGTAAAGTAATTTTTCGTAATTTTTCGTATTTTTTCGTATTTTTTTGTACTCTATAAGGAACTGTTAAGAAATATATTGTAAAATAAGCTATCAAATCTAAACGAGGTGGAGATCATATGAGTGAACACAACAACGCTACGATTCTCATAATCGAGGATGACAAAGACATACGTGAAGTGCTCGACGTACTTCTCTCTCACGAAGGCTATCATGTGCTGCAGGCTGAGGAAGGACTCAGCGCGCTTGAAATGGTAGATGACAACGTAGACCTTATAATACTTGATATAATGATGCCGGGCATGTCGGGCATAGACGTCTGCCGCGAAATAAGAAGAAATTACAACGCCCCAATACTTTTCCTGACTGCAAAATCAAATGCATCAGATAAGGCCGAAGGGCTCCTCGCAGGCGGCGATGATTACCTTACGAAGCCGTTTTCAGAAACAGAGCTCATCGCGCGCGTCACCGCGCTCATGCGCCGCTACCAGGTATACCGCGGCAAATCCTCAATGGATAACAATGAAACATATCTTACAGCTGAAGGGCTGAAGCTCAGCGAGCAGTTCAACGCTGTATGGAAGAACGGAGTTCAGATAGACCTTACAGATATTGAATACCGCATGCTGCGAATGTTTATGAAACACCGCAACAGGATATTTTCAATACAGTCTATCTATGAAACGATATGGGACGAGCCATATTTTTACAGTTCAAATAATACTGTAATGGTCCACATCAGAAAGCTTCGCAAGAAAATAGAAGACGACCCTCAGAACCCTGTGTATATAATCACTGAATGGGGCCGCGGCTATCGCTTTAACCGCTGATAAGCTTAAGGTGAAGCATCATGAAAAAACCTTACAAAATGTCGCTTGCTATGGAAATGGCTGTAGTATCAGCGTTTGCACTCATAGCATCCATAATATTTTATCTCGTACTGAGCATGGCCACCGAAGCGGCTCTCAATAAGATGTTTGATACTGAAAAGTATTATAAAAAATGCGACGAAGAGACTATCTCCAGTCTCGAAAACTATATAAACGAGTATGACGTAAAATCTGATGACTGGTACATGCTCAGTAAATGGGTACAGGATGGAAATGTAGTCACTCTTACAGTATATAAGGATGACGTGCTCGTCTACGACTCACAGATGACATCTTCATATTCACAGGACGAAGAAGCTGATGAAGACTACAGCTCGTCTATAAGCAGCTCCGTAATGATAGAAAGTGATTACGCCATGCACGCATCATATAAAGTAAATTTTGCCGACGGTCAGGCCGATGTTATAATATATGGCTTCTACTCGACAAACTATTACCGCATAGCTTACGTGCTCGAATTTTTCTTCCCGTGCCTGCTCTTCATATTCATAATACTCATGGCAGTCCGGAAAAAGATGAAATACCTGATACAGCTCTCAGAGGAGGTCCACCGAATGGAAAACGGTGACCTCGACCATCCTATAACGGTACAGGGCAACGATGAAATAGCCATGCTTGCGGGCAGCGTCGATTTACTTCGTCAGAGCTTTATACAGAAGCTTGCTCATATCATGCAGCTCCAGGATGAGAGCAAGGCGCTCGTAACTGAAATGTCTCACGACCTCAGAACACCTATGACGCCGCTCATGATATATCTGGGCATGCTGCGTGAGCATCGCTACGAATCAGATGAGGAACGCGAAAGCTATATAGAAAAATCATATGAAAAGGCCGCACAGCTCAAGCATATGTCAGATAATATGTTCTCATATTTCATAATGGATAAGAACGCTGACATCTCACTTGAGACTGTCAGCATGTACGACGCTTTCTACGATCAGCTTTCCAGCATGAAGGGCTATCTGACGATAGAAGGCTACCAGATACAGATAAACATGAATATGGTCGATGTAAACATAAAGATAAACGGCGAATTCATGATAAGGATATTCGATAATATAGTTTCAAATATCCTCAAATACGCTGACCGCGCCAACGCGGTAATAGTAAATCTTTTCCATGAAAACGACAAGGTGATACTGCATGTAAGCAACCGTATAAATGAACTCGCAGATCATTCGACCAGCACAGGCTTTGGCGTAAAAAACATTAAAAAGATGATGCAGCAGATGTCATCAGAGTGCATCATCCATCAAAAAGACGACAGATATGATACATTTCTGCTTTTCAGAGTAACGACTGATACAGCAGATATCATAAATGAATAAGTAAATACAACAATTACATAACTGCACGGCTGCACGGCCGCACGATCGCACGGCTGCACGGTCGCACGGCTGCACGGTCGCACGGCTGCACGGTCGCACCAAAAATGAAAATACCCGCTGCGTCCGCGGGTATTTTCGTTTCTCACTCTTAACGTATATGCATTCCCTGAAATATCATCTGCAGAATAACGACCAATTTAACATTCTGAGATGTGGATCTTGCTTAATTTAAAATTACCACTCCAAGCTGTACTCCGCATAATAGCCTTCCTTTTCAGGCGGCTGATGCCAGCTGTAGTGCTGAATCAACTTGCAGTTTCCGTTATCATAACGAAGCTCTTCCCAAAAACCCGGGTCTGCAGCAGCTTCGCCATTTGCCTTATCTACTCCGGTCACCTGATATATGGTAAACTTCTCCATCTTTACAGGCTTACCGTCTGACTGCATTTTATCAAAATGCGCCTGTGCGTCGGCTTCTTTCTGGAAAACACGCAAGTCCTGATTGAGACTTTCGAGATACACAGCATATAATTCTTCCATGATTATCACCTCTCAACTGATTACATTATAACCTGTGCATTAACATTTTGCAAGCATTATTATTGATACACTAATTATAAGCAGACTCTTTTAATAGGTAATACTTTATTCATTGATAATTATCTTCTATACTTTTTGTAAATTCGTGACACCTTTCTATTGCCTGCGAAATATACGGAATGCTCCATAGGGGTTACAATAAAGTATACTTGGCTGTTTTATCCGCATTTTTACAAAAAAGGAAACCCGGCGAATGATTGGGGTTCATTCGCCGGGCGGGTTTGGATTTGGGGTCTATTGAAAACGAATTTTGCTTAGTCATTTGTCAGCATCTCACTGACAATAATTATTATACAGTTTTTTTATTAATATGCAATATCTATTTTTTAATAGCAGGTATAATTATTCGCCTATATCAGTTAGTGTTTTCTAACCTTATACACTATGACAACATCATTTTCAGCGTTTCTTTACTATTCTTCAACTACACAAGTCTTGAAGTAAGCTTCTATCTCATCCCAGTCTGTCAGTCTGTTTTCATTTGTCAGCATAGGAGCTACACGCTTTTCAAATTCACCTGTAGGATTCATCCATTCCTTAGGAACGTCAAGCTTGTAGAAACGGAAGCCTCTTTCAAAGCCGTACTTTAATCCGTCGAGCTTTATAGTTCCGTTGCCCGCAGCGTCGATAGGGTTTATAGTATATAATTCTGTATTTGCATATGTGCTTGTTTTTACGCCCAGTTTTCTCATTTGTTTTTACCTCTTTTCTACATCATAGATACTGCAATTGTACCATATAACCGGTTTCATTTCATCAGCTATTTTGTGCGCCGTATATAATTTTAAATATATACTTTTTCTGTAAATACAGGACGCCAATACAGGCGGGCATGCAGGTCGCTCCGCGGTCACAGAATGGGATGCTGCGTGCAGTCTCGGTTCGCTCATCTGCATGCCCGCCCGCTTTTGGGGCGTCTTTTTGAATCAATAAAAATTACAGCCAAGTATACTTTTTCGTAAACACAGGACGCCTGCTGTTGCCTGCGAAATATACGTAACAGTTCGTGTACAGGGAATTTCAACTACGCTTATCCGTATATTCTCCGGCAGTATATAGCGTCTTTTTGTGTTCATAAATATTATATTATGAAATATTTTTAATTGCTTCAAGCGATTTAAAGCGCAGATGAAGTACGCTTGCAGGCCTGCCTGATGATGCTGCTTCTGTGAGCTCACGGTATCTGTCAGACATTACTATATCCTTCATCATATCACCGCCGTTACTTCCGGGTGCTCCGCTGTATGAGCTGTCTATCAGGCACAGCGGCGGGTAGAGCACGCACCACCAGTTGTGTCCCTCAGCCTTGCCTATAAGTATTTTAAGTGCCTCATAATTTCCGGCAGGAAATGTGACCGAGCCGTATGTTTTTTCAGGTATCCAGCTGACTCCGAATTCTGCGCGGACATCGTAATCATAGCCTTCCTCTCTGACTACCTCCTCTGCTGCCGCTTCTATAGCATCAAGGTTCTCTTTTATATATACCCTTGATTCTTCAATGTTAAGCGATGCTTTTTCATCATCTGCGTCAGCTTCGGCGACCGCCAGGCGAACGAGGTCATTGTTTATTTTTTCTATAAGCTTATCTCTTACTTTGAGTTTAAGCGCCTGGTCTTCCTCTGAATCACTGTTTGCTACTACATGAAGGCGTATAAAATCTTCATTGCTGAGCAATTCGTTGTACCTGTACGTCATTCCCGTCATAAGCGCTGCAGCGGCAACGATGCATACAAGCGCCGGTATCCATTTTCGTTTTTTTATCATCGGTATTATTACCTCCGCAAGGATAATGCCCTGTTTGCGTTTATTTCATACCTGCTGCATTTTTCTATACTATAAGCAGGCGCATCCCCGGTGTCAGCTGCTGCTCATCCTCCAGTCCGTTTACCTCTCGCAGCGCGGCTTCTGTGGTACGGAATTTTTTTGATACGCTCCACTGGGTATCGTCAGGCTTCGTCATATATACCACTATTCCTGAAAGCGGCTGAGGAGTGCTCCCGTTATCTATATAGCAGACTTTATCTATAAAATCATGTGATTCCGTATTCCATACTGATACACGCGCTGAAATGCTGCAGTTTATATCTATCTGGCGTGAATTTACGCGGTCGAACCACACATCCTTTATGCCTGCGTCACATTCTGTATAGCTGTTTTCGCATGCTCCCGGCATATCTGCTACTGCGCGGAAAGGAATGTGATGCTCAAAGCATGACATTTCCGATGTTTCTTCCTCAACAAAAAGTATGTTGGCTGAGAGAGTCCCCTCTATCACACATCTGTCATCTTCTGCCGATGCTGTAATATTTTCTGCTGTCAGTGATATATACGGCACTGACGCTGCATTTCCGCGCGTTTCAGGTATATTTACAGTCTCCCTTATGGAAATGTCAGGTGAAACGCTTCCGCACAGCTCTGAGATCTGATACGGCGCTGTGGAGTATTCCAGATCCTTTGAACGATGATACATGTCAGTCACAACATCACGTTCAATGCTCCTGTAGACCTGTATTCCTGCCGCAACACTTGCGCTGAGCTGAAAGTACGGTGCGCTGCCGTCAGCAGAGCTGTCCCTGCCTTCATCGTATTCTTCATCATCTGTATCGTCATCCTCCTGCATCGATGCTCTCGGAGCACGCAGCGATATATCGGAACTCAGTATGTCAAATTTCACTATACTTCCAGCTGTTTCATCATCCTTTACGTCAGGAAGGCGCAGGAACTGCGTAAAGTCCACCTTGCCGCGAACATATACCGGAACAGCTTCATCTGTCGTTGGATCCGCTGAGGATGCTGCAGACGCCTCCGGCATATAGAGTATGCTGTAGTACAGACTTGCTTCTACTACTGCCTTACCCTTTGATATCTGCCTGTGGTTTTCCACTACATTCATTTCGTGGCGCAATATGCTCTTTGGCTCAGGATAGCTTTCCTTAATGCGTATTTTTTCATGTATATCGGTCGTGTCTGTACGGCGCTGCGCCATATCCGTAAATCGCACACGTTCCTTTTTAAGCAGCAGGGAATCATCTCTGACACCTTCAAGGAGCTCCATTTCAGTTTCGCCGTATTCCCATGCGCCAAATGCTGCTCCGACTGATATACGTATCTTTCTTTCGTTTATTACCTTTGCTTCGGGCGCAGTACCGCTGACTTTTATCTCTGCCTGCGGTGAGAGCTGTTCAGATATCTCAAATTCTCGTCTGAACGGTATTTTCGTGTCTATGGCTACGACTCCCGTTCCGCTGCCGGCCGGCAGATACAATACAGATATATCAAAGCTGCCGTTTATTTTCAGCATATTTTTACCGTTCTGCCCTGCATATGACTCATGCTTGTTTATCTCCGGAATCGCCGTTACGCTCAGTATCTTCTCAAGATCCGGTCTGGTATCCGGAACAAGTATGTCCTCTTCTATGCTCATCTCCGGCAGCTCTACAGGCCATGCTCCGCTTAGTCGTATGCGAGCGCTTTTCAGGTCATCTGTTGCCGGTATCAGCTTTACCGCGTTTTCTTTGTCTTCCCTTTTTTCTGTTTTTTCGGCTTTATCATTTCTGCTGTTTTTTTCCGACCTTTCAATTTTTTCTGCATGCCTTTCTGCAGTCACTTCCTTTGCTCTCATCCCTGAAAGCATATTTTCAGGTGCAGCAGGTCTTATAACTGCAGGTATTTCTTCTGCTGCGCCGGGCTCACTGTTTAAAGGCTCCTCACTTTCGATTTCCTCGCGCTGAACATCCTCATCACCGTTATTGTCAGAAACAACACTGCTGTCGGAAACAATGCTCCCTCCGGCGGGTATCATAGCATATGCCGGTATCTGTTCATTATCGTGCTCCGCCGCGTCAAAATAATTTTCGTTCATATGTCAACCTCCTCATGGATCATTTACATTTGCCCTGTATATCTATATGAACGGACGAGAGCATGTATGACTTTTCATTTTAAATACACGAAGTATACTTTATTGCAATTTTTATTGATTCAAAAAGACGCCCCAAAAGCGACCTGCATGCCCGCCCGCCT
>CAVGAH010000033.1:0-20472 GCA_963627215.1 bacterium | reverse complement strand
CCGTATTTCAATCTTTTACAGCAGACTATTGCCGACATCCTCAACAGATGCCCTGAACTGGAAGAAGATTTCTTTGAAGAGACATCTCTGAGAAGTATTCCGGAGCATGGAAAGCACAGAACGATAATCGTGATATCATCAGACAAGGGACTTGCCGGCTCGTACAATCACAACGTCTTCAAGAAAGTCGAAGAGCTTATTGCAGACGACTCTGAAAATACTCTCATTCTCGTTGGTCACATGGCTGTAAATTACTTTAAGAATTTCAAAAATGTAACTATCGATGAAAAGCATGTTTATCCGGCTGCAGATCCGGCTATGTATCGTGCGAGAGATATAGCAGAGCATGTTATAGGACAGTTCCTTGAAAATGAAGTAGACGAAGTATACGTTGTATATACAGATATGATCAATTCAATGTCCTTTGAGACAGCATCTAAGCGTATAATGCCGCTGTCAACAAAGATGTTTGAGGATGTTGAAGTCGGAGAACATCTGAGAGAACCAGTATTCTCTCCTTCTCCTGAGGCTGTGATCAAGCATGTCGCTCCTAACTATATAAAAGGACTGATCTACGGCGCAATGGTAGAATCATATGCATGCGAACAGAGCGCGCGTATGACTGCCATGGATAACGCCACAACGAATGCCAAGGATATGATACGTGAACTTTCCCTGGCATATAACCGTGAAAGACAGGCTGCTATCACTCAGGAAATCACTGAGATCGTAAGCGGCGCGTCTGCACAGTAACAGGAGGAATAAATGAATAAGGGAACGATCACACAGGTTATCGGACCTGTTGTAGATGTATTATTTGAAGGAGATTACCTTCCCCTCATTAAAGAAGCCCTCACAGTTGAACTTAACGGCAAGCCTCTCGTAATGGAGGTTGCATCACATATGGGAAACAGAGTTGTGCGCTGCATCGTGCTCGACTCCAGTGAAGGCCTCGCAAAGGGTATGGAAGTAATTGCCACAGGCGACTATATCAAGGTACCTGTAGGCGAATCTACTCTCGGTCGTATGTTTAATGTAGTCGGTGAAGTCATCGACGGCGGCGAGCCTGTAAAGGGCGAAGAACAGTGGGCTATCCACAGAGAACCGCCTGCATTTGACGAGCAGACACCTGTAGTAGAAATTCTCGAAACCGGAATCAAGGTAGTAGACCTTCTCGCACCTTACGCTAAGGGCGGTAAGATCGGTCTGTTCGGTGGTGCCGGCGTAGGTAAAACAGTGCTCATTCAGGAGCTCATTACAAATATCGCCACTGAGCACGGTGGTTACTCAATATTCACAGGCGTTGGAGAACGTACTCGTGAAGGTAATGACCTCTGGAACGAAATGACAGAATCAGGCGTAATCAAGAAGACAGCCCTCGTGTTCGGTCAGATGAACGAACCACCTGGAGCTCGTATGCGTGTAGCTCAGACAGGTCTGACACTCGCTGAGTACTTCCGTGACAAGATGCACCAGGACGTACTGCTCTTCATAGATAACATCTTCCGTTTCGTACAGGCAGGTTCAGAAGTATCTGCCCTGCTCGGACGTATGCCTTCAGCCGTAGGTTATCAGCCTACACTGGCTAACGAAGTAGGTGAGCTTCAGGAAAGAATCACTTCAACGAAGAACGGTTCTATCACATCTGTACAGGCCGTATACGTACCTGCCGATGACCTGACTGACCCTGCTCCTGCAACAACATTCACACACCTCGATGCAAAGACAGTACTTTCAAGAAAGATCGCTGAACAGGGTCTTTACCCTGCAGTTGACCCTCTTGAATCTACATCACGTATCCTGGAAGCTGAAGTTGTAGGTGAAGAACATTACGAGATCGCAAGAAGAGTTCAGGAAGCGCTCCAGCGTTATGCTGAACTGCAGGATATCATCTCTATCCTCGGTATGGAAGAACTTGACGAAGAGGATAAGAAGATCGTATACCGTGCAAGAAAGATCCAGAAGTTCCTGTCTCAGCCGTTCCACGTAGCTGAAAACTTCACAGGTATCCCTGGTAAGTACGTTCCTATCAAGGAAACTATCAAGGGATTCAAGATGATCCTTGACGGCGAGCTGGATGATATTCCTGAAATGGCATTCTTCAACTGCGGACCTATCGAGGATGTTTTAGAAAAAGCAAAGACGATGCAGAATGCATAATTGCATTTTCTGATGAAAGTGTGAGGTGCATATATGAAAACATTTAATCTGGAGATCGTTGCTACAGACAAGGTCTTTTATCAGGGTGACGCTGAGATGCTCGTATTTCCGGGCCTCGACGGCGAACACGGCGTACTGGCCGGTCATGAACTCATGGTATCACCTGTAGTTGCCGGCGAGCTGCGTTACACAGTAGACGGCGAACAGAGATTTGCTGCAGTAGGCGACGGTTTTGTCGAGATCCTCGGCGACAGAGTCATCCTCATATGTGACTTCGTCGAAAGACCTGAGGACATCGATGTCAAGCGTGCTCAGCTTGCGAAAGAGAGAGCAGAAGAACGTATCCGCCTCAAAAACAGCGAACGCGAGTATGTACACAGCCAGGCGGCTCTCGCAAGAGCCATGGCTCGACTCAAGGTCACAAGCAAGAGCGGACGCAAATAATAATAGTAATAAAAAATATTCATGTAATATTAACGAAAACGGAGGTCGCTCGCGACCTCCGTTTTCGTTATATCCAAAACTGCGTGCGTCACCGCACAAGCACCGGCGCGGTGTGCGCGCCTTATGATTCAGGGCATTTGCAGATGCATTCTATGCAGGTGCGGGTCCGCCGGGCGGACGTATGATTTGAAGTATAGCGTTGGTATTATTGATTGTCAACCTTTTTAGAATGTTTGGTTGACCATTTGACGCGCTGATATGAAAATATTGAACGGGGCGAAGAGTCATAGTAGAATGGGATTTAAAAGGCAGGAAAATATATAATGAATATTTACAAATATGGGAAAAATCTGAGGTGCGGTTATACTACCGGGGCGTGCGCCGCGGCTGCTGCGAGGGCGGCGGCTGATATGCTGCTCAATGACAGGCTGGTTGAGAGTACGGAGCTTGTGCTTAAGGGCAGCGCAGTCAGCTTTGATGTTGAGGATATAACGCGCGGCGCAGATAGCGTGAAATGCGCCGTCAGGAAGGACGCGGGCGCAGATATAGACGTTACGGATGGACTGCTGATATACGCAGAAGCGCAGCGAGCGCCCGCAGGCAGCCGCGCAAGCGCCGCTGCGTTAACGTCCCAAAACGCCGACCCGCCTGAACAAGGAGCAAGCCGCGTCGGCAGGGCCGACCCGCCTGAACAGGAGGCAAGCCGCGTCGGCCGGCCCGACCCGCCTGAACAGGGAGCAAGCCGCGTCGGCCGACCCGCCCCCGCAGACAACAGAATAATAATAAAGGGCGGCTCCGGAGTAGGTACGGTAACAAAAGCCGGTCTGGACCAGCCCGCAGGCGCGGCAGCTATAAACTCAGGGCCGCGCCGCATGATAACAGACGCCGTCCTTCAAATATGCGATGAAGCAGACTACGACGGCGCGCTTACGATAACTGTATCCGTTCCCGGCGGCGCTGAGATAGCAGAAAAAACATTCAACCCCGTACTGGGAATACAGGGAGGA
Organism: bacterium; assembly: GCA_963627215.1. Lineage (GTDB taxonomy): Bacteria > Bacillota > Clostridia > Peptostreptococcales > Anaerovoracaceae > CAKQOE01. The sequence goes on along the minus strand of CAVGAH010000033.1, from coordinate 16,861 downwards.
ATTTCCATACTTGGAAGCACAGGAATAGTAGAGCCGATGAGCGAGCCGGCGCTCATAGAAACGATACGCACCGAGATGCGCGTGAAATGGCTCGAGCTGAGCGCGCGTGACGATGGTTCTGGATCCATAGTCATAGTCCCGGGAAACTACGGCATGAAATTCGCCGCAGAAAAGCTCGGCGCGAAAGAAAGCCAAATGATAAAATGCAGCAACTTCATAGGCGAAGCGCTCGACTGCGCCTGCGAGCTCGGTATCCCTGAGCTGGTGATAGCAGGAAATCTCGGCAAGCTCGTAAAGCTCGCAGGCGGCATATTCAATACACACTCGCGCAATGCGGACTGCCGTATGGACATACTGATGCGCTGTGCATTTACAGCAGCCTCAGAGCTCCTGAACGCCGCACAGAACGATGAAAGCGCAGATAACGTCCGGAAACCCCACTGCGAACAAAAAAACAGCGCAGAAGCCGTATGCGCCCTCATGGCAGAGCTCAACGCCTGTGTAACTACAGACGCAGCCCTTGAAGTACTGAAAGAGGCCGGAACGGCCATAACAGGCGGCGACGCCTGCAGTCATGAGAACATTAATATTAATGCCATTGATCCCGGAAAACATTCGTTGCCGGACACAACGATGCGCATAATAGCAGAAAAAGCCGCATACCACACAAAACGCCGCTGCAGCGGCTCAGAAAACGGCACGCCCCGCATCCGCCTGATCATCATCTCGAATGACATGGAAATATTGGCAGAAAGTGTAATAGGATAAAAACGGCATGTGAATGCGCGCCGGGCGCGCGGGCTTCCGGAAGCAAATCACCCTGATAGTGTGATTGATTAGGGCATTGGGTGATGTATAGTAAAATATATTCGGCGAGAGAATGATTTTATGGAAAAATATGGAGAAAGGGCATGGAAGAATATCCGCATCTTAATGACCTGTACATATCCGAGCGGCTCAGGAAACGATAAAATTAAGGCTGCACTGAGGTGATCGTTAAATCCCGGGGCGGTCTTTTTGTTTTGAATAAATGATTGGAGTTTACATATATGGATAATAGAGGAAAAGTATGGTTTGTAGGAGCGGGGAGCGGGGCTCCTGATCTGATAACGGTTAGAGGGCAGCGGCTGCTGAGGGAAGCAGACATGATAGTTTATGCGGGGTCGCTTGTGAATCCGGCGCTGCTTGAAAATGCTAAGCCGGGATGTGAGATATATGACAGTGCGCGGCTGCATCTCGACCAGGTCATGGAGCTGATGATACCGGCGGCGCTTGCCGGGCGGCGCGTAGTCAGGCTGCATACGGGTGATCCGAGCATATACGGGGCGATACGCGAACAGATGGACAGGCTCGACGCTGCGAGCGTTGAATATGAAGTATGCCCGGGCGTGAGCAGCTTTTGCGGGGCTGCGGCTGCCTTGAAAAAGGAATATACGCTTCCGGGGGTGTCGCAGACGCTTATACTTACTCGAATGGAGGGAAGGACTCCCGTTCCTGAGGGTGAGCGCATCCGCGCTCTGGCGGCACACGGCGCTTCAATGGCGCTGTTTCTGAGCGCGTCTATGCTCGAAAAGCTGCAGGCAGAGCTGCTGGCAGGCGGTGAGGATGCTCGCCGCGCGGGGCTGAAGGGCTACGATGAGTCTACGCCATGCGCTATAGCTTACAAGGCTACGTGGCCTGATGAACAAAAGATAGAGACTACACTCGGCAGGCTGGCGCAGGCTGCTGCCGATGCAGGGATAACTAAGACTGCGCTTATACTTGTCGGCGGATTCCTCGGTGATGAGTATGAGCTTTCGAAGCTTTACGATGCCGGATTTTCTACGGAGTTCAGGAAGGCGGAGAGCGCGGCTGCTGCTGAAGATGCGCGTGCTGTGTCTGAAGCGCGAGCGGAGGATGGCAGCGGTGTATGCGAAAGCGATACAGCAGACAGTGATGCGGAGGATGGATGTCAGGGCGCGCCTGTCGGCAGGCGGGTACTGAATGCCGCAGTTATATGCTATACGGAGAAGGGTTCGGCTGTGGCTGAGCGGGTGTCCGAAGCGCTTTCATGTGCGCCGGGACTGGCTGTGAACAGCAGAATATATGAATTTTCAAGGAATCGTTACGCTGCAGAAGATCATGCAGGCGCTTATGTCAAAAATGCAAATACGGATAACAGTAAAAATATATCGTTAAATTACGATGCTGAATGCTTTGAAAGAGATAAATTCTGTGTTGAAAATAATAGCGGCAATAAGGCAATGAGGTTAAATATTAAAAAGGAATATTTTCCTGATACTAAGGAGCTTATGAGAAAAATATTCCGCGCGGCTGATGATGACGGAATGCGCGGCGGGGCGGCAAAGACTGACGCGGTTATATTTGTGAGCGCCGTTGGGATAGCGGTCAGACATGCAGCGCCTTATGCTGTAAGCAAGACTGCAGACCCGGCTGTCATTGCAGTTAACGATAGCTGTGATTATGTAATACCGCTGCTTTCCGGGCATATAGGCGGCGCGAACATGATAGCTGAGGTGCTGGCTGCCGGAATAGGGGCTGAGGTAGTTATAACTACTGCTTCCGACGGCGCCGGGGTAAAGGCTGTCGATATGTTTGCGCAGGAGAACGGATTTTCTATAGAGGATATGCGCGCCGCTAAGCTGGCTACTGCAGCGCTGCTGCATCGCGCATCGGCTGGCGGCGATAAGTCGTGCTGCGACGGTGATGGAAGTAATGCGGATAAGGGCGCGTTTGGAGATAGGGAAGGAAATTCTTTTGAGATACGCGATGTCGACGGTAAGAGCGTATTGACGACAGGCGATGTGTCTGTCGAGCTGCGGCGTTTAAAATACTGTGTCGGAATCGGCTGTAAGAAAAATACAGATGCTTCCGGGATGCTCGAGTTCGTGAATGAAGTGCTTGCAGGCGCAGGCATAGCGGCGAATGAGATATACAGGGCGGCTTCTGTTGATATAAAGGCCGGGGAGACTGCGATAAAGGCTGCGGCAGATATGCTCGGCGCTCCGTTTTATGTTTACAGCGCGGAGCAGCTTGCGGGTGTGGATGGTGATTTTACAGGGTCTGATTTCGTGCAGTCTGTTGTCGGCGTGGACAGCGTTTGCGAGCGGAGCGCCGCGGCAGCATGCGGCGGCGCATACAGGATGGTCGTCAGGAAGCAGGCGCGCGATGGGATGACAGTAGCGGTCGCAGAGCGCGTGTGCGTGTCAGCAGAGTAGTATGGTAGTATGCGGTCGGCAGGTGGCGACAAAAGTATGCAGACTATAGTCTATTACAGCAAATGCAGACCGTGAAAATTTGTAAATACTAAATATCATGGAGAATAAAGGTTATGGCTCTTAAAATAGTAGGAACGGGTCCGGGACGAATAGATGAAATGACGGGGCGCGCCGGGCGCGCGGTCGAAGAGGCTGATATTATTGTCGGTTATACATTATATAATGAATTATTGCAGAAGAAATTTCCCGATAAGGAATATTATGCTACTCCGATGAGGCAGGAGACTGAGCGGTGCAGGTATGCGCTGGAAAAGGCGGTGCAGGGACTGGAAACGGTGCTCGTGTGCAGCGGCGACAGCGGCGTTTACGGGATGGCATCGCTCGTTTTTGAGTTGGCAGAGCAGATGACGAGATCCCCTGATATAGAAGTAATACCGGGGATAACTGCGGCGCTCAGCGGCGGCGCGAGACTGGGCTCGCCGCTTTCAAATGATTTTGCGGTGATAAGTCTGAGCGACCTGTTGACTCCGTGGGCTGTCATAGAAAAAAGGCTGCGCGGAGCGGCTGACGGTGATTTTGTGATAGCTCTGTATAATCCGGGGTCGAAAAAAAGGCGCGAGCATCTGAGAAAAGCTTGCGATATAGTTATGGAGAGACGGGGAGCTGATACTCCGTGCGGGATAGTTCACAATATAGGGCGCGACGGCGAAATGACTGAGATAATGACGCTCGGCGAGCTGCGGGATATGCAGGCTGACATGTTTATGACTGTATTTATCGGAAACTCGGTCACGCGTGTTATCGGTGACAGGCTCGTTACGCCGCGCGGCTATGTTGAGAACGGACGGACGGCTGGCGGTAAGAGTGACAGAGCTGCCGGTGACGGAAGGCTGCAGGGGGCAGCTGGTAATACAGGAGATTGTATCAGCGTAAATATAAAAAGTGAAAAGAAATCGGGCAACGTGTACGGTCGTGAAGATACTGTGCTGATATTCGGCGGGACGACAGAGGGGCGCGTTTTAGCGGAAGCGGCGGCGCGCAGCGGGGCTTCGGTCGTGTTAAGCGTTGCTACCGATTATGGCGAGGAGATCCTTGATGACGTTCATGATATGGAAAATATTGATGTACATAAAGGGCATTTAGATACCGATAAAATTATATCGTTAATTGACGATATTAAACCTTGCGTTGTATTTGATGCAACGCACCCGTATGCGACTCAGGTCACTGAAAGCGTTTCGGGGGCAGCAGCTGCAGAAGGAGTAAGATACATACGAGTTCGCAGGGATATAACGGCCGCAGCGCCGCCTGCCGGTCATATGATCTACGTCCCGGACGTCAGCGCCGCCGCGGCCGTCATTAACAGGACCGCAGCCCGCGCTTTCATAACTACAGGCTCCCGGGGCGCGGCTGCCTTCGGCAGAGTAAAAGACGCAGAAAACAGACTTACCATCCGCGTCCTGCCATCAGAAGAAGCCGTAAAGCTCTGCCGGGATGCGGGCTTTAAAGGAAAAAACATAATATGCATGCAGGGCCCGTTCAGTGCAGAGCTCAACGAAGCAATGTTCCGCGCCGCAGGCGCAGAAGTACTGGTAACGAAGCTGTCAGGCAAAACGGGCGGCTTCCCGGAAAAGATCGAAGCCGCCCGCCGTCTCGGCATGCAGGTAATAGTAATAACGCCGCCCGAGGACATGCCCGGCATAACGCTCGAAGCGGCATGTAGTATGTTTTCATAGGCATCTGCGCAAGCAAAAAGTCAGCAAAAGGGTCACGCAGCCTGAAAAGCTGACCCGCCCGCGCCCCTACGTGCAGCCGCATTAATTTATGCTATAAATTACCACAAAATAATCACGCTCAAACTGATGCATTCCGTATACAAATAGTGTATAATATCGAAGATTTAAGCAGCTTTAAAACTGCAGGTCATCAATTTATCAATACATCAAAAATGAAATAAAACAAACAGGGAGGCAGAATGAGACATTTAATGAACCCGCTGGATCTCACAGTGGAAGAAATCGATGAACTTATCAGCGTCGCAAAGGACATTGAAGCGAACCCACAGAAGTACGCGCACGCATGCGAGGGTAAAAAGCTCGCAACGCTTTTCTACGAGCCGAGCACAAGAACTCGACTCAGCCATGAAGCAGCCATGCTAAACCTCGGCGGCAGCGTAATGGGCTTTTCGTCAGCAGCTTCAAGCTCAGCAGCAAAAGGTGAAAGCGTCGCAGACACCATCAGAACGATAAGCTGCTACGCAGATATAGTTGCAATGCGTCACCCAAAGGAAGGCGCACCGATGGTAGCAGCGCAGTATTCAAGCATCCCTGTCATAAACGCCGGTGACGGCGGCCACCAGCACCCGACGCAGACACTTACAGACCTCCTCACTATCCATTCATTAAAAGGCCGCCTCGACAACATGACGATCGGACTTTGCGGAGACCTGAAATTCGGCCGCACGGTACACTCGCTCGTAAGCGCCCTCGTCAGATACTCGGGCATAAAATTCATACTCATCTCGCCTGACGAGCTCAGGATGCCGGGCTACATACGCCATGACGTTCTCGATAAGAACAACATTCCTTATGAGGAAATGGTTCGCCTTGACGACGCGCTTCCAAAACTGGATATACTTTACATGACACGCGTCCAGAAGGAACGCTTCTTCAACGAAGAGGATTACCTCAGAATGAAGGATTTCTACGTACTCAACGCCGAAAAAATGCAGCTCGCGCCGAAGGACATGTACGTAATGCACCCGCTCCCGAGAGTAAATGAGATATCAACAGACATAGACGACGACCCGCGCGCCGCTTACTTCCGCCAGACGCAGTACGGCGTATACATCAGGATGGCGCTCATACTCAAGCTTCTCGGAATAGAAGTAAAGTAACTGCAAGCGATTAACTTAAGATAGCTAATAGCTGATAGGCGACGCCGGGACGCCGCAATGCGCCATAAACAACGCGCGCCGAGCATCAGGCAGATAACGATCAAGCGGATCACAAGGAGAAAACGGAAATGTCAGAAATAAAGAACACCCTAAACGTAGGAAGCATAGAAGAAGGCTTCGTCCTCGACCATATCCAGGCCGGCAAGAGCATGGACATATACAAATACCTGCATCTCGACAAGCTCGACTGCTGCGTAGCCATCATCAAAAACGCCCGCAGCAGCAAGATGGAACGCAAGGACATAATAAAGATAGAATGCCCGATAGACTATATAGACCTTGATATTCTCGGCTTTATCGACCATAATATAACAGTGAATATCATTAAGGATTCAAAGATCGTCGAAAAAATGGATCTCAAGCTCCCAAAAAGCGTAGTAAATGTAATAAAATGCAAAAACCCGCGCTGCATAACATCAGTAGAACAGGAGCTCGACCAGATATTCATGCTCACAGACGAAGAAAAAGAAGTCTACCGCTGCCGCTACTGCGAAGAACAGTATTATCCAAATAAGTAAAATACAGTAAAACTGCGTCCCGAAAACCGCGCACTTGATCCCAGGCACAGGCGCAGGCGCACCGGGCGCGCCTACAACAGCCGTCATCGGCTGAAGAACAGGCCTGCCGGGCAGGCGCAGACTTCGGAATGAATTTATTCATGCCATTAAAAGGAGAATATTAAAATGAACTTAAAAGGAAGAAGCTTTCTCACTCTCCGCGACTTCACGCCGGAGGAAATATTATACCTCATCGACCTCTCAGCAGAGGTAAAGGAAAAGAAAAAGAACAGAGTCCCTGTAGACAACTGGCGCGGACAGAACGTAGCCCTGATATTCGAAAAGGACAGCACAAGAACGCGCTGCTCGTTCGAAGTAGCCGCTCACGACATGGGCATGGGAACTACATACCTCGGCCCTACAGGCTCGCAGATAGGCAAAAAAGAAACTATCGAAGACACAGCCCGCGTCCTCGGAAGGATGTTCGACGGCATCGAATACCGTGGCTACGACCAGTCAATAGTAGAAGAGCTCGCTGAAAAATCAGGCGTGCCTGTATGGAACGGCCTTACTAACCAGTACCACCCGACACAGATGCTCGCCGACATGCTTACTATCAGAGAAAGCTTCGGCACCCTCAAGGGTCTCAAGCTCGTTTACATGGGCGACGCAAGATACAACATGGGCAACTCGCTCATGGTAGTATGCTCAAAGCTCGGTCTTGACTTCGTAGCATGCACAAACAAAAAGTACTTTCCGAACGACGAGCTCGTAGCAGCATGCCGCGAGTACGCAAAAGAAAGCGGCGCAACGATCACACTCACAGAGGACGTAAAGGAAGGCACTAAGGACGCCGACATCATCTACACAGACGTATGGGTATCGATGGGCGAGCCTGACGAAGTATGGGAGGAGCGCATAAAAGACCTCTCACCGTATAAAGTAACGACAGAAGCCATGGCAAACGCAAAGCCGACCGCAATATTCCTCCATTGCCTGCCTGCATTCCACGACCTCGACACAAAGGTAGGCGCAGAAATGGGCGCACGCTTCGGCTTCAGGGAAATGGAAGTAGAAGACGCAGTATTCGAATCACCGCAGTCAAAAGTATTCGATGAAGCCGAAAACCGCATGCACACAATAAAAGCAGTAATGATGGCAACCCTCGAAGAATCCTCAAAAGCATAAGTTACGTTATGATTCATTAATGAATTATTGAATAATAAGGTAATCAAGTAATAAGACCAAAAACTCGCGTGCGTCACCGCACCCACAGCCTTGCCTTAAAAATGACCGTATAGAAAATAACAACTCCGGCAGGAGCGCCGCATCAGCCAAAAGCTGACCGCGCGGCGCCACCGGAGTTGTTTTATTATTTTAATAGTGCTTAAGAAATAAATTATTTCAACCTTTGTTCAATATCTGAAGCGCTGTATAAAACATTAGTTACGATCACAGTATCGTCGTTTATTACGTAAAATACAGAGTAATTGTCTACAGGCATTCGGCGAAGTTCTTTAAAATATTCAGATTCAAGATCCATAACTTTAAATCGTTCAGGCATTTGATTCAGCTTTAATATTGCATCTGCGATGCGGTTATACTGTCCTATCGCATTTTCAGGGGATAACAATACATTTGCAATATGGTTATAGAGCTGTTCCATATCCGTTAATGCATTATCTGTGATCTTCACATAATAGTATCTCATTACCTGTGATTCTCCCTGAATTTTTCAAATGCCTGAGATGCATCCTGTGTCCTTTCTGCATGCGCATCGTCCAAACCTTTTTGTAGTTTTGCGTGAAGTTCGTCTTTTGTCATGAGATCAACATTTATAGAATCAGGGGCTTTAGGTAAAGTTACAGGAAATGGAATACCACCTGTAAGATATATCTGGTATAAATACACGTTGATCGCAGTAGACATTGGAATACCAAGCCTGGAAAGTACCGCTTCAGCGCTGGCCTTTACTGTTGGATCTACTCGTAAATTTAATGTAGCTGTTTTTTCCATAATGTGTTCCTCCTGTTTCTGTAATTGTAACGCTAATGTCGTTACAATACAAGAGCTGCTTACATGAAAAATATTAAAACGTGCTGGGCATTTGTATTATGATGTTTTATTCCGCCTGAGAACGAGCGCCTGCGCCTGCCCTGCGTTCTCTTGATATGAGGACTGCAGAGATAAGGAGCGCAACGAGGAGCACGCCGACGGTGAAGAATATGTTTACTCCTGCTGATAGACAGCGTGAACCGCTATCCGCTCGGCATAATGATGCTTTCGGGCGGAAACCGGGTCGTGCATATAAACGATGTTGCTAAAAAATATTTGGAAGATTTGGGCGTTACAATTACAGGACGGAGCTCATGAACATCCTGCATAAGCTGGACAACTGATGAGATCAGATTCATTAATGACTTGACGATCGGCATGATCCCTGCATAAAAAACTCATAACGTGGAAAACTGATACAAACAGAAATGTATATCAAGACCACACACATGAACAGGAAGGAAAGTCATAAAATGGAAAATAGAAAGCCTGAAAAAATAGTAATAGCGCTCGGCGGCAACGCGCTCCAGTCAAAGGACAGCCGCCCGACGGCAGAAGACCAGCTCGAGGTAGTAAAAAAGACGTGCGAGCACATTGCGGATATAAGCGCAAAAGGCTACGAGATAGCGATAGTTCACGGAAACGGGCCGCAGGTCGGCCGCATATTACTTGCATCGGAGACAGCGAAGGATGTTACTCCAGCAATGCCGTTCGACGTGTGCGGAGCCATGTCGCAGGGCTATATAGGCTATCATATCCAGCAGGCGCTCAAGTACGCGCTCAACACGAGAAATATAAATATCCCCGTGCTGACAGTAGCGACGCAGATGGTAGTTGACGAGTCGGACCCGGCGTTCAGCCGCCCGGAAAAGCCTGTAGGCCCGTTCTATACCGAAGCGGAATCTAAGGAATTAATAAGGGCAAAGGGCTATCAGATGAAGGAGGATGCAGGAAGAGGCTGGAGAAGAGTAGTACCGTCACCGATACCGCGCCGCATAGTCGAGATAAGATCTATAAAGTCGCTCTGGGACGAGGCCATAGTGATATGCTGCGGCGGAGGAGGCATACCTGTTACAGAGCAGAAGGACGGGACGCTCAACGGCGTAGCCGCGGTCATAGACAAGGACCTCGCAGCGGAGCTCCTTGCAGAGCAGGTAGACGCCGACATACTCATGATACTGACAGAAGTGGAAAAAGTAGCCATAAACTGGAACCGCCCGGACCAGAAAGATCTCGATACGATGAGCCTGAAGGACGGCGCGCAGTATATAAAGGAAGGTCAGTTCGCGCCCGGCAGCATGCTGCCGAAGGTAGAAGCAGCGATGAAATTCGTCAGAGCGTACCCTGGCAGAAAGGCGATAATAACGAGCCTCGACAAGGCTATAGAAGCGCTTGACGGCAAGACAGGAACAGTCGTGACATTCGCATAACAGAATACAAATAAAAACAGACCGGGCTCGCAGATAAATTTCTGAAAGTCCGGTCTTTTTAGCTAATTTCACGTCATAAAGAAGTAATAAAAATATATAAAATCTGTAGTCGATATGTTAATATAGATATTGTCCGCAGGACAAAGCACAACAGAATACAGGAACGGCGGTCAGCTCCCGAAAGGGGGTGAGCGCATGTCAGATTTTGAGATCCTTATGATAGTATTAAATATTTTGATGCTGCTCGTAAGTGTTTACAAAAATAATGATAAGCGTAAATAACCGCCTCCCCTGCTAAAGTTGGCGGTTACTTACATAACCTATAATTTTAGCTGACCGCTTTACGGTTGCCTGTTGTGCTTTTATTATATTATGCTGTTATTTGAAAAGCAATAACCGGCATATAAATTTTGAAAAAGAGAGTTTATAAAAGATAAGTTATGGAAGATAAGTTATGGAATATACTGTAATTAAAGATAAAAAGAATATAGTAATAGCAGGCATAGGCCTCGGAAATCCGGAAACGGCCACATTGCAGGTAATAAACGCGATAAACGCAGCCGACGTCATAATAGGCGCGGCGCGCATGATAGAGCCGTTCGCGGCAGAAGGAAAAAAGCTCATAAGCGAGTACCGCGCAGATAAAATAGCGGAGATAATAGATGCAGAGGACGCGGAGCATTTCGCAGTCCTCGTATCAGGCGACCCGGGCCTTTACAGCGGAGCGCCCGCTATAGCAGAAGCACTCGCAAAGTATGAGCCGAGAGTGCTTCCGGGCGTATCGTCGCTGTCATACATGTGCAGCGCGGTAGGTCAGGCGTGGAACGACGCAGAAGTGATAAGCGCGCACGGGCGCAGCATAAACATAGCGTCTGAGGTCAGACGCAACAAGAAAACATTCGTGCTGACAGATGGAAATATTTCCAGACTTTTACATACACTCGGAGAGTACGGCTTCGGCTGCCTGCCGGTTTACATCGGCGAGCGCCTGTCATACCCTGAGGAGACGATAATATCAGGCACTGTAGGCGAGCTCGCAGACGGCGAGTACGACAAGCTCGCAGTAATGCTCGTCATAAATGAAAAAGCTGACGAGCGCATACTGGCAGGCATAGCAGACGAAAAATTTGAGCGCGGAAACGTTCCGATGACAAAAAGAGAGGTCAGAGCCGTAACTATGTCGGCGCTGAAGATACAGCCTGAAAGCATAGTCTACGACATAGGCGCCGGAACGGGTTCAGTCTCGATAGAAGCAGCCATGGCGGCCTACAGAGGAACAGTTTACGGCATCGAGGTAAATCCCGAGGCGATAGATCTGCTGCAGAAAAACGCTCACGCGATGGCAGTAGATAATATAATCGCAGTAACGGGCAGCGCACCGGAGGCGCTCGAAGAGCTCCCTGCGCCTGATTTCGTGTTCGTAGGCGGCTCAAATGGCATGCTCGAGGGCATAATAGACGCACTTGTCGAAAAGAACAGAGAAGCGCGCCGTGATTTCAGACTCGTTATAAACGCAGTTTCAATGGAAACGATTGCAAAATCAGTAACGATGCTGAGCACAAAAAAAGCACTTAAAATAGAATACACGCAGATATCAGCGTCAAGGACGCGCAGCGTAGGCGAGCACAACCTGCTGCAGGCGCAGAACCCTGTGTTTATAATAAAAGCGGAATTCCGGTTCAAATAGGAGAGATATCGGAGAAACGTTTTAAGAACGAATTTGAAGAACGAATAAGTTATGACCGGAAAAGCAGTAAGCGCGCGTCACCGCGCCGACTGCAGTGACGTGTAGAGGGGATAAACGAAAATGAATGTTTTTCTTACCGGAGATGTTCAGGTCGGAAAGTCTACGGCAATAAAAAGATTTCTTGAAAAAGAAAATATCAGGCCGCTCGGATTTACGACGCACCTGGACAGAAGCACAGGCATACTGATGATGAAGGTCATCGGAGAGAGCGGCGAGCAGGATGTAGAAGTAGCTGCGCCGGGAGGACTTTCAAGGCCTGTTCCTGATATAGGAGCTTTTGACCGCGCAGGAAAGATGCTTACAGATATCGATACTTCAGGCTGCGACATGCTCATAATGGACGAGCTTGGTTTTATGGAAAAGGACGCGCCTGTTTTCATGGCGGCAGTGCCTGCGATGCTCGACCGGGGCATACGAACTATCGGAGTACTCAGAAACAAGCCGGACGGACCGTTCTGGGATATGCTGCACGAACGCGATGATACGGTCATACTTACAGTAGATGAAGAAAACAGGGGCAATATCCCTGATATAATAGCGAGGTATATGGAATGAGGGTACTTATAGCCGGTACAGGGAGCGGCAGCGGCAAAACGACTGTAACGTCAGGGCTGCTGCAGTGTCTTGTCGACAGGGGGCTCGCCGCGTCAGCGTTTAAATGCGGCCCCGACTATATAGATCCTATGTTTTATGAGCGTATAACGGGTGCGAGGGCTGGAAATCTCGACCCGTTTTTTTCTGATGAAAAAACGCTCAGATGGATAGTCAATCAGGCTGAGGAAGAAACTGACATTTCTGTAATTGAAGGTGTCATGGGGTATTACGACGGCATAGGTCTTACGTCTGAGGCGAGCACGTTCAGCGTGGCGCGCGCCGTAAAGGCTCCTGTGATACTCGTGATAAACTGCAGAGGAATGGGCGCGTCTGTCGGCGCTGTGCTTAAGGGATTTCTCGACTGGCCTGAGATAACGGACAGCTGCATAAAAGGTGTTATTTTTAATAACATGTCTGAAAAGCTTTACGCACGTGCGGCAGAAATGGCAGCAGCAATGGGCGTAAAGCCGATAGGATACCTGCCGCGCCGCGCGGCGCTCATGCTTGAAAGCCGCCACCTGGGGCTTGTTACGGCGGCTGAGATAGCTGATATAAAGGAAAAAATGAAGCTTATAGCTTCTGAAATGGAAAAAACTGTAGATATAGACGGTATAATGGAGCTTGCGACTGAAGCCCCGCGCCTGGAAGCCGCTGTGCCGGAGTGGAAAACGCGCTTTAATGAGCGCGTTTCTGTGGAAGCTGCAGCTATTTTGCGCGGTGACGCGCGCAAGGTACGTATTGCATTGGCCTCGGACGATGCATTTTGTTTTACATATAAGGAAAATATTGCATTATTGCAGGAGCTCGGGTGCGATGTGATACCGTTCAGTCCTTTGAGGGACAGCGCTTTGCCTGACGGGACGGATGGAGTGATACTGAGCGGAGGTTATCCTGAGCTGCACGCGGCGGAGCTTGCGGCGAATGAGCCGATGCTTGCGGCTATAAGGCAGTCGAGGGCTGACGGCGTACCGATGATAGCGGAGTGCGGCGGATTTATGTATCTGCATGAAACGCTTGAGGGCGCTGACGGAAATGTTTATCGTATGGCGGGCGTTGTTCCGGGACGGTGCTTCAGGACTGACAGACTGGGGCGGTTCGGTTATGTGAAGCTTAGAGCTCTTGAGGACGGGCTGCTGTGCCGGGAGGGCTCGGAGCTTAAGGCGCATGAATTTCATTACTGGGACAGCGACTGCTGCGGGGATTCGTTTATGGCGGTCAAGCCTGACGGGAGCCGGAGCTGGGAGTGCGGGATCATGACAGACGATATGTACGCAGGATTTCCGCATCTGTTTTATTACGATTCGCCTGAGGCAGCAATGAGGTTTGTCAGAGCCTGCACCCGGCGCAGAGGATGAAAATGAAAGCGATGGAATATTATGTTATTTGAGGAAATGTTGAAGGAACGGATAAGCGGGATAAAGGCTGCTGATGCGCGCGCCGGGCGCGCGGCTCGGGAGCATTGGGACAGCCTGGCGAAGCCTGTTGACGGGCTCGGAAGATTTGAAGATATGATCGTCGATATCGCGGGAGCACGCGGGTCGGCAGATGTGAGGATAAATAAAAAGGCTGTAGTCGTTATGTGCGGTGACCACGGCGTTGTGGCTGAGGGCGTATCGCAGACTGACAGCTCGGTGACTGTAAATGTCGCAAATGCTGTCGCTGCGGGCGGCTCTACTGTAAATATGATGGCTGCGGCTGCGGGCGCTGACGTTTTTGCTGTCGATATGGGGACAGCGGCTGACAGGAGCGCGCTTGATGAGCGCGTTATAGATAAGAAGATACGCCGAGGCGCTGGAAATATAGCTGTGGGCGCTGCAATGAGCCGTGAGGAAGCGTGTGAGGCTGTGCATGCCGGTATGGATATTGCGGCGATGCTGTCTGAGCGCGGGTATGATATAGCGGTCAGCGGTGAGATGGGTATAGGAAATACTACGCCTATGACGGCGATAACGTGCGCAATTACGGGTCTTGAGCCGCAGGCGCTTACAGGGCGCGGAGCCGGACTTTCTGATGAAGGACTGGCGCGCAAGGTCAGCGCCGTGGAAAGGGCGCTGCGTGTGAATGGACCGGATGCGTCAGATGCGCTTGATGTGCTGTCTAAGGTCGGAGGGCTTGAGATAGCCGGTATGGTCGGACTGTTTCTGGGCGGCGCGGAGCATGGGCTGCCTGTTATAGTGGATGTTTCTGTATCATCGGCGGCGGCTGTGTTGGCTGCCAGGATGTGTCCGGCGGCGTTGGGCTACATGCTGATGTCGTGCGCGGGACGCGAGCCTGCGGCTGCGAAGCTTGCTGAGCTGCTTGGAAAGAAGCCTGTGCTTGATGCTGATATGGCGCTCGGCGAGGGAACGTCGGGCGTTATGCTGTTGCCGCTTCTTGATATAGCGCTTAGTGTTTATAATAACGGCAGGACGTTTGATGACGCGGCTATCACGGCGTATGAGAGATTTGATAAATGATAGTGTGCTGCAGGAAAATTTTTAAAAGAATAAATAATAAACACTTGTTTAGAAAATATTATCGTGGTAGAATAGGGCGATCAATGATTTAATGTCAGATATGCGCCGGTAACGGCGCGATTTTTAAAATAGGTATAAACTTATGTTCTTGTTTGTAACAGGCGGTACGGCCAGCGGAAAATCTGAATATGCGGAGAAGCAGGCGGAGCGTATAGCCGCTGCCGAGGCTGCAGAGCGCGGTGAGGATGAAGCAGTAATTATATACGCCGCGACTATGAGCGACAGCGGCGCTGATTCTGTTGAGCGCATAAAGCGACACAGAAGGAGGCGGAGTGGTAAAGAAATAAAAATACACCGAAACGGTGTATTTGATGATAGACTTGAAGCCGCTATGACAGATGAAGGATCATTGTATTCAGACGAAAGAAATGTAAAAGTAAAATATGAAACATTTGAATGCTTTTCAGTTGCTGATGCTGAGCAGCTCACAGAGTATGCAGAAGGACGCGTCGTACTTTTCGACTGCTTTTCGGGATTTGCTGCAAATATAATGTTTTCAGAGCCTGACGACGCCTCCGGCGACCCGCACCGGCCGCCGCGCCCTCTCGCATCCCCAAAACCAAAACAACAGGTCGCGGCCGCCTTGGAACAGACCGCAGCCGCGCTGTCGCGCCGCTGCAGCAGCCTCATCATAGTCTCAGACATGATATTCTCAGACGGCTGCTCCTACGATAAATACACACTTGATTACATAGATGCGCTCGCCGCAGCGAGCAGAACGGCCGCCGCGGCGGCCGACACCGCGGCAGAAGTAGTCTGCGGCATCCCTGTAAGGTTAAAATAGCCGGATGAATGATGCCGCGCCGCTGCAGGCGGCGCCTCTGTCCGCGCTTTTAAATACCATCTATCATATACAGTCACGGTAAACGAAAATGAAAAAACTTTTTGAACCATTTATAATAATACTTTCAGTATATACAAGAATACCGATGCCAATGGTCTATTGGAACAGCAGCAACCTGAAATACGCATTCTGTTTACTGCCAGTCGCAGGTCTTGTAACAGGCGCAGCACAGGCAGCCTGGGCCGCGCTCGTCTGCGCGACGGAGCTTTCACCTGTTCTGGGCGCAGCCATCGCCTGCGCCGTACCGCTGCTCGTAACAGGCGGCATACACATGGACGGCTTCTCAGACACCATGGACGCCCTCAGCTCCCACGCCGAGCGCCAGAAAAAGCTTGAAATAATGGACGACCCGCATATGGGCGCCTTCGGCGTCATGTGGATGATAGTCTACATGCTGCTCTGCTCGGCATCATATTATGAAATACTGTCACACACTACACAGAGCAGCAGTCTGACAGCGGTAATAACACTGCTGACAGTCATCCCGGTAATATCAAGATCGGTAACAGCATTTGCTATATCGCACATCGAGCCGTCAAAAAAGAAAGGCATGCTATACACATTTACAAGCGCATCCGACATGAAAGCAGTCGCAGCCGCATCGCTGATTGTGACTGTAGTTGCACTTGCTGCGATGGCATACATCTCAGCTATATTTGCAGTAATATGCGCGTGCATGATACTGATACTGTTCGTATATTTCAGAAGAATGACTTTAAAACAATTCGGCGGCATAAGCGGAGACCTCTGCGGCTGGCTCATACAGATGAGCGAGCTGCTGATGCTCATTATTGTAGCTGTTATGGCAGATATAGGCACCTTGTTATAATTTTATAAATACAAAAAGACGCCATATACTGCCGGAGAATATACGGGTAAGCGTAGTTGAAATTCCCTGTACCACGGAGCGTCACGTATATTTCGCAGGCAACTGGAAAGCGTCCTGAATTTACGAAAAAGTATACTTTATTGTAATTTTTATTGATTCAAAAAGACGCCCCAAA
>CAVGAH010000032.1:0-21714 GCA_963627215.1 bacterium | reverse complement strand
TAATTAGTCAATACTATAGTTTACAAAAGTAATACATAGATATAAATGAATGCGCCCGCGCACCAAAGAAAAACGGACCGCTGCACGCGGTCCGTTTTGCCGTTATGTCAAACAACCTAAGAATTTATGAGGACGAAATAAATCGTTACCTGCAATTTTTATGTATCAGTCAAATTTATTGACTGCCTTAACGTATTTACCCAAGACCCCAATATTCACAAAGTAATACGAATATTTCTCTTTTTTCTTTACCTGTATCAGCTGACCCTGCTGCAGCTTCTTAAGATGCTGAGATATAGTTGCCTGTGAGTAATCAAACGCACCTACTATATCTTTATTGCATACCAGCTGTCTCGCAGCGTTACACTTCATGATATATCTGAATATTCTGATACGGACAGGATGCGCCAGCGCATCAGAAACATTTGCAATAAGCAGGACCTCTTCTTCCTGCAGCTCATCGCTTTCTTTTCTAAGCCTCATTTCAGTAACCTTCCATAAATCGCCTATTTTCTATTAACATTGTAGCATTGCAATTAATATAATGCAACAACAAATTGTTGACCTGCTTTATCGTATACGAAATTCAGGGCATATTTCTATATGCACACATGCCTGATAAAGCATGCTGCACAAGGAAATATGCCCTGAATCACTTCCGCAAAATAAATTTTCTATATGATCATCCTGCTCTTAGTACTCATAGTACTCAACAGGAACATCAACACGCTGCAGTTCGTCATCATAATCAAAATTACCTACAATGTAGTTAAAATGACCATCAACAAACTTATAACCCTTTTCAAGTACATACTTTACAGGTATCTGTATCTCATAATCATCGAGATCACCTGTTTCGAGCGCAACGTCGAGATAATTTCTCGGGATTATCATAATAACATGACCTTCATGCGCAAAATAATAGTGAAAAGGCTTTAATTCTTCAGGCATACCGCCCGGATATTCATTATCAAGCGTCTTTGCCTGTAAGTCAAATACGCTTTTTCTTACATTCAGATTTTCAAAATCAAAAGCTATATCCTTATAATCCATTATTGCATCCTCCTGCCTCTCACTGAATTATACAGCAACTAACGTATAACTTCAAGCAAAGCAGCAGCTAATGTTATATTTATTTATGATAAGTTTCGTTTTTTATTATCTTAAAGCTTCTGTAGATCTGTTCAAGCAGTATAACTCTCATCATCTGATGAGGAAATGTCATAGGCGAAAATGAGAGCCTGAAATCTGCTCTCTTCAGAACTTCCTCCGACAGGCCAAGCGAGCCGCCTATCACGAAATCTATATTGCTGTTTCCGTCCAGCGCCAGATCATTTATCCTATCTGAAAGAGCCTCTGAGCTCAGTTCCTTCCCGCGCACATCGAGGGCTATCACATAAGAGCTGTCGCCTACAGTC
Source organism: bacterium (assembly GCA_963627215.1). Taxonomy (GTDB): domain Bacteria; phylum Bacillota; class Clostridia; order Peptostreptococcales; family Anaerovoracaceae; genus CAKQOE01. Next base: position 20,296 of record CAVGAH010000032.1, on the reverse strand, counting down.
TTCAATATACTTTTTCCTTCATTTATTTTAACGTTTCTTTCTTCCGCTTCTGAAGCGTTATCGGGAAGCCTGTCCTCTTTAAGCTCTTTTATCTTTAGTGTGCAGTATCTTCCAAGCCTTTTGGAATACTCCGCTATTGCATCGGACCAGTATTTTTCCTTCAGCTTTCCTATGCATATTATGTTTATATTCATGAATTGCCCCGGCACCGATGACGGCGCATATATACACGACCAGCGACAGGACTTATATTTATTCCTGTCGCTTGCCATTAGTTGCATTTTTAATTAATATTTTTAATTCAGGTAATTTCCGAAGAAATCATATGGATTTATACCTGAGCTGCCGGAGCTGCCGGAGCTTCCGTCACTGCTGCCGGAGCTTCCGTCAGAGCTCTGTGATGAAGATGACGGCTGGAGCGATTTCTGATTTGATTCAGACTGAGCTGCAAGCGCTACATCTGCTGTGGTGCTCTGCTTGTCACGCTCGTATGTTACTTTTATCGTATCACCAGGTCTGTACTTTACGAGCTCCTTCTTGAGTGCGCTCATATCGTCTACAGATGTTCCGTTTACTGCTGTTATTATATCGCCCTCCCGGAGTCCTGCCTTCGAAGCTGGTGAGTTAGTATATATCTGTATTACATAGATACCCTTGTCAGCATTGAAATCTGTCTGATACTGTGCCTTTACAGCTTCTACGTTCATACCGCTTATGCCGATGTAAGCCTGCTCATAAGTGCCGTTCTGCTTTATCTCGTCTATTATAGGCGTTGCTGTATTGATAGGGATAGCAAATCCAAGGCCCTCTGCTGAGCTTGCTTTTGCTGAGTTTATACCTATTACCTGCCCCTGACTGTTGATAAGAGGACCGCCGCTGTTGCCTGAGTTGATGGAAGCGTCTGTCTGGATAAGTCCTTCCATTGTATTCTGGCTGCCTGTTGAGCTGTCTGTTGTAGTTATAGTTCTGTCAAGACCGCTTATGATGCCCTGTGTAACGCTTCTCTCGAAATCAAGTCCGAGCGGGTTGCCTATAGCTACTGCGTAATCGCCTATCTCTACCTTGTCAGAATCGCCTATCTCAGCTGCTGTAAGGCCTGTAGCATCTATCTTTACTATAGCGAGGTCAAGATCTGAGCTGTTCCAGAGAACAGTTCCTGTATATTCTGTTCCGTCGTACAGGTCAACTGTGATAGATTCTGATTCACCATCGTTTATAACATGTGAATTTGTAAGTATATAACCATCAGATGAAACGATTATTCCTGTTCCTACGCCCTGCTGAGTACCCTGCTGCAGACCGAATATCGTCTGTGTATATGTCTGTGACACAGTGCTGATACCTACTACAGAAGGCATTACCTTCTTTGCTATAGCAGATGCGGCGTTAAGACTCTCCGCATCCGATGCATCTATCTTTATAGTCTGCGTACCGCCCGCTGACGATGAGGAACCGAGAGTTTTTACGGCTACAGCGCCGCCTCCGAAGCCCACACCTGCACTTATACATACAACGAGTACACATGCTATTATTTTCTTTGCCTTATCCGATAATGGCTTTCTCGGTTTTTTCGTTTTTTTCTGATTTACATTTTCCTCAGGCTGACCGGCAAACGCTCCCGCTGCTGTACCGTCCTCCGGCGGTATAGGCGGTACTGAACCGAAGCCCGCTCCATCGCCTGCCTGCGCTGTTCCATATCCTTCTGTCGATGCTCCGACCTCTTCAGCTGTGTCAGCTGTGCCTGTATTTGCATTTACATCATCTGCTGTGTTATATGCCATGGTCGGCGCACGTCTTATTTCCTCGCGCGCCCCTGCTCCTATGCTGTAATCAACAGGTGCAGGCTCTGTCTGCTGCTCGCAGCTCTTCACCTCAACGGCAGCCTGTTCCGGCTGTGCTTCCTGAGCAGCATATTCATTGTTGAACTCTGCGCTTCTCTGTTCTTCTTTTCTCTGTTCTTCATTCGAGGTATTCATTCCATTTTTCATCTCTTCCATGATGCTTTCCTCCCCACTGCTTTCTGTCATATATTAGTCAGACAGCTTATTCCGTCGCGTTTGAGCACTTCCAGCTTAAGGTGTCTGTCTGTGTAAAAATTATTCTCTTCCAGGATATTTTTTACAGTCTGCTCAGCAAGCTTTGGAAAATTATTTTCTTTGCTCAGATGCGCAAGATAAACATATCGAAATCTGTCATCGGCTGACATTACATCTGCTATCAGATTTCCCGCCGTCTCATTTGAAAGATGCCCGCATTCCCCGAGTATTCGACATTTCAAGCTGTAGGGATAAGGTCCCATCTTAAGCATGTTTACCTCATGATTTGCTTCGACCGCTATAAGGTCTGATGTCTGCAGCTCTTTTCTGGCTTCGTCAGTCACGATACCCGTGTCAGTCATTATCATAAGCTTTGAACCGCCGCTGCATATCGAGTAGCACACAGGATCGACTGCATCATGTGAGGCTCTTATAGTATGTATCTCCATATCGTTTATACATATCGTATCACCTGCATTGAAGTCTATCAGCTGTCTGTCATCATATACCTTATCCTGCAGATAAGCTGCCGTTCCGCGGCTTGCATATATGCCCCACTCCGGATTCTTTTTAGTCAGTACCGGAAGCGCCTTTATATGGTCGCTGTGTTCGTGCGTTATGAAAACTCCGTTTATCTCACTTCTGAGTATACCAAGCTCGTCTATTGAATTATGTATCTTCTTTGTGCTTATGCCCGCATCTATGAGTATGGCCGCTTCGCTGCTTTTTATAATATAGCAGTTTCCGCTGCTGCCGCTTGCGAGTGAGCAAAAACTCAGTCCCATTGACTGCTCCTGTCTGAGGGCTTCCGCCCTTCTGTATTTATATTTATATACCCCGAATGTGTTGATTTTATGAAGCAATTATGACGTTTTACTGCACTGTCGCTGAAATGTACTTCATATTGCCATCGTTGTATTTTATGCACCATGCAGGGAGCGCTGTATCCGAAAGAATACCTCCGTCCACATCATAATCGTCTATCCAGTACACAAGGTACATGTCCGTAACTGTTATCTTTTCAGACTTATCTGTCTCCGTCATAAACTCAAGCAATGCAGACAGCTGAGAAGTGACTTCTATTCTTGAATCGCCTTCGTTTACGACTTCCATCCATTTCCTGTCAAAATCAGTTACACGGCCATTTTCAAAATATACCCTCATATAGCATTCTTCGATCGGAATATTTTTGTAAACGTTACTGTAATTGACGACTGTAGCCGTTCCCACTTCTGATATGCCCTCATATACTACGTTTTCCGTCAAAAATCCGCATCTGTCAAGCAGGTCGTCTGCTGTATTTTTATAGCATGCTTCATTTCTGTCAGCCTCGGACAGCCTCCGTGTATTCTGTATGTTTTTATCTACCATAGCGCTGTCATATTTTCCGTAGCTTACGATAAGCGGCGTCATTTTTGACAGTCTGCTGTATATCTTACCTTCATATGTTATGTTATTTTCTTCCAGGACATTCATTGTATACTGGTAAGCGTTATTGTTCTCATTTTTCTTCTGGACTACACTGCTTCCGCCGTATACGGCTATCAGAAATATATTAGTTATAACCAGTATTACAAGGATTATATTTTTTGATTTATTCCAGTCCATCAGCTCACCTCCCCTGCGTTCCACGCAAGTATGTGACCATCGTCAGGACTACACCAGAACCTTATGCCTTCTATCTTTATATACCATGCAGACACAAGGCTTGAAGGGTCGTTGCTCGTATCTCGCATCATGCAGAAGCGTATCAGCTCTATATTCTTAGTGACTGTCTCGAACTGATTACCCGAAGAATAGCGTGCCAGCATTTCGCTGTCACCGTTTTCTTCTGCCTGCTTTGCAAGAATATTCCCTATTTCTTCATATTCACTGGTTATAACGTCTATGGCATTTATTATTTCAATAGTTTCAGAATCATCATTCTGAGAAAGCGCTACTATATCGCGCTGATAAGACGTTATCTGACTTCCGTAAACATCGATTTCGAGCATTGCACCCGATGTAAACGATACAGGCACACCCTTGAGCTTTATACTGAACTGATACCTGTAGCCTTTATACTTTCCATCATCTGATGTTATCCGCGACACGCTGCTCAGATAAGGTACCGCCTTTTCACTTATCATAGGGGACCATCCGCCGTGCGTCTGTACGTATTCCACCGCCTCTTCAAGTCCCTCATAAAAGCCTATATCACTGTACTGTGTAGAATCAAGCTCCTCAGAATAGCTTATCTGACCCGCTTCGCCAAGTATCAGCATTTTCTGGTTATATCCGTATGTGTATATGAGTGAACCCTTATTTTCAGTTATCTTTCTTACGAAATCAAGACCTGAAGGGAAAAACATCTGCTCATATTTTCTTATCTCAGAAGCATCACTTATAGAAAATTCACTTGTACAGTTAAGTGAGCGTGCCATATCCTTCTGATAAACAGGAATCAGCGTATCGTTCTTGATACCGGCAAGATTCTCTATAGTATAATATGCAGTAATGTTGGTTGCCTCGATGCCGCTTATAAGCTCAGAAAGCTTCTCGGACATTCTTTTAGCAAACTCGTCATCAGCTGTTACAAAACGATAGTACGCCTTTTCAGAGTCATCATATATGAATATATTTTCACTGCTGACAGATGAAAATGATATCTCTGTCACGTTCGTCACCGAACCACTGCCCTGCGGGGGCTCTATACCATTGTTTTTAAGAAAATCAGTAAACGGTATATCAAAAGAAAACGCCGCCGTGACCGATGGATATGACATTACTTCATCATACTGCGATTTTTCTATCTTTTCCTGAGAAAGATCCGCCTGCGTCATGTACTGTGCCATAAGGACCCTGAGATAATCGTATATCCCATCCTCAGTTATGCCTGTACCGGACGCCACACCTGACTGAATACCCTGCATATCGTCCGCAGCACCGCCGTTCGATGCTGTATTTACATCTATGCCGTGAGCGCTCAGCTGCCAGTCCGCGCTTATAACTGTATAAACGCCTGAGCCAAAGCTCACCTCTATCTGACCCGGTCTTGTCAGCTCTGACAGCTCAGGTCTGTACGAATCATTTTCCTGCATTCCCATGGCAAGATTTTCCAGATCATTTAAGGACATGTCCTTCCAAAAAAAAGACAATAGCAGTACAGCTGATATGAACAGCACTGCTATCAGAATATTCTTTATATTTTCTATGAATTTTTTTCTGTTTTCCATGCCGGTCACCGTGTCCTTTTAACAAAAAAACTGCCGGAGATGCGACAACTCGCATCTGTCAGCAGTTTCTGCAATCATTAACCGAGTAACTTCTTCAGCAGCGACGACCAAAATGAATTTGTCGTGTTACGTGAATTGAAAACATCGACCTTTACTGAGTCAGCTGTTTTCTTCTCGATCTTTATATACAGCTCACTCGAATATATCGCCTTGCCGCCTGATAATGTCGAAACATTTATGCAGTAAACTCCCGGCTCAAGTCCGCTCATCTGCTTAGTATAGTAACTGAGGTTTTTATCAGATGAATATGTTTCTGCCTTTACAAGCGTTCTTTCCCCGCTGTCATTAACATCGTAGAATGACATCTTTATAGTTCTCGGAGCTGTCATTTTTACTGAAATTAGTACCTTTCCGGTCTGCATGACAGCATTTTTTGTCGGGCTGATGATGGTAAGAGCCGGGTCATCACTCAGTCCTGAAGCCGCGAAAGCAGTCGTCGCCGTGCTGCAGAGCAGACACATCACTACCGCAAGTATGATCAGAATCCTGTTTCTTCCGGTAACAGCTTTCATGATCTTCTCCTTTCTAATTTTCCAGTGGCAGCCGCTCCGTCTCCCCCGTATACAGACGCGCAGCTTTTGTATAACGTAGCGCCAGATGTCCCCCGTCTCTATAGGCGGCGGGCTCCATTCTCGACTTTCGGTGGTGGTTCATAATCTTCCACCGAAACTCAAACGGGGCTAAAGCCCCGCTGGCGCCGTTGCAAGCGTTCGCAACAGGCAGCGATGCTGCCTTCCTACGTCCGCTACGCGGACTACGCTGTCGCATTTTACACTGCAGCTAAAGCTGCGTAAAATGCGCGTCGCTCTGATCAAGCGAGCTTGTCAGAGGCTTTGCTTCGCTTTAAAATTTTACGCATTTTGCGTATATATTAATCTCACAATACAATAGATAGTATAACCTTAAGATGTTACAATAGTGTTACATGAGCTTTAATATAAATTTACAATATATATGAAAAGGGGCAATCAATGAAAATATTGAAAATCTACACAGACGGAGCGTGCTCCGGAAACCAGAATGAGACAAATATCGGCGGCTGGGGCGCGATACTCGAGTTCGGTGAAGCACGCAAGGAATTATACGGCGGCGAGATAAATACGACAAACAATAAAATGGAAATGACAGCCGTCATAGAAGCACTCTCAGCATTGAAAAAAGACGGTCAGAACATCCAGATATTTTCCGACAGTTCATACGTAATGGACTGCTTCCGACAGAAATGGTATGTATCATGGCAGAAAAACGGCTGGAAAACTTCAAAGAAAACTCCTGTCGAAAATAAAGAGCTCTGGGAAAAGCTGCTTGAACTCGTATCTCATCATACCGTCAGTTTTTACAGAGTAAAGGGTCACGTCAACCTCGATCACCCAAACACAAACGTAAGCAAGCTGTATCAGAAATTTACGGAATGGAACGGCAGCGCATTCAGCATGGATGACTTTCGCTACGTAACAGCCATGAACAACAGAGCTGATGAGCTGGCAAACCTGGGAATGGAGCCATTCAGGCAGAAATAGCATCCCTGCAGTGAATAAATGAAATAGATAAATTAAAACGGCCGCGCTGATGCGCGGCCTGACCCATAACTGCATGCGTCACCGCATCAACAGCTCTGTAAAAAACAAATCTTATTTAAAATATTAAAAGTTAAAAAATATCTATTTTATCGTACCGCCGCCTACCACGACATCACCTTCATAAAGCACGGCAGCCTGGCCTGACGTTATGGCGCGCTGCGGTTCATCAAATTCTATATGAACAGTATCTGCGCCTGTAGGACGCACAGCAGCCCACTGCTCCTTCTGACCGTAACGTATCTTTACCTTCGCCCTTAACTCAGCCGGCGGCTCTTCAAAGGCTATCCAGTTAAAATCGTACACGTCAAATTCTTTCGTAAACAGGTCGTCATTCAGGCCGAGTACAACAGAATTGTGCTCCATATCTTTTCTGCATACATACATAGGCTGCTTCAGCGCAAGTCCAAGACCCTTTCTCTGACCTATAGTATACTTTATTATTCCCTTGTGCCTGCCGAGTACATTTCCTTCCATATCCGTAAAATCGCCTTCAGGATACGTTTTACCCGTAAATCGCTTTATTGCTGCAGCGTAATCACCGTCAGGTACAAAGCATATGTCCTGACTTTCCTTTTTCTGCGCGTTCACAAAGCCGTTAGCTTCTGCTATCTCGCGCGTTTCGGTCTTATGCATGCCTCCGAGCGGAAATTTTGTATGCGCGAGCTGAAACTGTGTCAGCGAATAAAGCACATAGCTCTGATCCTTTTTTTCATCAGCAGACTTCATCAGCAGCCAGCGGCCGTCCTCACGCTGCTCTATCCTCGCATAATGACCTGTCACAACGTAGTCACAGTCAAGCTCCATCGCACGCCTGAAAAAGCGCTCAAACTTCAAGTATCTGTTGCAGTCGATGCATGGATTCGGCGTTGCTCCGTTTTCATATGCGCGCACAAAATTATCTATTACCTTTTCCCTGAAATCAGCAGTGAAATTAAATACATAGTACGGTATGCCGAGTACCGAGCAGACGCGACGCGCATCCTCTACATCATCAAGTGAGCAGCACGTCTTTTCTCTTAATATGCCCGCATCCTCGTTTTCAAACAGCTTCATCGTAGCGCCTATGCACTCGAAGCCTTCCTTTTTCATCATATATGCAGCGACGCTTGAATCAACTCCGCCGCTCATGGCTATCAACGCTCTTTTCATATTATCTGTTCCTCATTATTCTATATGTTTATTTTATTCATCATTTATCTTATTACACGTATTGATTTTATTGCTGCGCGCACCGCGCGGTATCGGTTAGTAATTATATCATGAATAACGCACATTTTGCATAGCCGCTTAAGTATATGAAGTAATTTATCACATCCTCTCCGCCGCCGGGCGGCGCCTCTGTATGCGTATTACATATTAATTTAGTATGCTTTAAGAAAATTACTTGTAACCACTAAAACCCTGTGAGATAATATGTTTAATATTACGGAGGTGTTTAAATGAAATTTTCTACAAAAGGAAGATACGCGCTGCGCGTTATAATCGACCTCGCAGAGCATAATTCCGGTAAATATATACCGCTTACAGATATAGCTGCCAGACAGGAGATATCTGAAAAGTATCTGGAGAGCATAGTTTCAGTACTCAGTAAGAATGGTTTTGTGGACTCGCTGAGAGGAAAAGGCGGCGGATACAGACTCAACAGGTCTCCAGACGAATACACAGTCGGAAGCATCATAAAGCTCATAGAGGGCTCACTCGCCCCTGTCGCATGCCTCGAGCCAAACGCAAAGCCATGCAGCAGAGCGTCTGAATGCCGCACTGTCGGCATGTGGAGCGGGCTCCAGAAGCTGATGACTGACTATCTGGATGGCATCACTATAGGTGACCTTATCAGAGAAGATACAGCAAACGATTTTGTTATTTAAAATTTAATTTTGTTGTTGACATTATCGTATAGCAGTCTTATAATTCTTTTAACATACCAGTTTAATATGTTTATTAATTTGACTACACGATAATACAGAATAATTTTAAGGAGGATATTAAAATGTCAAAAATCTACACATCAGCTGATCAGCTTATAGGAAGGACTCCTCTTCTCGAACTTACAAATATAGAAAAGGAACTCGCTCTTGAAGCTAAGATCCTCGCAAAGCTCGAATATTTCAATCCGGCAGGTTCTGTTAAGGATCGTATCGCAAAGGGAATGCTCGATGACGCTGAAGCATCTGGCAAGCTCAAGCCGGATTCAGTTATCATAGAACCTACTTCAGGAAACACAGGTATCGGTCTTGCTTCTGTAGCGGCAGCAAGAGGTTACAGAATAATCATCGTAATGCCTGATACAATGTCTGTTGAAAGACGTCAGCTCATGAAGGCCTATGGCGCTGAACTCGTTCTTACTGACGGTTCAAAGGGTATGCCTGGTGCTATCGCAAAGGCAAACGAGCTTGCTGAGGAGATCCCTAACAGCTTCATACCCGGTCAGTTCGTAAACCCTGCAAACCCTAAGGTACATTTCGATACTACAGGTCCTGAGATCTTTGAAGATACAGAAGGCGATGTTGATTACTTCATCGCAGGCGTTGGTACAGGCGGTACTGTTACAGGCGTTGGCGAATACCTCAAGTCAAAGAAGCCTGAAGTAAAGGTCATCGCTGTTGAGCCTGCTTCTTCACCTGTTCTTTCAGGTGGAAAGTCAGGTCCTCACAAGATCCAGGGTATCGGTGCAGGCTTCGTTCCTGACGTTCTTGACACAAAGGTCTATGACGAGATAATCCCTGTAGAAAACGACAATGCTTTTGAGTACGGCAGACTCGTAGGTCACAAGGAAGGCGTTCTCGTAGGTATTTCTTCAGGCGCTGCTCTCTATGCTGCTGTACAGGTTGCAAAGAGACCTGAAAACAAGGGTAAGACTATCGTTGTTCTCCTGCCTGATACAGGTGACAGATATCTTTCTACTGCTTTATTTGCTGAATAACGTAGCGCCAGATGGACCCCGCTTCTATAAGCGGCGGGGTCCATTCCCGGGTTTCGGTGGTGGGTCATAATCTCCCACCGAAACCCGGGCGGAGCAGAAGCTCCGTTGGCTCCGGTGCGTTATGCACGGGAGCCAACGCTTTTTTGTTTTATGCCATGCTGTCGGCCCGCCCGGCGGGCGTATAGGTGTATTGAAAAAGCGGACGGCCGTGAGGCTGTCCGCTTTTATTTGCATATTATTCAATATATACATTGCTTATCTACAATGTACATTTAATATTTCTATATCATTGTTACTGCAGCAGGTTCTTCATGCTGTTTACACCTATAAGCAATGTAGATGTATTATGAAGGAGTGCTGACACAGTCGGCTGAAGTACACCTGCAACACCACCTATAAGGAGCATTGAGTTAAAGCCTACTATCGTTCTGTAATTGCGATGGATACGGTGCATGAGCGCATTGCTTATGAGCTTGAGCGTTACTATCTCAAACAGGTTGTCTGCGCTTATCGTAATGTCTGCGATATCTCTTGCTATCTCCGCACCGTCGCTTATAGCGATGCCTACGTTAGCTGCTGAGAGCGCCGGAGAATCGTTTATTCCGTCACCTATCATTACTACCTTATGACCCTTTGCCTTCATCTTATCGACGAATGAAGCCTTGTCCTCAGGCAGTACTTCTGAATAGTATTCGTCAACGCCTACCTGTGCAGCTATAGCTGAAGCAGCCTTTTCGCCATCGCCTGTCATCATTACAATGTGCTTCATACCTGCGCTGCGAAGTGAATTTACAACTGCCTCTGCTTCTTCTCTTACAGGATCGCTTATGCAGATAACTGCTGCGAGCTTGTTTTCGATAGCGAGGTAAAGGTGTGAGTATTCTTCTCTGAGAGATTTGTACTCTTCTTCACGACCCTCAGGTATCTCGCAGTGTTCATCCTCAAATACGAAGTGTGCGCTGCCTATTATAGCCTTCTTGCCTTCTATTTCTGTGGAAATACCGTGTGCTACAGTATACTGTACCTTAGTGTGCATCTCATCATGCTGCAGATCTCGCTCTGCAGCTGCGTCTACTACAGCCTTTGCCATAGAATGAGGGAAGTGTTCTTCCATGCATGCAGCTATGCGCAGGAGCTCGTCCTCTGACCTGTCACAGAATGAAATAACATCTACTACTGTAGGGCATGCCTTTGTGAGCGTACCTGTCTTATCAAATACTATAGTGTCTGCTTCTGCCATTGCTTCAAGGAACTTACCGCCCTTAACGTTTATATTATGCTCTCTCGCCTCGCGTATAGCAGAAAGAACAGATATAGGCATAGCAAGCTTCAGAGCACATGAGAAGTCCACCAGGAGTACTGAAAGCGCCTTTGTTGCATTTCTTGTGAGCAGATATACGAGAGCCGTACCGCCGAGCGTATAAGGTACGAGCCTGTCAGCTAAATGCTCAGCCTTGCCTTCTGCAGATGATTTGAGCTTTTCCGTTTCCTCTATCATCTGAACTATCTTTTCAAAACGGCTGGCTCCGCTTACTTCCTTAACGAGAAGTGTTACTTCACCTTCCTCTACGATAGTTCCTGCATAAACTGTACTTTCAAGGGTCTTTCTTACAGGTACAGATTCACCTGTGAGAGACGCCTGATTTACCATAGCCTCGCCTGCAACTACTGTTCCATCGAACGGAATAGTGCTGCCCATATGTACTATTACTCTGTCACCGGCAACTACATCATTTGACGAAATGAGCATCTCACTTCCGTCTCTTACTACCCATACGTTTCCGGTATTAAGAGCCATGCTCCTTGCAAGGTCGTCAACTGACTTCTTATGAGTCCATTCCTCAAGCAGCTCGCCGATTCCGAGCAGGAACATTGTAGAGCCTGCTGTATTGATATCGCGTCTGAGTATAGATACTCCTACCGCTGTAGCGTCGAGTACAGATACGTCGAGCTTGCGTGATACAAGCGACTGTACGCCCTTTGCTATATACTTTGTAGATTTGAGAGCTGTATAAACGGCTCTTACAGGATAAGGTATTAAAAGCTTTCCTGAATATCTGTAAATTACTTTGAATATCAGCTTTTCCTTAAACTCATCATTCAGCTCGCGTCCTGAATTTTCGAGTATAGCCTGAGGTATATCAGACCTTTCGTAGCTGAAGCATGTTAACAGCTTTATTATTGCTTCTCTGTCACCGGCAAAGTTTATAATAACGTTTCCCGTCCTGTGGTTTACCTTTACACCTGTAATGCATTTCTTATGTGCCAGATAATATTCGATTTTGTCCGCCTGCTCGAATGTCATTCGCTTCTGAAGAACATGTATCCTCATCCGGCCCTTTATCTCATGTAAAATCTTAAAATTCATATGAGCCCTCCCGAGCGTCCGCATAAAAAACAGAACCGCAGCGTCCTAAATAGTACGGCGGTTCCGATTCTTTCTTATCTCTTAAATACTATTTATTCAGCGTCCTCAGCTTCTTCTGCAACATCTGCGTCAGCAACTTCTACTTCTACGTCAGCAACAGCTTCTTCTGCGATAGTGTTTTCTTCTTCAGCAGCAGCTCTGTCTTCGTTGATCTGCTTTGCTTCTGCGAGGATATCGTCAGCGCTTTCCTGAACCTTAGTTACAGTCTTCATAACTGAATCCTTAGCTCTGAGGCCTGCTGCGAGGCACTTAGTGTAAACGCCCTTAGCGTCTGCGCTTGAGAGGATCTTAACGCCTGCTGTACCTAAAAATAAGCCTGCTGCAAATACACCGTAATGTACAGGATCTGCGCTCTTTATTGCTTTTACTAACTTTAATGTCTTCATTTTTATATTCCTCCTCATAAATCATATAAATACTTTATCTTGTTTTATGTTTTTACATTTTCGATATGCAAAAAACTTCATATATTTCCGTAATGCGTATTATATATAACGGAAATACGGTTAATCAAGCATAACTTTTACAGAATCATAATAGTTTTTTAATGTTAGCCATGCATAACCTGTATTAGACGCTACTAACCAAACTTAATATAATTCATTTTTGAATATTTAGTCTATCAAGTCGTTAGTTTTGGCTTGGTCTGCCTTGCAGACCGTACACATGCCACATTCATATTTCTGTATTGTTGATGCTTCTATATGTACATAGTCAATATGGCGATCCGTCCGGACCGCCATATTATTAAAACATCATTATCAAATTCATCAGTTGTTTGTTTTTCTCAATTTTTTACTTTCTGTCAGGGGCGCTGCGGCAGCGCGCAAACACTGCCGCGGATCATACTGACCCATTCCCCTGAAGGGTATATATGAGGTTTATTCCCTTAAGCATTCATGACTGATCTCTTTGCAACAAGTCTCTTGTTCTTGTTTGGATCAGGTCTGAACAGCATAAAGAGCATGATTACTGCAACGATGACCGCTGCGATAGTTCCTGCGCCGAACTGTCCGTAAGCGATGAGGCTGCCGAACTGGTAAACCATGAGTGATACGCAGTATGCAAATATATTCTGATAAGCGATAGAGAACCAGAACCATTTTCTGTCGTTCATTTCCTTAGCCATTGTTGAAATAGCGGCGAGGCAAGGTGAGTCGATCAGGTTGAAGATAAGGAATGAAGCAGCTGCTATAGCTGTTGGGAACATAGCGCCTGCTGCAGTCCAGAGTGAAGTATCTGTTTCAGCAAGTTCGCCTACGCCTGAGAGGATACCGATAGTAGTAACGATACCTTCCTTTGCACTGAAGCCTGAGATAGCTGACGCGCATGCTCTCCAGTTGCCGAATCCGAGTGGGATGAACAGGAATGCGATAGCGCCGCCAACGATAGCCATAAGGCTGTTTTCCTGGTCTTCTACGAGACCGAATGCTCCGCCTTCAACACCAAAGCTTGAGAGGAACCACATTACTACGCACGCGAGGAAGAGGATAGTACCGGCCTTCTTAATGAAGCCCCAGAGCTTTTCCCAAACGTGGATAGCGATACCCTTTAAGCTTGGTATATGATATGAAGGAAGTTCCATTACGAACGGAGCAGCTTCTCCTGAGAATGGTCTTGTCTTCTTAAGCATGATCGCAGAAACGATTACGCATACAACACCTATGAAGTACATGAGAGGAGCCATCCACCATGCACCGCCGAAAAGTATACCTGAGAATAATGCTATTACAGGAAGCTTCGCGCCGCATGGAACGAATGTAGCTGTCATGATAGTAAGTCTTCTGTCATTATCATTTTCGATAGTTTTTGAGGCCATTATGCCCGGTATACCGCATCCTGAAGAAATGAGCAGCGGTATGAAGCTCTTGCCTGAAAGACCGAATCTTCTGAATACTCTGTCGAGTACGAATGCTATACGTACCATGTATCCGCAGTCTTCAAGTATAGACAGCAGAACGAAGAGTATGAGCATCTGCGGGAGGAAGCCGAAGATGGCACCGAGACCGCCGATGATACCGTCAACAACAAGGCTTGTAAGTACATCACTTACACCGGCGTTTTCCATAACTGACTGGATAGGAGCCTGGATCCATTCGCCTACTACTGTGTCGTTTGCCCAGTCTGTAAGCGTACCACCCATTGTTGATACTGATATGTAGTAAACAACGAACATTACAAGTACGAAGATAGGAAGACCGAGGATTCTGTTTGTTACGATACGGTCGATCTTATCTGATGTTGACATCTTTTCTGATGCCTTCTTTATAGAAGATTTGATGTTCTTTGTAATGAGGTTGTATCTTTCGTTTGTTATGATACTTTCTGTATCATCATCGTAATCTGTTTCAGCTCTCTCAACGATAGCTTCAGCAGCTTTCTTTGCGTTTGCTGAAAGACCGATTTTATCAGTAGCCTTTTCGTCTCTCTCGAAAAGCTTTACAGAATACCAACGCTTGAGATGATCGTCTACTGATGCAGGAAGGAGATCTGTTAATTCACCGAGATAACCCTCTACCTTAGAATCAAATTCAAGCTTCTTAGGAAGTGTACCCTTCTTTGCTGCAGCGATAGCAGCTTCAGCAGCTTCTGTTACGCCCTTATTCTTAAGAGCTGATGTTTCTATTATTTCGCAGCCGAATGTATTTTTCAGCTTGCCTATATCGATCTTAGTACCGTTCTTTGCAATGAGATCCATCATGTTCATTGCAATAACAACAGGGATACCAAGCTCCATTACCTGAGTTGTCAGATAAAGGTTTCTTTCAAGGTTTGTAGCATCGACCAAATTGATGATAGCATCAGGTCTTACGTCTACGAGGTAGTCACGGCTGACTACTTCTTCAAGTGTATATGGTGATAAAGAATAAATACCTGGAAGGTCAGTAATGATTACATCTTCTTCATGTCCTTTAAGACGACCTTCTTTTTTCTCGACAGTTACGCCAGGCCAGTTGCCGACATACTGTCTTGCGCCTGTAAGGGCGTTGAACATTGTCGTTTTACCGCAGTTCGGGTTACCGATCAGTGCGATTTTCATGCTCATTTTTCTCCTCCTTAAACTGTTTTAATAATTAGCTTCAGCTAACTTAGTGACCAAAAAATTATTCAACGATAATAATTTCAGCGTCACCCTTTCTGAGTGAAAGCTCATAGCCTCTGACTGTGATCTCTACCGGGTCGCCGAGAGGTGCAACTTTTCTTACATAGATCTCACTTCCCTTAGTGATACCCATGTCCATGATGCGTCTCTTGTAAGCGCCTTCGCCATCAAGCTTTTTAACTACTACAGTTTCTCCGGTAGCAACATCCTTAAGGGTTCTCATAATATACCTCCATTCTATAGAAATATCTGAAGACTAAACTATAATCTTCATCGCCATGTCGCTGTTTATAGCAACACGCGAATCCTTTATGCTGACAATCATATTGCCTCCGAAAGCAGACAGAACAGTAACAGTCTCTCCTACTACAAAGCCGAGATTCTCAAGAAATCTTCTTGTTTCTGTAGATCCTCCGACCTTTTTTATTGTCCCTTTTGCGCCTGCATCTATCATTGTTAAAGGCATTTTCATCATCCTTTCTGCTATAAAGTAGCTAAACCTCAAATAAGCTTATGCACCTTTTTATTGGATTTTTCCAAATATTACACTTTCTTCAAGGTAGTTCTACCTAACTTGGACACCAAAATAAAAGGTTAGCAAGCTCTAACCACAGATAGATTAGCACCCACTAACCCCTATGTCAATGTTTATTTTTAAAAATTTTTACGAAAAATTTTTCGACATAGCCCATTAACAGCAATAAATTTATCATTTAATTAAAGCTTCAAACACTGCAGCCGTCACCGGCTGAGTAGATTTGATAAAGCTTAATAAATTTATGTTATTTATCATTAGTAATTTTCAGATGATATTCTGCGGATTGCTTCCGCTGTCGCGATAGCATCTTCATAGGTTGAAAATATTCCCGGAGAAATTCTTATACATCCTGTTTTTTCTGTTCCTATGGCACTATGCGCCATAGGCGTGCAATGATACCCTGCTCTTACACCTATTCCGTATTCGTCATTAAGTATTGCTGCTGCTTTTTCGCAATCCATACCTTCTATATTAAATGAAAGTACAGCTGTTTTTTTAGCCGGATCCTTTGGACCGTACATCACGATACCATCGCATCCTTTGAGCTCTTCATGCAGGCATTCCATAATGTCTTTTTCTTTTCGTCTTATTTTTTCTATCCCCTCATTCATGATATATGAGATACCGGCATTAAGGCCGGCAATTCCCGGAACATTCAGGGTACCTGCTTCAAAACCTTCAGGAATAACTGAAGGCTGACGCAGCTCAAGTGAATCTGTGCCAGTGCCGCCTTCCATTATATGTGGTATATTCTCCATACTTATCCTGTTACTAATGTAAAGGAATCCTGTTCCCTGCGGTCCCAGAAGCGATTTATGTCCGCTTGCTGCTGCTATATCTGCGCTGCACTTAACAGCATCAAACGGTATGCTCCCAAGTCCCTGTGCGGCATCTACCATAAATATGATACCGTGTTTAGCTGCAGCTCTGCCTATTTCTTCTACCGGCATTATCGTTCCTGTGACATTTGACGACAATGTACAGATGATCATTTTCGTATTTTTCTTCAGTGCTTTTTCTATGCTTCCTTTTTCCGGGTAGCCTTCTGCATCACATCTGAGCAGTGATGTCTCTATGCCGTATCTTTTTGCTGCAAACAGCGGACGAAGGACTGAGTTGTGCTCCATCATTGTTGTTATTACGTGGTCACCTCTTTTTAGTATTCCTTTTATTGCTATATTAAGCGCTTCCGTACAGTTTTTTGTGAATATTATATTTTCGGCTGCGGCGCGGGCGCCGACTATTTCTGCTGCTTTTTTACGTGTATCGTAAACCTTTTCTGCTGACCTCATCGCATATTCATGCCCGGCTCTTCCGGGATTTGCACACCACCCGGCCATGCATTCTGCTGCCACTTCTATCACTTCCGGCGGCTTTGGGTACGATGTAGCCGCGTTATCCATATATATCATAATAAAACACCCCCGTGCTTTATTAATATGCGCGAGGGTGTGTATTTATTTCTTTTTCTTATTTACTTATGTCTGTAGCCTGTGATACACGCCATTATCATGCAGAATGCTGCGGCGAGTAATATATCACACCACTAAAGGTTTTTAAGATCCTCCATAAGCCTCAGGTCTGTTTTCTTTACTTTCATTGCTGAGGCTGTCGCTTCTCCTTCAGGCGGCTGTATAACGACTTTTATTATCGTTCCCTCCTGCAGATTTTCAAGATAATTAGTCTTCATAAATTCTGCAAACTTTGGGTGAAGGCTGCTGAATTCATTTGCTGTTTTCTTTAATTTTAATGATGTTATCGGGTTCATTATACTCACTTTTCTTTCCTGATATGGAATATACCATTACTTCTGTCTGGCGCGGCGACCGCGCGTTACTGTTGTAATATTTATGTATTGATATATTTACGTTACAATATTATATTACTTTAGTCAATATCCGCATTACTCAAGTTTGTTTTTTACTGTTAGCTAATATTTGATTTTTGAAGTTAATTAAATTGTATATCTTAAAGATAGTTGTACATGCTTACAACGATAAGTGGTAAAATATCTACATGCTGAGTGTTTCACGTGAAACGCCGCTATATGCGTAAAATACGCGCAGCGCTGATTAAGTAAGCTTCTCATCTCAGCGATCTGCTACGCTTTAAAGGATATTGTGAGGAGAATAAAAATGGCAGGACAACATACAGAGCTTATATGCTCCATGATAAAATATTTTTCCGGTGACCCGAAGCGCATTCAGCACTTTTTAAAAGTCCACAGCTTCGCACATACCATCGCCGATATGGAATCTCTCTCAGAACAAGAGATGTTTATACTTGAAACGGCAGCTATAACACATGATATCGGAATAAAAGTCAGTGAACTAAAATATGGTGATTGCACAGGAAAACATCAGGAACTTGAAGGTCCAGCTGAAGCAGAAAAAATGTTGATACAGCTTGGATATGACCAGGATGTCATTAAACGTGTTTGCTGGCTTATCGCCCATCATCATACATATAAGAATATAAATTCGACTGACTATCAGATACTTGTAGAAGCTGATTTTCTTGTAAATCTTTATGAGGATGATGAGCCTGTAAATGCCGTAATATCAGCATACAACAAAATATTCAAAACAGATACCGGACGTATGCTTTGCCGCAATATGTTTGGATTTACTGATGCTGACGCTGAAGCCGGAAGTATTTCTTCTGATACTTACAGCAAGACTGAGCAGGTGCTCCCGGATGTACTTTATCAGACTATGCGCATACAGCGCGGCTTTGCTGTTTCCGACAAATGCATCCAATGCCGCACATGCATAGATGTCTGTCCGCAGCAATGTATAGACGGATCGCGCCGCCCTGTGTATATCGACCAGAGCGAGTGCATACATTGTGGAACATGCTTCAACGTATGCTCACACCGTGCTATTATACGGATATGATGTTATAATAAAGTATACTTTTTAGAAAATATGGGACGCCCTGTTGTTGCCTGCGAAATATACGTGACGCTCCGTGTATAGTGAACTTCAACTACGCTTACCCGTATATTCTCCGGCAGTATCTGGCGTCTTTTTGTATTATTAAAGATTGCAATAAAGTATAAGATTTAAGCAGTTTTTTAATGACAAGCCGTAAAAAAGTCAGCAAATCAGAGGATAGAGTAAAATGTTGACTGTAAGGAGCAGAAAAAGTCAGCAAACCGGCAGCTATACTAAAATGCTGACTTATATGACCAGAAAAAGTCAGCAAACCGGCAACTATACTAAAATGCTGACTTATATGACCAGAAAAAGTCAGCAAAACGGCAGCTATACTAAAATGCTGACTTATATGACCAGCAAAAGTCAGCAAAACGGCAGCTATACTAAAATGCTTGACTAATTGCAATAAAGTATACTTTTCTGTAAATAAGGAGCAATTAAACATGTCTTTAGAAAAAGCAAAAGCTTATCTCGAGCAGGTCGGCTTTCTTGACCATCTTATAGAGCTTGAAGCATCAACAGCTACTGTTGCGGATGCAGCCGCAGCTCTTGGTGTCGAGCCGGGGATGATAGCTAAAACCATGTCTTTTATACTTGATGACAAAGCTATACTTATACTTGTCGAGGGAACATCCCGCATAGATAATAAGAAATATAAAGCTGTATTTAATACAAAAGCTAAAATGATACCTTACGATCAGGTCGAAGAATTAACAGACCATGCTCCCGGCGGAGTCTGCCCTTTCGGTGTTGACCCTTCCATAAACGTATATCTTGATGAAAGCCTGAAGCATTTTGATACAGTCTACCCTGCTGCAGGAAACGACCACAGCGCTGTGCGCCTGACTATTTCTGAGCTCGAGCAGATATCTAATTCAAAAGGCTGGGTCAATGTATGTAAGTAAACAGCGAGTTATCACTTCATCAACTGACAAAGAGAGCACATGGAGATCAAACGCATAATTTACGATTTTTCAATATGTAAAGTCAATGATTACTCACTTGTTGATATGAACTCAAAGTATTGCTTTACCGGTAAGACTGATGAGGAAAATTCTCTTGTATGCCTGACTGAAGATGTACCCTCTAATGCAACTGAAATAGATAAAGGATGGAAAACTTTTCGCATACAGGGTATTCTTGATTTTTCACTCATTGGAATCTTACCTGACATATCTTCAATACTTGCCAACAATAAAATTGGAATATTTGCAATCTCCACATACAATACTGACTATGTTTTGGTAAAGAAAGAAAATTACGATAAAGCACTCAATGCCTTGAGCAATTCAGGATACAAGATCATTTAATAAAGAAAAACACCATGTTTCACGTGAAACATGGTGTTTTTCTTTAGGGGTCTATATTAAAAATTTCTCAAGGACATAAGCATTTCCAAAAGTCTCTCAAGTTCCTCCTGAGAGTAAAATGATATTTCTATCTTTCCTTTACCTGTAGTTGGAGGGAGAGATAC